>JAQXJU010000065.1 GCA_029009115.1 Bacteroidales bacterium | reverse complement strand
GTTATAATCTCACAGAGTGTTTATATACTGGACCTGACGGATCTGTGTACCAGACTTTTAGCCTTCCATTTCCTTTAGGGATAGGACAAGACCAAACATGGGGAGAGCGTATGCGCCGCATCGGGATATACTCTTCCTTATGCAGACGCCGGTATTCCCGGGATTGTGAAGAATTAAAGTCAATTATATCCATTACCTCAGGAGCGGGTTGGAGGGCAAGATCCAGCGTATGCCAACGACCGTTGTATTTTATTACGACTTTTCCCTCAGCGGATCCTCCATAGACATTCACAAAAAGGAGACTGTCCCGTACTGAGACCGACATCCGCTCAGAAGCCTTCCTACCAACACACTTATAATCAAGAGAATACCACCCACTATGGAGGGTGTTCGCAGATTGGCGGGATTTATTCGATTTCCAGGAGGGTTTGAAGTCTGCGACGAAGTAACCCCTTGGGGCTCCGCAGTTCATCAGGGCCAGAGGGATGCCATCATCACCCTTCACTCCTCTCCACCAAGTGCCGCAAGTGGCTCCGGCCTGAACCTCCTCGCATCCAAAGGGAGAAGTGCCGCGTGATACGAAATGAGTATGGCCGCATACGATAAGAAGTCTTTCCGCAAAGGGTGAGAGGATTGCCGCAAGAGAGTCCCGGCCTTCACACTGGCTGAATGGGATATGGGCACAAAGAACTATCTCACCCGGAGCAGATGACAGCGCATCGCGTAGAAAATCCTTCTGGGTTTCGGATAGTCCACCTTCATAAGAAGCCGTATGTACTGTACGGACATTATCCATACTGATAAAGCATATCCCCCCAAGGACAAAGGTAGTGTCGGTATAGCCGAGAACCCGGCGGAAGGTTCTCGTATCGCGAGGACGGGGTTCGACAGCGAGCGTGGAAGTACTGCCCTCGCGGGAACTGGGTTCGACAGCGAGCGTGGGAGCACTGCCCTCGCGGGGACGGGGTTCGACGGCGACCTTAGATACTTTACCCTTTCTGGGGCGGGAATAGATGTCTTTGTCGTGATTGCCCGGAGCACATATCCACGGGCAGGGCAGGGAGTCGAGGCAGGCCTTGGAGGGTGCCAGAAGTTCGGGCTTATCGTTCACCAAGTCTCCCAATATCACCACAAGGTCAAGGTCGGTCCGGCCTTTCAACTCAGCATATATCGATGCTCTCGCATAGGCGAGTTCCCTGGCGTCATCAACTTGAGGGTCGCCGACGAAGGCAACCCTCAATATTGATAAAGCGACTGTAAGTATCAGTTTCATTTCTAATAGTTTATCCTATACCGTTCGCGGTCCCCAGTGTGGGGGCGGGCTGCCCAGCGGCAATGCCAGCGGCGATACCAGCCCAGATGCAACACCCTGCCCAGCGGGCAGCCAAACACAATGCGGGCAGCCAAACACAAAGCGGGCAGCCAAACACAAAGCGGGCAGAAACCTGAAAAAAAGTTTCTGCCCGCTTTGGGGAATTAGTCGAGGTCGTCGGGACCGAATTTGTAGATGTTGATGGAATTCAACTTGGCGGCATCCTGAACCATTACGGCAAGCACTCCGCTGTCAGCGCTGGTGTAAGCGATGAAATAATCGCTCTCGACAGTGCCGGGGAAGGCGATGTCGGTGGCGTACTCCCACTGGCCTTCCTCGCTGAGGAGATAGAACTTTTCGCCGACAATGCTGACAATCTGGCCCTTAGACGAAACTGCAAAGCTGGCAGACTCCTTGATGGAACCATAAGAACCGGCTGTGCAGGCAAAAGGATTGCCAACAAGGTCGAGAGTCTTCGAAGCCTCGTTGACCTTGTAGAGTTGCATAGTGGCAGCTTTCGAGGAAGCGGCAAAGACATAAACCTCACCCTTGGGACCGGCCTTGACGGCAAGGTTGGTAGGAATACCGTAATCCTCACCAGCGGGTTTGTAATTGGCAACAATCCTCTCCCAAGACGAATCGGTCATCTTGTAAACATAGTAGCCATACAGGTTGTTCTGCACTACAGCATATGCGGCATCTGAAGTGTTGCAGCAGACTCCCCTATAGAAAATGCCATCACTGCTCGTGCCAAGGTCTCCATATTTAGGATAATCTGAACCGAGGGAGCTGTAGCTTGTATCCCAGGAAGTGCCGTTGAACGAAACATCGGCGTAGTTCCTGTAGTTGGGGTCCGAACTTCCCACGCTGCTTGTGTAGAAGAAACCGGGGTTGCCTGTCTTGGGGTTATAATAGAATTCAGGCGCGCCATAAGACGAAGTGAACTTGGTGGAAACACCTTCACTGGTTCCGATGTAATCCCACTTGCCGTTCTTATACTCCATAACTGAAATAAAGTTGGCGACCTGCGCCCCCTTGTACATTACGACAGGTGTTCCGTCGGGTTTGATTCCCATTGAAATAGGATTGGCAACAGAGCGTGCGCTGGCATCGGTGAAGGCAGGGCTTCCGACCTGGGAGAAGGAAGTTCCGTCCCACTTGACAACCGACAGTGAATTGTACTTGTCGGTAGTGGAGACGCTGTCCTTAACAACTGTAGCCTTGCGGTAGTAGGAGATATATGCGCTTCCATCGGGAGCAACGGCAAATCCTATGTCAGAGCTCATATCCTTGGCGCAATTTTCCTCAGCAAAGGATGCGACGAGGTCGATCTGGACACCGGCAGTATTCTTGACCTTGAGTTCATACACACTTGAGAGACCCAGAAGGGTGTCCTTTACCATAATGTCAACAGGCAGGCTGGCATCGAAGCTGAGCTTGCCCCCTGCAATCTTCTGCTCCTCAACGAAGATTGCGTCATCCTGGCCGGCGGCAAGAGTAAGAACCATAGTCTTGCCCTTTCCGCCACCTTTGATGCGGGCGGTCATTGATTTGGATACGGGGATGGTGATATCCTCCTCGATAAATTCGGCATTGTCCTGTGCAAGCAGAGAAACGCTCACAAGCTCTGCAGGAGCCAGTTCAGGGGCTCCATTTTCGTCGCATCCGGCCAGCACTGCTGCGGCTGCGCAGAAAAACACTACTAAGTTCTTTTTCATAACACTTTGTTATTTGATTGGTTAACTGGAAATTATTCTGAATGGACCTTGGTAACGGTATGCGAAACAAAGCTCGATGCCGGGCCGGGATATCCGAGGGTAATTCCGTTTCGGTCAACTCCTGTAAGAGTGATGGTAAGGGTATTGTCCGCTTCGGGATCGACAGGATTCTTGAGGTAGATGATACGCACTGGCATCCTTGTAACCCCGCGGGCTAAGGTGACAGAACGGGCCTTTGATACGGGCTTGTAATCCACGCCCTCCTTCAAACCCTTCCCGGGCACAATCTCATAGCTGACTACTACGTCCTTCTCAAGCACCGGGGCCACGAGGGTGATGTAGTAGGTCATCACCAGTTCATTTGAAGTATCCTTGATTGTGGAAGTCTCCGATTCGTTCTCGTCTTTGATGCAGACAAAGTAGTCGGAAAATACCTCGTTGACATTGTCATCGCATCCTGCAAAAATGGATGCTGCGGCAAGTATGGCAAATATCTTTCTCATCTTCGGAAAAGGTCTATTGCTTTTTGTAACCATCGTTCTGAATCATCGACTCGTTGGCCTGCATCTCCATCTGGGCTATGGGCAGGATGTAATTGTAGGCCGGATACTTGAGGGTCTTGACCCTGGCGTTGCTGGTCGAAGAGCGCACGAGGTCGCGTCCGGTACGGGCTATGTCGAACTGGCGGTGCCCCTCATAGGCAAGTTCGCGGCGACGTTCGAAATCAATCAGTTCCTCGAGCGACGAGGCATCTGTGTACGGGAGCGACACACTGCTCTCCGCACATCCGCGCGCACGGGCTATGAGCTTGCGGAGGTCATCAGCAGCGGCAGAAAGATTGTGAGAGTCGCCCTTTACAAGAGCCTCTGCGTGAATGAGATACATCTCGGAGCAACGGAGAATGAAATTGTCGGGAACCCGGAGCATCTCGTCGGTAATACTCTTCAGGGGGAGGAACTTGCATACCGCGGAGAAACTCTTTCCGGCATAGCTGTCCTCGCAGGACTCTCCCACATAAGTAAGTAGCTCCTTGCGAACATCGTCATCATCGAACCAAGTGTAAACAACAGGGTCGGGATAGAACTTCATAAGGGCTGTGGGGTCGTAGAAGGCACGCATCGAACTGGTCTTGTCATAGCCGTTCATCCTGAGTATCGTCTCCTTGCCCTTGTTGGTCTGGCTCTGGCGGAACATTGCCACATATTCGCTCCTGGGAGAGAGGGGGACCTTGGCTATGACCTTTGAGGAATACTTCTCGGCATTCTCCCAGTCGTTCTTGT
The DNA here is from genome assembly GCA_029009115.1 of Bacteroidales bacterium. Lineage (GTDB taxonomy): Bacteria > Bacteroidota > Bacteroidia > Bacteroidales > UBA932 > Cryptobacteroides. The sequence continues at coordinate 74,433 of JAQXJU010000065.1, read as the reverse complement.
AGAGATAAACCCTCGCTAGCATAGCCTCGCAGGCAATGCCACTGATGTGGTAGGGGTCTTTCACCGAGGTCTCTTCGCCCGAAGCGGCAAGGGAGTTAAAGATCTTCAGAGCCTCGTGGAGGTCTTCGATGACCTGGGCATAAACCTGAGCGACAGTCTTTCGGGGGATGATATCCTCGAATCCGGGGACATAGGTAATGACAGGCATCCCGAGGTGCGAGGCATCTTTGGTATAGGACCAGGGCTGGGCGTAGAGGTTGCACTCCTGGTGGTGGGCAACTGCACGGGCAAAGTACGCATATGCCATCACCCGGCGCATCTCATCGGCACGGGTCGGATATTGCTCAATCAGAGAGGGACCGTATTTGAGGATATAGTTTGCATTGGATACCACTGTGTATCCCTTGCTGTATGCAGTGAGTGGATAGGTGGCATTGTAGTCGGGCGTAAGACCGAAGTTGTAGTAAAGGTCCATGCCCTCGTCGGCATTTATGCTGTTCTCGTTGAGCATATCTCCGCCCATCTCGGCACAGCGTATCACTATGTCGTCGAAGAATTCAAGCAAAAGGGTATGAAGCCCCTCTCCGGCTGCTATCATCCCCGAAGGCTCGCTGAAGAAGGTGTCTATTGTGCTCTTTCCAATGCTCTCGACCTTCAGGAAGTTGCATCCGGTCAGGAGGAAAGGCGACACGAGTGCTGATATCAGTGTTATTCTTTTCATCTTAGAACTGCAGTGAAATCTGTCCGGAAACGGTTCTTGTCATACCCTCGCTGTATTTGAGGGTCTTGTAGCTGTTGTGTTTCGAACTCTGGCCAGGAGTCCACAGATAGAGGTTGTCGCCAATGAGCGAGAGTTCCAGTCCCTTGAGGTTAATGACCTTGCAAAGGTTTTTGGGGACCGAGTATGTGAGGGTGATGTTCCTCAACTGGACATTGGTCATCTTATAGAGGTTGCGGGTGCTGCTTGTCAATGACTTGCTGTCGTTCTTGTATATGAACGCGGGATTCAGGGCTGCTTCTCCGCTCTGTCTCCAGTGGTCCAGCGCTTCGACGGGAGGGTTGTCGCCTATACAGTCGTAACCGTCGTCGAGCAGGCTGAAGAGGTCGTATCCTCCGAGAGTGTAGTCCAGAACTATCCTGGCTGAGAGGTTCTTCCATCTCAAGGTGCTGGTCAGACCTCCGTACAAATCGGGCTCGTGCGAGTACTCCGGAAGAAGGACACGGTTGTCGTAGCTGAAGGTATAGGTCAAGTTGCCGTCGATGTCGTACCACATAGGTTTGCCGTTGGTAGGATCAACTCCGGCCCATCTGACCAGCCACCAGGCATCCTTGCTGGCTCCCTCCATCCATACATAGTCGAAGAAGCCTGTGTGCATTCCCTTATAGAGCTTGGTGATGAGATTCCAGTTTTTGGAGCCGTTGAGCTCGATATTCCAGGTGAGATCTCCGTTGTCGATGGGTGTGCCGCTGATTGTGAACTCGAAACCGTGGTTGGTGATTTCGCCCACGTTCCTCGTGACGCTGCCGCTGGTGATGGCCGCAGATACCCTTCCGCTGTACAGAAGGTCGGCGGTGCGCCTATTGTAGTACTCGGCCGAGAAGTTGAGCCGGTGCCAGAATCCGAGGTTGAATCCGAAGTTGGTGATGTAGGTATTCTCCCAACTCAGACCCGGATTGGCAGGAGTTCCGCGCACGGCTCCCGCAGCACCTCCGTAATAGTTGCCGTCGGAGATGGAATACGAACCGTATGATGCGGAAGTGTCAACGCGGGAGTTTCCGTTGTTACCGTAGGAGGCCTTGACATTCAGGGTCGAAATGGGGTCCACGTTGAAGAAGGGTTCTGCCTTTACGTTCCAGTTGAGACCGAGTGACAGGAATTCGCCCCAGCGCGAATAGTCACTGAACGAGGAATAACCCTGGCGACGGGCAGTGAGGGTTATCGTGTAACGGCGGTCGTAGGAATAGGATGCGAATCCCATATAGGAGAGAGACCTGTTGTGGTAGGCGTTTGAAGAACCCTTGCGGGTAGAAGCCTCGGCAAAGTTGATCTCCTTGATGGAATCGTTCATAAAGCCGTTGCCGGTGGCATAGAGGTACTCGTTGCGCTTGTCGGTCAGTTCTATTCCAGCCATTCCCTGAACGCTGTGCTTGCCTGAGAAGGTGCGGTTGTAATTGGCCCTGAAGTTGCCGTTTGAGACCATCGAAAACACGCCTGACCTGCGTGAATAGCCGTTGTAGCCGCTCGAACTCATTCCCGAAAGGGTACGCGAGTCGCTGTAGGTGGCTTCGTAGGTATTCATTAGGTCGGTGCCCAGCACGGCGGATATCTCCATACCCTTGAAAGGTTTCCACGAGGCACGGGCATTTGCCTGAACGGTTCCTGTACGCTGGTAGTTGTCGTTGTACTCGCGTTCGGGGAGCTTGTTGGCGTAGAACTTCTTCTGGACCATCTCTCCGGTATCGTCATAATACCAGTTGTAGAGCCTGTAGTCGCCATTCTCGAGATAAGGGTCGAAGATGGGAGGAATCTCGTCGTAGCTCGAGTAGATGGTAAAGATGTCGTTGTGGTTATAGGTTCCGGACAGGTTTACCTGGATATTGAAGTTGTCGGTAAACTTGAAACTGCTTTTGTTGCGGAAGGATACCCTCTGCTGCGAGTTGCCGATGTAGTTGGACTTGTTGGTGTAGTACGACGCAGTGAAGTAGTTTTCAATCTTGTCCGAAGAACTCGATGCATTGAAGCTGGCCTGCATATTCTGGCCTATGCCGCAATAGACGCTGTACCAGTCTGTGTCGGTGGTGCTGTAGGTATTGTGCTCGTTGTCCTGATAGGGGAAGAGGGCGGGGTCCTTGCCGGCATTGGCCCATCCTTCTCTTGCGAGCTCAAGGAACTGCTTGCCGTTCAGGCGTTTGACAGTGGTTGAACGGTCAAGGCTCGAGATACCGTACTTGACTGAAGCTCCGAAGCGTGCTCCTTTGCCAGAGGCGCTCTTGGTGGTGACGAGAATAACCCCGTTGGCTCCGTCGGCTCCGTAGAGGGCGGTCGTGGAGGCATCCTTTAGAACAGTCATACTCTCGATGTCCTCGGGGTCAATCATCGACATCGGGCTGACGGTATTGCTGGTTCCGTAAACCTGGTTGTTCTTGGTTCCGGTATAGATGGGAACCCCGTCAATAACCCACAGAGGCTCGTTCGAGGCGCTGAGCGAACCCTCGCCTCGCACCCTTATCTTGATGGAGGTGCGGCCGCCGGTAGTGGTGCTCTCCATTATGCGCAGGCCTGGAATCTGGCCGGCAAGAAGGTTGTCGATACGTGCGGCGGGCAGTTTGGCAATCTTCTCCGACTTTACCTCGAAGGCCGATCCGGTGAGGTTTTCGCGGTTCTGGACAACACCATAACCCGCCACTATGACCTCCTCAAGCATATTGTTCGCCTTCATCCTGATTGTAAGGCTGCTTTGCTCGGGGCCAACGACAACACTTACGTCTTCCATTCCCAGGAAGCTGACATTCAGCGTATTCTTCGCATCTGAAAGGCGCAGTGAAAACGAACCCTTCTCGTCGGCTACGGCAACGGTCTTGGTTCCGGCGACCATTACGACCGCCCCGGGGAGAGGCAGGTCGTCGGTATCAAGGACCTTTCCGGTAACCTGACGGTAGGTCTGTGAAAAAAGAAGTGTGCTGACGCACAGAGCAGCCAGCACACAAAGTATCTTACTTTGCTTCATAAATTCAGGCCGAAAGTAGCAAAGCAATAAAAAAAAACGCAAAAAAGCAAGCGTTTCCTGCCTGATAATGACTATTTTACATTCCTAGCATCTCTTGTACAGCCCTTTCAAGCTGGATATCCCTGCCTTCGGCGACGCTTGCCGGATCGTTATATACCAGAATATCAGGCTCTATCTGCAAATTTTCAAGGGGTCGGTTCTCCTTCAGGCCCCAAGAAGTGACCTGAGGAATACCGAAGACAATGCTGGAGTCAACCTGATACTCCCACCATACGGCAGTCATCGTTCCGGGCACAGGGGCTCCTATGAGCTTACCCAGACCAAGGGTCTTGTAAACATAGGGGAAGCCGCAGGCATCGGAATAGTTGTCCTCGCCCATAAGCACGCAGGACGGCTTGGTCCATTTGCTGAAAGGCTCGGTGCCGATGTACTGCCCGCGGGGGCGGAACTCGATGTATGCCTTGCCGCTGAGGAAGGTCGCAAGGTCGTCGTGGAGCCACCCGCCGCCGTTGTGACGGGTATCCACGATAAGGGCGTCGCAGCTGCGATACTTGCCGAGGGCCTTGGAATACACCTCACGGAAACTGTCGGAGTCCATTCCCTTGACGTGGACATAGCCAACCTTGCCTCCCGAGAGGCGTGCGACAGTCTCTTCGTTCCGGCGTACCCATCTGCGATACAGCAGTTCGGTGTCGCTCTTGGTGGGATACACGACAACGTCGCTTGTCTTTGAGCCGCTCTTGACGCTTACTACAGTCCTCTTGTCATATTTATTCAGAAGAACGTCGTACCAGTTGCTTCCTGCGGCAATGGGTTTGCCGTTCACGGCGGTGATGACATCGCCGGCCTTCAGCGAAGGATATGCATTGCCAAGGCAGCTGCCCGGGAGCACTTCGGCAATCCTGAGCCCCTCACCATCGAAGGAGTCGTCGTACAGGACACCGAGCCTTCCTGCCCCTACGCCAACGCTGGTGCGGTAGCGGGCCCCGGTATGCGAACCGTTGAGTTCGCCGAGCATCTCGGATAGGAGTTCCTGGAATGCGTAGTTGTCGGTGATGTCAGGCAGGAACGAGGCATAGTTGTCGTGAATGCCCTGCCAGTCGATTCCGTGGATGTCGGCATCGTAGAACTTCTCCTTAACCTGCTTCCAGATATGCTCGAAGATGTATTCTCGCTCCTTGTCGGCCCTGTACTGGTACTCGCCGCTGAAGGAGATGGAAGTCCTCTTGCCCGAGGCAAGATCCATCTTGCTTATTCCGAACAGGCTCGAGAAGTAGATGCTCTTGCCGTCGGGGCTGGCCACGAATCCTCCAATGCCCGAAGATACCACCTTGATGCTCCTGGACTTGACCTCCATACAGAGGAGTTCGGAACCCTTGAGGCCACTGGCGACATAGTAGAGCTTTTCGCCGTCGGGCGAGAGGATATGCCCTCCGAGACGGCCCGAATTGCTTGTGAGTCTTATGGTTCTGTCTTCAAGATTCTCGAGGTCGAGTTCGAGGGGTTTGACCTTCTCGACCTTGGTAGAGTCCTTCTTGTCCTTATCTTTAGAGTCGGACTTCTTCTTGTCTGAAGCACTGACGGCCTTTTCTATCTTGGTGTCGTTCTCGTTGCGCAGGAAATCGGTGTAAGCCTGGCGGTCGAAGAACATAATGTAAATGTCCCTTTCGGCTCCCCAGCTGCCGTGGCTGCGGTAACCGGCCTTGTCGGAGGTCCAGGTCATAGCCTTTCCGCCGAGGGCCCAGCGGAAACCGCCGTCGGAATATCCGCTGCAGGTCAGGTTGGTCACCGTGCCCTTCTCGATGTCGATGAGGGCTATGTCAGAATTGTTCCATCCTCCCTGGGCACCGTAGTCGGTGAGGATGTAACGGCTGTCGGGACTCCAGGCGAAGTCTAGGTCGCCGTCGCGGTAGGAGTAGTTGGCTCCCTTCAGAAGCGACCTTTCTTCCTTGCCCTTCGTGCTCTTGATTACGATTTCGGTGCGGTCGCGCAGGAATGCCACCCACTTTCCGTCGGGAGATACTGCCGGCTGGAAGCAGGTCTGGTCGCCGTCGGAGAACTGCTCCTCTTCGAAGTCGGTCTCAAGCGAGAGGAACTTTGCCTTCTTATCCTTGGGTGAACTGCGGTAGATTCCCCAGTGCCCGTTCTTCTCGGCGGCATAGTAAACAGTCTTTCCGTCGGGGGCAAAGCTCACTCCCCTTTCCTGATAGGGAGTCTCGGTAACTCTGGCGGTGGAGCTGAAATCAACTGCACTGACAAAGATTTCGCCTCTCGAAACTATTGCCACCTCCTTGCCGTTGTGCGAAGGGCTGCAGTCTGTGACCCCTCCCAGAATACGCTTGCGCACGACATCCCTCTCAAGCTGATCCTTGACGGCCTCGATGCTGACCTTTGAAGGCTCAGCCCCGTCGCGGCAGGTGTAAAGAGAGCCGTTCCAGCCGAAAAGGAGGGTACCGTCCGACGCAACGCTGAGGTTGCGGACAGGGTTGGTGGTGAAACGGGTAATCTGCCTCAACTCTGTTGGATCCGAGATTCGGCCGCTCCACACGTTCAGGGTACCGTCGCGCTCGCTGATGTAGTAGTAGCGGTCGCCGTCGGGGCCGAACACAGGGTTGCGGTCCTCGCCCTTGAAGTCGGACAGCTGGCGATATACTCCCTTGCTACAGAGCCAGATATCGCGGGTTACCGACGAGGTGTGGTGCTTACGGAAGCTGTCCTCGTAGCCCTTGTAGTCTTCGTACAGGACATCTCCGGCAGCATTGAAACTCATATTCATCATAGGTATTGAGAATATCATCCGGGGCTTGCCTCCCTCGAGAGAAACCTCATAAATCTGGGGAGTCGAAGGGAATCCGCTGTAGGCAGGATCCGGAAGGATATTCGCCCAGAAGACCAACTTGGAGTCGGGGGTAACGGTAAGAGGGGTTTCGTTGCCGGGGAAAGTCGTAATCCGGGTGGGACGGCCTCCCCTTGCGGGAACAGACCAGATGTCCTTCGACAGCTCGCGGGTCGAGGAGAAGACTATGCGGCTGCCGTCGGGAGTCCACATAGGGTCGGTCTCGTGGGCGGGGTTGGTAGTAATCTGGCTCGCAAGTCCTCCACCGACGGGGACCGTCCAGATATCTCCCTGCCAGGCAAAGGCAATGGTCTTTCCGTCGGGGGAGATGGATGCTGAACGTATCCACGAAGGACTGTTCTGAGCTCCGAGGCTCAGACAGATGCCTGCTGCTGCAAACAGCACTGCTGCAATTCTCTTTATCATCATAATATCAGGCGTTTCTGAGTTCAAGACTGATCGGACAGTGGTCAGATCCGAATATTTCGTTATGGATTGAGGCCGAAGCTACACGGGACATAAGTTCCCCGGAGACAAGGAAGTAGTCTATACGCCACCCCACGTTCCGCTCGCGGGCTGCCATACGGTAAGACCACCAGGAATACTTGACCTCGTCGGGATGAAGTTCGCGGAAGGTATCCTTGAAGCCCGAGGCGAGAAGTTCGCTCATCTTGCCTCTCTCCTCGTCGGAGAAACCGGCGTTGAAGTGATTGGTATCGGGGTTCTTGAGGTCTATGGGGCAGTGGGCCACGTTCATATCGCCGCACACTATCACGGGCTTTCTTGAGGCCAGGGCCCCGAGGTACTCTCTGAAGGCATCTTCCCAGGTCATACGGTATGAAAGCCGCCGCAGACCGTCCTGGGAATTGGGGGTATATACATTCACGAGGTAGAAATCTTCCATCTCGAGGGTCACGGTGCGTCCCTCGTGGTCGTGCTCGTCTATTCCTATCCCATAGGACACCGCCAGAGGCTCCCTGCGGGTGTAGATGACCGTTCCGGAGTATCCCTTCTTGTCGGCATAGTTCCACCACGAACTGTATCCGGGGAACTCAAGGTCTATCTGGCCTGCCTGAAGTTTGGTCTCCTGAAGGCACACGAAGTCGGCATCGAAAGATGCGAAGATGTCGGCAAAGCCCTTGGATGCAACGGCACGAAGCCCGTTCACATTCCAGCTCACGAACTTCAGTCCATTGTCCATTCGGCTCCCTCCTTTGTGTCTTTTACGCTGATTCCTAATGTTTTGAGCGAGTCTCTTATGCGGTCGGAGGTGGCCCAGTCGCGGGCGGCCTTGGCCTCGGCTCTCTGCTGTAGTATCATCTGCATAAGCCCGTCTATAACCTTGCCCGACTCGCCGGCAGAAGCCTCATCGTCACGAAGGCCGAGCACCCCGAAGACTATGTCGTCGAAGAGCCTGACCAGAGTCTCGAGGTCGGAAGCGCTGAGTCTGACACTGCCCGCCTTGGCCGAATTGATGAGCCTTACGGCATCGGAGATGTGTGCAAGAGCTACGGGGGTGTTCATATCATCGCATAGGGCATCATAGACTCCCTCGAAGATGGCCCGTACCTCGGCAGACTCTGCGTTGCAGCTGTCGGGAGCTATGCTTTCTGAGAACTCGCCGTAAGAGAGGACAGCGGGAGTCTTACCTGCAAGGTTGTAGAGATCGCGGGCGGCCTGCATCAGCCTCTTGAGTCCCTTCTCTGCAGCCTGCAGGGCTTCGTTAGAGAAGTCGAGAGTGCCGCGGTAGTGGGCCTGGAGAATGAAGAAGCGCACGGTCATAGGAGTGTAGGCCTGCGCGAGCTTGGGATGATTGCCCGAGAAGAGCTGCGGCAGGGTTATGAAGTTGCCGAGCGACTTGCCCATCTTCTGGCCGGCGATGGTAATCATATTGTTGTGAACCCAGTAGCGGACACCGGCAGTCCCGCGCGATGCTACATTCTGGGCTATTTCGCACTCGTGGTGGGGGAACATAAGGTCCATTCCGCCGCCGTGTATGTCAAACTCGCGTCCGAGATACTTTTCGCCCATCACCGAGCATTCGAGATGCCAGCCGGGGAAGCCCTCTCCCCAAGGGGAATTCCACCTCATAATATGCTGGGGCTCAGCCTTTTTCCAGAGGGCAAAGTCATAAGGAGCCTTCTTGTCGGACTGACCGTCGAGGCTGCGGGTTCCTTCGAGGGTCGATTCGAGGGTACGTCCTGAAAGAATGCCGTAGTGGTGGTCGGCATTGTACTTCTCCACATCGAAGTAGATGCTTCCGTTGCTCTCGTAGGCATAGCCTGCGTCGAGAATTGTCTTCACTGCCTCTATCTGCTCGAGTATATGTCCCGAAGCACGGGGCTCGATGGAGGGAGGAGCCACGTTGAGCAGGCGCATAGCCTCGTGGTAGCGCAGGGTATAGGTCTGCACGACCTCCATAGGTTCGAGCTGTTCAAGGCGAGCCTTCTTCGAAATCTTGTCCTCTCCCTCGTCGGCATCGTGTTCGAGATGACCCACGTCGGTAATGTTGCGGACATAACGCACCTTGTAGCCGAGATGGCGGAGGAGTTTGCTCAGCACATCATAGGTTACACCCGGACGGGCGTGGCCGAGATGCGCGTCGCCATAGACTGTGGGACCGCAGACATACATCCCCACGTGGCCGGGATTTACAGGAACAAAGAGTTCCTTGCGGTGAGTGAGGGTATTTGTAAGGTAGAATTGTCTCATAGCTGTTTGAGTTCTGATTCTTCAATTATCCAATTTTGGGGATCGTTTGCGTCAAGCACGAATACCTGCCAGTTCTCTCCTCCAGGGTACACCCTGAACACGATGTGTCCCGGGGTATGGAACTTCGAGTAAAGTTCTTCACCGAGCTGCTTGCGGCTTCGGTCGGAGGTGATGTACAACTGCATCTCGCCGGGATACTGGGGGTCGCAGAAGCGCTGCGCGGTCTCGACCCAGGGATGCCTTTCCTGGCTTGCCTGAATGACTATCACGTCGGGACGTACCTTCCACAGGAAATTGGGGTTGCAGCTGTCCTTCCAACCGTGGTGGTCGGCCTTGACTGCATTGGCGTGGCCTATCAGGTCTGCGATTTCGGACTCGTAGTCGCGGTTGTGGGCGGCTCTCTTCTTGGGGCCGTAGTTGTTGCCGGGCAGGTCGCCTCCGTTGTAATATACGAAGTTTCCGTAGCGTATGCGTATGGCGCAGCTGAACATATTCTCGTCAAACTTCGACACATCGTCTCCCGGGGCATACATCTTTACGGCCTTGCCTTTCACAGTAGCCTTGAGTGCATTTCCGGCTATGTTGAAGACCTCGTAGAGTCCCTTGTAGGATGCAGGGTCATGAAGAAGGGCGAACTGCCCCCGTGAACCAACCTTGAAGCGCTCAACCGTGCCTCCTTCTGAAGATACCCTTTCGAGGAACTTGAGGTAGTGGGGGAAGAAGGCCTTGTTGAGATTCAGGCAGTACTCCTTTGAAGGAAGGTCGTAAGTGGGATAACCCCTGTCAACCATCTTTCCAATCTTGAAATACTCTCCTACCTCGGTGATTCCGCAGACTTTGTATCCGTGGTCGGAGTCGCGCAGGGCCCTGCCGTTTCCGCAGTGATCGGGATGCAGATGCGTAAGGAACACATAGTCGAGGGTCTCGGTGCCCGGTGCCACTCGGGATATGTAGCGGGCAATCCACTGTGCCGGAGTCCTGCTGTCATCGGGGAGGCATCTTACATTCCAGCTGCTGCCTCGCATATCGCCGGCATCGATGAGCATAGTGGTTCCGTCCGGCATCTTGATGAAGGTACAGTCGCCGCAGGCCGTTGCCACATTATGGATGTCGAGATAGCCCTCCTGCCACACTGGAAGGGTCTTCTTCTGCTGTGCAGAAAGCAGCAGGGGCAGAGCCAGAAGAATTGCAAGGATCGTCTTTTTCATTTCTTTGAATATGAGGCTTTTTCGAGGATGAAAACAAGGGCCGCTCCGGCAACTATGCAGATCACCGCCCAGGGAATCTGGAGGTCGAGGGTATCGGATGCGGAGCCTCGCAGGGTCTGGGCGGCGAGTGCCGAGGCCTTGTCGGCCCAGGGCCATACTTTCACCAGCGCCCCGGCCACGAATCCCACCAGCACGAGCATAGTCTGTTTCTCGAAGCGCGCAAGGAGCCAGTGAAGGAGCTTGGCGAAGGCCAGGATACCCACCAGGCACCCGGCCCCGAACACCGCGAGCACAGGTATGTCGAGCCGCGAGAGGGCCTCCATTATATAGTCGTACTTTCCGAGTATCACCAGTATGAAACTGCCCGAGATTCCGGGAAGAATCATAGTGCAGATGGCTATTGCCCCGCAGAGGAAGATGAATGCCAGCGAATCGGGGGTCTGGGTCGGAGACAGGGTACAGATGCCCACTCCAAGGGCAATTCCGGCGGCCACAAACAGGGCGTCGGTCAGCTTCCACCCGCGTATATCCCTGAGCATAAAGTATATCGAAGCGAGAATAAGCCCGAAGAAGAAGGCCCAGGTCAGAATAGGATAGTGCGACAGAGCCCAGGTCATAAGCTTGGCCAGAGAGAATACGCTGGCAAGGACTCCCACGGCAAGCCAAAGCAGGAAGGTTCCGTTAACGAGATGCCAGAATTCCTTGAAACGACCCTTCAGCAGGGCCTTCCAGGTCGAGGGCTCGGTAAGCGAATTGATGGCTCCCACAATGTCGGAGTATATGCCCGTAAGAAGGGCCACTGTCCCTCCGGATACCCCGGGGACCACATTGGCAGCCCCCATTCCGAAACCCTTGAGGGCAACTGACAGATTTTTATTCATTTCACAAGTTGCATCATACGCACCATCTCCGAGAATGCCTCGGCGCAGGTGCCTCTCTCCCCGTCGGGAGTCATAACTACAAGATCATATATCGAGCCTTCGAGCTGGCTGCGGCCGGCCTTGAAGGCGGCAGAACTGCATCTGGCGGCATACTCCACGGCAAAGGGGTCCTCCTCGAACAGGGAGATGAAAAGGTCTTCTCCCACTGAGGTACGGGGAACCTTGCGCGAACTGCTGACCCGCCCGAGAATATTCATATGCGAGGGAGTCAGAAGCACTGCCCCGCTGACTGGACTGGCCTTGCGTTCGGGGGAGATGACGAAAATGCTCAGTTCCTTCCCGCTGAGGGCATCCCTGATGAGGGAGAGGGTCGGAGCATCAGCCTCCGCGGCAGGGAGAAAGACCGCCACCTTCCGTATTCCGGCAAGAGGACGTATGCCCGTGGGGACGGTAGATGAGTGCTTACGCAGATCGCGACGGCGAAGGAAGTCTCTTACAGACTGGAACATAGCTCGCGGATTTCCTGTTTGGCCGCTCTCCAGCGGGGGATGTCAATCTTGGTCCCGATAACCTCCACAACCTTGGCGGCAATGATTGAGCCTACATCTCCGCAGGTCTTGAGGTCCATCCCCAGGGAATGGGCATAAAGGAAGCCGGCGGCATAGGTATCACCTGCACCGGTGGCATCCACGGGGACGGCAGGGCGTGCCTCGATGTAGTGGACTTCGTCGCCGGACTTGACATAGCTGCCGTCCTTGCCCACCTTCACAACTGCAATTCTGCAGCTGCGGGCTATCTCGTCGAGGGCCTCGCGGGGGTCGTCGCACTTGGTGAAGGCCTTGGACTCGGTTTCGTTTGCGAATACGATATCGACATACTTCTCGACAAGGTCGTGCAGGAAAGCTCCGTTCGATTCGACCACGTTGTACGAGGCCATATCCAGCGAAATGATGCAGCCGGCATCCTTCGCCATCTTGACGGCCTGGCGAATAAGAGCTTGGTTCTGAACCAGATAGCCTTCGATATGGAAGTAGTCGTAGCCTTCGAAGTATTCGGGCTTCAGATCCTCGGGAACCAGTTCGAGGGCGGCGCCCAGATACACTGCGAAGGTACGCTCGGCATTGGGACCCGATATAAAGACCATCGAGCGTCCCGAGCTCTGGGTGCCCTTCAGAAGGGTGCTCCTCACTCCGTACTGTTCCTGGTCGCTCTTGAAAAGATGGCCGAGTTCGTCATCTCCCACCTTGCCTATGAAGCCCGAGGGCATACCCAGGATTGCGGTGCAGGTGATGGTATTGGCAGCGGAACCTCCCGCCACATAATGAACTCCGAGCGGCTTGAGGGCCGACCATACCTTGTCGCCTGTCTCGCTGTCAACGTGCTGCATACTTCCTATAGGAAGATGGTATTCCTTGAGGAGCCTGTCGTCGGGCAGAACTGCAAGGATATCTGTGAGGGCATTGCCGATTCCGAGGATTGATTTCATTTAGTCACGGTTTTTGCAAGAAACAAATATAGGTATTAATTCGTAAATTTGCCGCCTGTATGGGCAATAAACTCGGCGCTATACTCAAGTACACGCTTTCGTTTGCGATAGCCGGAGCACTTCTTTATTTCTCTTTCCGCAATGTGGACTGGGATAGTTTTGTCAATGGCCTCAAGCAGACCCGCTGGGTCTGGGTAGGCTTGTCCTGTGCCCTGGGGCTGCTTGCATTCGTTCTGAGAGGGCTCAGATGGAATATGCTCCTGAAGCCCCTCGACAAGAATATCTCGAGAATGTCTTCGATAGCCGGAGCCTGCGTTGCGAATCTCGTAAACTGCATAATCCCGTACGGCGGAGAAATTGCCCGCAGCGGACTTCTTTCGACTCCCGGGGCCGGATTCGGGAAGATTCTCGGAACTGTGGCTCTCGAAAGGGCCTGGGATATCATTTTTCTCGGAGCGGTTTACTTTCTGGTACTGTTCTGCGACTGGGGAGGAGCAGGCTCGTTCTTCGCCGATGCCATCTGGATACCTCTGAAGGCGCGCTTCGGCGGATGGGTCTGGGCCGGAGTCGTACTCCTTGCGCTGCTGCTTGCGGCCGGGATCAGGGCCGTTCTGGCCTTTCGCTCGACAAACAGGCTGTGCCAGCGCATCTACGCCTTCGGCGCAGGGGTCTGGAACGGATTCGCATCTTTCACCCGGATGAAGAAGAAGGGCTGGTTCCTGCTTTACTCCATTGGAATATGGGTATGCTACTGGTTTATGTGCGTTATGATTGCAATGGCTTTCCCGGCAGTGGGCCATATTGGGGTGATGGATGCCCTGCTGATTATGGCTGCAGGCTCGCTGTCGTCGCTGGTTCCCGCTCCGGGAGGATTCGGCACCTACCATTACTTCGTAACCCTCACCCTCTCGGGGCTCTTCGGGGTTCCCTGGGACACGGGGATAATCTATGCCACCCTGTCGCACGAATCGCAGGCACTCAATATGATCATAACCGGAAGCCTGGGATACCTCTACCTTCTCCTCGCCCGAAAAAGGCCCGGCAGGCTTTGAATTATTTGTGGCCGCTTTGGTATGGAGGCTGGTAGGCTTTAGTGGCGTAGGGGGTTGATGGAGGCTGGTGGGCTTTAGTGCCGTAGGGGGTTGCAGGAAAGCCTTTATATTCGTAAATTTGTGCTGATTGTATCATTTCGGGGCCGGGCCTTTCGGCAGGCATCCCAGACTGAGCAGAAACCACGACAAACCAATAACTGTTTAACAATATGAAACTTACAGACATCCTTTCACCAGATTTCAACCCCTCGGAATGGAAAGCCAAGGGGTATGAACTTCCCAGCTTCGACATTGCGGCCGTTGCAAAGAAGACACACGATGCTCCCACCTGGGTACACTTCGGTGCCGGAAACATCTTCCGCGCATTCCCTGCAGCCATCCTCAACGATGCCTTGAACAGCGGCAAATATGACAGGGGCGTTATTGTGGCAGAGAGCTTCGACTATGAAATCATCGACAAGGCCTATCGTCCCTACGAGAACCTTTCGCTGCTCGTAAGCCTGCAGTCGAGCGGTACCATCGAAAAGAAAGTCATCGCATCAATCACCGAAAGCCTCAAGGCCGACCCCCAGTTCGCTGAAGACTGGGCAAGGCTTGTCGAAATCTTCAAGGCTCCCAGCCTGCAGATGGTAAGCTTCACCATCACCGAAAAGGGCTACGGAGTCGCTCCTGCCGACCTCGAGCGCGGGCTCAGCCCCGTATTTGCTATGGGCAAGCTGACCGTTCTCCTCTACGAGAGATTCCTTGCAGGAGGAGCTCCCCTGACTCTGCAGAGCACCGACAACTGCTCGCACAACGGCGACAAGGTCAAGGCCGCCGTACACGCCTATGCCGAGAAATGGGCCGCCGACGGACTCGTTCCCGCAGCCTTCGTGGACTATGTGAAGGATAGCTCCAAGGTAACCTACCCCTGGTCGATGATTGACAAGATCACTCCCCGCCCTCACGAGAAGGTTCAGCAGATGCTCGCTGAAGACGGTTTCGAAGACAACAACACCATTGTTACCGAAAAGAGGTCTTTCACCGCACCCTTCGTGAATGCAGAGGAGGTTCAGTATCTGGTGGTCGAGGACAACTATACCAACGGACGTCCTCCCCTCGAACTCGGAGGAGCCCTGTACACCACCCGCGAGACCGTCGATAAGGTTGAGACTATGAAGGTTACCACCTGCCTCAATCCCCTGCATACTGCAATGTCAATCTACGGCTGCATGCTCGGATACACGCTCATTTCAGCTGAAATGGCCGATGAGGACCTCCGCAGCTTCATCCAGAAGATTGCCTACATCGAGGCTATGCCCGTCGTCACCGACCCTGGTATCCTGAACCCCTATGAGTTCGTGGGAACCGTTATCGGAAAGCGTCTGCCCAATCCCTTTATGCCCGATGCTCCTCAGAGAATCGCTACCGATACCTCACAGAAGCTCTCAATCCGCTTTGGCGAAACCATCAAGAAGTACATCGCCCGCGGACTGGATATGTCGAACCTCGTGCTCATCCCTCTGACCCTCGCAGGATATGCCCGCTACCTCAAGGGGCTTGATGACAACTGCGAAGTCTTTGAGCCTTCAACCGACCCTCTGCTTGCAGAACTCCAGGCGATAGTCGCTCCCCTCGAAGTCGGAAAGGCCAATCAGGACTACAGCTGCCTCAAGGCTCTGTACAGCCGCAAGGATGTCTTCGGACTCGACCTCTACGAGGCAGGTCTCGGAGATAAGATTGAAGGAATGGTCAAGGAACTGTTCGCCGGCAAGGGAGCAGTCCGCGCCACACTCCACAAATACGTCAGCGCAAGGTAAGAAGAACTGTTCGCCGGCAAGGGAACAGTCCGCGCCACGCTGCACAAATACATTGGCGCTAGGTAAGAAGCCACGCTGATGATCACTAAAGGAGAGTGACAGAAAGTCTATTGACTTCGTCACTCTCCTTTTTTGTTAGGGGAGGTGAAGGGGGCAGGTTGGTTTCAGAGGCGAATTTCACCGGTTGGGGCAACCCCTGTCAGAAGGGCCTCAGAGGCCGATTCGATGATCTCGTGAAATTGACCTTTTGGGACGACCCCCGTCAGAAGGCATTCAGAGGCACATTGGTTTCAGAGGTGAATTTCACGGGTCAGGGCTACCCCTGTCAGAAGTACTTGAGAGGCCGATTGGGGAATCTCGTGAAATTCACCTTTTGGACTGACCCCCGTCAGAAGGGCTTCTCAGGCACATTGCCTTTCGAGGTGAATTTCACCAGTCGGGGCTCCCCCTGCCAGAAGTGCCTCAGAGGCCGATTCGATGATCTCGTGAAATTCACCTTTTGGGTTGCCCCCCTTCAGAAGGGCTTCTGGGGCATATTGGTCTTAGAGGTGGAACGACTTTGTATCCACCTCGGAGCCTCACCCCCTCTACAATGCCTTCAGAGGCACATTGCCTTCCGAGGTGAATTTCATCGGTCGGGGCTCCCCCTGCCAGAAGTGCCTCAGAGGCAGGTTGCCTTTTGAGGTGGAACGACTTTGTGTCCACCTCGGAGCCGCACCCCCTCCAGAATGCCCTCTGAGGCACATTGCCTTGCGAGGTGAATTTCACCAGTCGGCTTCACCCCCCGTCAAAAGGCCTTCTGGGGATTACTTGATGCCGAGCTTGTGCAGGAGGGCTGAGGGCTGGGGGTCGTGTCCGCGGAAGTTACGGAACATCACAGCCTCGTCTTCAGAGGAACCGCGGCTGAGTATCTCGCGGCGGAAGGCAGATGAAACCTCGGGGTTGAAGATCCCTTTCTCTTCGAATAGAGACCAGGCATCAGCCTCGAGCACCTCCGCCCACTTGTAGGAGTAATAACCGGCAGCGTATCCTCCCTTGAAGATATGGCTGAATGACGTAGAAGTGCAGGTTCCGGGAACACTCGGAAGAGTGCGGAGCGAGGAAACTGCCTGCCTTTCAAACTCGACGGCATCGACAGTTGGAGCCTCGGTAAGAGTGTGCCACGCCATATCGATAGTGCCGTACTGGAGCTGCCCTATCTGATAATAGGCTGAAAGATAGTTCTTTGCAGCGACTATCTTGGCAATGAGCTCGTCGGAGATAAGCTCACCTGTCTCGTAGTGACGTGCAAAAGTCTTGAGCCACTCGGGCTGGAAGGCGAAGTTCTCCATTATCTGCGAGGGAAGTTCAACGAAGTCGTGGTCAACATTGGTACCGGTAAGCGATCCGTAGCGGCCTTCGGCAAGAATTCCGTGAAGCGAATGGCCAAACTCGTGGAGGAAGGTGGTGAGTTCGTCGTGGGTCAGCAGAGAAGGTGCGCTGGCGGTGGGCTTGGACAGATTGCATACTATGGAGATGAAGGGGCGCATCTCAACGCCGTTACGTATGCTCTGCCCGCGGAATTCGGTCATCCAGGCTCCTCCCCTCTTGCTCTCGCGAGGAAAGAAGTCGCAGTAAAAGAGTGCCAGATGCCTTCCGTCGGAGTCTGACACCTCATAGACCTTTACGTCCTTGTGGTAAACGGGGATATCTTTGCGCTCGTTGAAGCTAATGCCATAAAGACGGGTAGCCAGACCCAGAACGGCATCGATGCAGTCTTCGAGGCGGAAGTAGGGCTTTAGTTCCTCGTCGGAGAGGTCATACGCCTCGGCACGGTACTTCTCGGACCAATAGGTGAAATCCCATGGCTGGAAGACGGCCTCGGTGAATCCGTTGCGGCGGGCATAGGCCTCGACGGTGGCTACCTCCTTGCGTGCAATGGGGAGAGAGGGTTCGGAGAGCTCTGCCATAAACTCGCGGACTTTCTGCACGCTGCCGAGCATTCTGTCGTCGAGGACATAGTCGGCGTAGGTCTTGTATCCGAGGAGATTGGCTACCTCAATACGCTTGCTTGCTATCTGGGCGCAAACCTCGCGGTTGTCGAATTCGCCCGAGACACTGCGGCTGCGGTAGGCCTTGTAGAGTGTCTCGCGAAGATCGCGACGGGTGCTGAACTTCATAAACGGAAGATAGCTCGGAGCAGTGAGGTCGTAAACCCATCCGCTCTTGCCTTTCTCGGCGGCGGTGGACGCACCCATATCTATTACGTACTGGGGCAATCCGGCAAGCTGGCTTTCGTCAGTGAGGTCGAGGGTGAAAGCGTTGGTGGCGGCAAGCAGATTCTTTCCGAACTGCAGCTGAAGGAGAGAAATCTCTTCGCTGAGAGCGCTGTATCGGCTCTTCTGCTCGGGGTCGAGATTGGCGCCGCCGCGGACGAAACTCTTGTATGTTTTTTCGAGGAGGCGCTGTTGGTCCTTGGCAAGATTGAGGGATTCGCGCTGCTCCCATACTGCCTTGATACGCTCGAACAGCTTCTCGTTCAACGAGATATACAAAGAATATTCGGTCATCATAGGCGAAAGCTGCTCGGCGAGCTGCTGCATCTCTTCGTTCGTGTCGGCTTCCATAAGGTTGTAGAAGATGGAAGCCACCTTGTCTAGAGCGGCTCCGCTGAACTCGAGAGCCTCGATGGTATTCTCGAAGGTCGGAGCGTCGGGATTAGCTACTATGGCATCTATTTCTGCCTTTCCGGAGGCAATCGCCTGCTGGAATGCGGGAAGATAATCTGAGGTTTTGATCTTGTCGAACTGGGGAGCACCGAATGGCAGGGCCGATTCGGAAAGAAGAGGGTTCTGTTGCATCTTGCAGGATGTGATTGACGCGGCCAGGAACAGACAGGCCGCAAGCGATGTTGTAAATTTCATATTGTTCTGTTTCATTCATTTAGCAGTAGGCTGCCGGGAGGGGCTCCGGGGGGAGGGGGATCTGTCGGGCCGGGAGGGGCACCGGGAGGAGGGGGCTCTGTCGGGCCGATTGAGGACCGGGGGCTTGCCGGGGGCCGAGGATAGGCCGGAACCAACCGGAGAGCTACCCAGGGACCAAGCGAGCCGGGAGGAGGTAGCGTGTTACAGGGCCTTGAGGTAGGCGTCTATTGCGGCAGCAGCTTTGCGACCGGCTCCCATTGCCAGGATGACGGTAGCGGCGCCGGTGACAGCGTCACCGCCGGCGAACACGCCGGGGCGCGTCGTGGCTCCGTCGTCGGAGGCCACGAGGCACCCGCGCCGCGTTGTCTGCAAACCGGGAGTCGTCGTTGAAATAAGAGGATTGGGAGATGTTCCAAGTGCCATAATCACCACCTCGGTAGGAATCTCAAACTCCGAGCCCTCAATGGGGACAGGCGACCTTCGGCCAGACTCATCCGCTTCGCCGAGCTCCATTCTGACACATCTGAGGGCACGAACCCAGCCTTTGTCGTCGGAGAGTATCTCCACAGGGTTGGTGAGCATAGCAAATTCAACTCCTTCCTGCCTGGCGTGATGCACCTCCTCGACACGGGCCGGAAGCTCCTTCTCGGTGCGGCGATATACTATGGTAGTCTCGGCACCGAGCCTGAGGGCAGTTCTGGCGGCATCCATCGCCACATTTCCTCCTCCCACAACGCAGCACTTCTTTCCCGCGTGAATGGGAGTAAGATAGTCTTCCCGGAAAGCCTTCATCAGATTGTTACGGGTCAGGAATTCGTTGGCAGAAAATACTCCGTTCAGGTTCTCGCCTGGTATCCCCATAAACTTTGGCAGACCTGCACCTGTCCCTATGAACACGGCGCTGAAGCCTTCCTCATCAAAGAGCTGATCTACGGTTATGGTCCTGCCAATAATGACATCTGTTTCAATCTTGACCCCGAGAGCCCTGACTTCATCAATCTCGGCCTTCAGGACGGTATCCTTCGGAAGCCTGAACTCAGGGATTCCGTATTCCAACACTCCCCCTGCTTTGTGGAGAGCCTCGAAGATGGTCACATCGTAGCCGAGACGGGCCAGGTCGCTCGCACAGGCAAGTCCGGCAGGTCCCGAACCCACTACGGCGACCTTGGTGGCGTGAGATGCGGAGTCAGGGGTTGCGGACTCTGCGGGCGCGGGGGCTCCGAGGGCGGGGCCTCCAGGGGCGACTCCGGGGGTGGCTCCGGAGTCTGCGGGCGCGGGCTCAGGATTCTCGCGATTCCAGTCTGCAACAAAGCGTTCAAGCTTGCCGATAGCAACCGGCTCACTCTTGACTCCGAGTATGCAACTGCCCTCGCACTGGGTTTCCTGAGGACATACGCGACCACATACGGCAGGAAGGCTGGAGTCTCGGGCTATCACCCTGGCTGCGGCTCTGAAGTCTCCGGAATTGACCTGGGCTATGAATTCGGGAATGCTGATTCCTACGGGGCATGCAGCTACGCATCTTGGATTGCGGCAACCAAGGCATCTGGATGCTTCGGTTCTGGCTTCCTCGACATTGTATCCGTAGCAGACTTCATCAAAGTTTCTTGCTCTTACCTTCGGGTCCTGTTCGCGGACCGGAACTCTTGGTATTCTTGCTGGCATCGTCTATCCCCTCCCTATCTTGCATTTATGTTCTTCCATCGCAGAAGCTTCCTTTTCTTCGAGGCGGTACTGACCCTGGCGACGCATAGCCTCGTCGAAATCGACCTCGAAGCCGTCGAACTCGGGGCCCTCAACACAGGCGAAACGCATCTTTCCGGCAACGCTAACCCTGCACGCCCCGCACATCCCGGTTCCGTCCACCATCAGGGTATTGAGACTCACCGTAATGGGAATACCCAATTTCTTGCAGGTCAGGGTAGAAAACTTCATCATTATCATAGGCCCAATTGCCACGCAGCGGGTATAATTCTTTCCCTGGGCAACAAGAGCCTCAAGCTGCGCAGTGCCTACTCCGTGGA
Source organism: Bacteroidales bacterium (assembly GCA_029009115.1). Classification (GTDB taxonomy): domain Bacteria; phylum Bacteroidota; class Bacteroidia; order Bacteroidales; family UBA932; genus Cryptobacteroides. Next base: position 53,804 of record JAQXJU010000065.1, on the reverse strand, counting down.
ATCCGCAGGAACCGTCGTCGGTGCACAGATACAGATTGTCGCAGACCGAGGCCATCTCTTCGGTATAAATCAGAAGGTCCTTGCTGCGGGCACCGATAATCACATCCACTGATGCTCCGTGCTCCTTGAGCCAGCGCACCTGGGGATATACAGGAGCTGTCCCCAGACCTCCGGCGATGAACACATAACTCTCGCTGCGGAGTCTCTCGGGACTGTACTCGATGAATTCTGAAGGTAATCCCAGGGGGCCGACCACGTCGGCAAAGCACTCTCCCTCGCTGAAGGAATTGATATGGCCTGATGAGACCCCTATTGACTGGGTCACTATCGTCACTGTACCTTCGTCTGAGTTGTAATCACTGATTGTAAGAGGGATTCTTTCGCCTTTCTCGTCGGCTCGGACAATGAGGAACTGTCCTGGCTGTGCGGCAGATGCAATCCTTGGAGCACTGATTTTCATCCTGCAGGTTGCTGCGGTCAGCATTTCCTTCGACAGGATCTCGAATTTCTTGTTATGCATAGCCCACAAAGATAACAAAAATCAAGCGTCACCCGCCCGGCGGACAGGAAAAACGCTTGAATTACTAAAAGCCTATGCCCGTCAATTTATCTGAACAGGACGGATAGGGAAGCCAAAGAAACGATTTTTGTGGTTCACAAAGAAATCGTCAGAGGTGAGATCCAGGCACCTGGCGTATTCCGGTAAGTTCAAAAACAGAGTTGCAGACCAATAGTAGCCATGGGAGCCGGCATTCTCGAGCTCGCCATAACGACGGTAACCGGCAGCAGGTAAGAAGATGCTTGCACCATTCTTTTTACTGGTGGCAAGATATCCGTTTACTCCATTCAACTGAGTCCACTTCCAGGTACAGTTTGTTCTCAGAGATTCAAAATCTTCTTCTTCAGGCATCCGCCATTTTTCTCCTAACAGGACACGTGCAACATCATCTGTATCCAGATCAAGTCTGGTCTTGTTGTCAACTGTGCCGTAATCAGGCATATTGTTATACTTTGTCAGTTTGTCAAAAAGTTTTGAATCATCACACCACTTGTATGTATTCCAGTCATAGTTGTCTTTGGGCTCGATTTCGCCCCAAGCATAGTAATCTCCATAATCTTCAGGTTTTGCAGCTCCGAGATTGCTTGAAGCCCACTTTACAGACAAGCCCATATCAACTGCCTCCAAATGAAGATCCACCGTTTTGAAACTCTTGACTTCTCCATAATACTCCTTTTCGGAAACTTCTGCACAGGCAACGTAGAAGTAAGTAGTATTGCTTCCCAATTTACTCAGTGCGCTTGTGAACGAGCCGTCTTCGGTCAATTCAGCTGGCACTTTCTTTCCGGATGCCTTCAGTTCCTCTACTGTTCTTGCTGAATCGCTGTAAAGAAAACTCACTGATTGCGATAGCTGTTTTTCGCTTTCAACAGTCAGGGAGCCATTCAGTTTTGCGATGAAACAGGTGACTCCGCTTGCCTGTCCTGTCGTAAGAGTTACTATTGTCTCCTTCGGCTTAGGAAGAGTGGTGAACGATACAGCCTCTCCTGAAGCTTGCTTCCCATCTATAGAAGCGCAAAGCATATAATAGTATGTGGTCTGAGCTTGCAGATTGCTGACGCTTGCCGAAACGGTGCCTCCTTTGGAGGAGATAGTTCCAGCCGAAATCTTTTCTCCGCTTTCAGCCAGAGTATTTTCGTCCTGGCCAATCATAAACCACAGTTCTGCCTGCTCTGCTTTTGCATTGCTAAGCTGTACTGTTCCATTCAGACTTGCCGAGTCGATGGTAATCTCGCTTGCCTGGGCTGTTGTGCATACAATAGAGACAAACGTATCTTCGGCAGAGTCACTGAATTGACAAGAAGAGAAAGACGCAAGCAGCAAGACTGAAGCTGCAGCAAGACTAAAAAACTTTTTCATAATAGTATTGTTATGGAGTCGAGTTATTACTTGGGCGTTTCATTCAGGGAAGTATCTTGCGGTTATGACAAAGCGGCCGTCAGAAGTTTTCCGGCCTTCGGCATAACGGATGAACCCAGCCTTCTCTATCCCTTTGATGCTGGCTGTATTATCCTCATAGACAATCATCTGCAGGTCCTTGCGGGGATAACGTGCCCTGATATGCCGCAGCAGCATAGGATAGTATCCTTTACCCCTCTCGTCGGAGGCAGTCTCGCAGTAGCAGAGGTGAACCCCGTCAGAAGGCAGGAATTCGTATTCAGGAATCTTTGATATCAACAGTGCCTTGCAGAGAATCTTATCTCCGCGCATCAGATCGAATTCTTTAAAGGTCCTCAACAGGCCTTTGCTCCTGAAAGTCTGCCTCGAATATAACTCATTCATCCGCCGCCCGAGATTCATCTCGCTCATCCCCTCGACATAAGACGCCGGACGGCGCACCCTTACTCGGAGGCCGTCCGGAATCTTTGCCTCTTCTTTCGGAAGCGAATCTATCTGCCTGTAGAAGAATACCATCTACTTCAGGTACTTGTCTGCAAAAAGAATGTAATTCTGCCAGTCATAGAGGGTTATGTCGTGCTTACCCTCACGCAGGTGATAGGCGACGTTACCTTCGATGGAGGGAAGCTCTACTGCAGGCCACTCGCTCACTGCCAGCCCCGGAACTCCGAGGAATTCATAGACCTTCGAGGCCTCTCTGGCGGCAAGGAACTCTCCCTTGGGGTCTGCCCAGGAATCTGCATCGGCACTGGCGATGTATAGAGGACGGGGAGCTATGCAGGCAAGAAGTTCGTGCTGGTCGAACGGGAGCTCGGAATCGCGGCCGTTGTAATTGTGGAAATTGGCGCAGAACCAGTGCGGGAAGTGGCGGTTGAGGTCCTGAACGCTCTCGCCGAACTGACGGCGGAAAAGATCGGCTCCACCCGCTCCCGAGCAGTTGGAAATAACTACGGCAAAGCGCTCGTCAGTGGCTCCGGCCCAGAGTGCTGCCTTTCCGAGGCGTGAGTGACCTATGACCGCAACCTTCTTCTCGTCGATATCGGGGTCGAGTCCGCAGTAGTCAAGGGTCCGGCTCAAAGCCCAGGCCCAGGCAGAAATCGCTCCCCACTGGTCGGGTTCGGGCCAATCCTGCCCCTTCTTGTAAATCATAGGGGTAATACCGTTGTGGAATCCGTCGTGGAAGTCAGGGTCAACATCGCCGCGGTAGAAAGTCACAACCCCGTATCCGGCCGACAGAATCTGTTCCAGAGGCCAGCGGGATGCAGATGCTCCCCGGTCGAGATTCTCAAGGACAGAGTATCTCTTCTGCTCCTTCTCGTTGGGCATAACAATGGCGGGGTCGTCGCAGACTCCCCAGTTTCCGGTGAAGTTGACTCCCATAAAAACGGGCACAGGCCCACTGGCATCCTTGGGGAGATAGATGAGAAGGTTGAGGCGGTAGCGCTCTTCTTTCGACAGATAGAGCTTTACCTGCTTGCGGACAGCCTTTCCGCCAAGGGCATCTTCCGAAGATTCTACGAGTTTGAAGTGGAGGTCGCCCTTTACTTCGGGAGCTTTTCCGTACATCAGCTCGGTGTACATCTTCATAAGTTCAGGCCTGCGGGCGGAGAACCACTCTTCGCGGGTTCTGACCGGAGTTCCGTCCTCCATCACGAGGGGATCGGGCAGGGTGTACCGGGGCACGTTGGCCTCATCACGGTTGGTATGGTTGGGCTCGGGGCCTACTTTTATGGCCTTGCCGGGCTGGCTTACGCTGCTGTGGGCGGCTTCCTGCGCAAGCTGCTTCATCCAAGGTTCGACGTGAGGGGCATCGTAGCTGTTTCCGATAACGCTGCGCCCCGTGAGGGCTTCGTACCAGGTGCAGGCAGCGATATAGCGGCCCACTGGATTGAGGTGATAACCGTCGCGGGTCACGTTGTTGCGGAGTTCCGACACCCTCGCGCACTGGATGGCTGTTCCCACGGGGATGAGCCCGAGTCCATATCTGGTGCAAGCCTGGTTGGAGGCTTCGACTATGGCCTTGAACATCTTGTTCTGGTTCTTTTCGTATCTGGGGAAGGCATAGTGGATGGCGTTCTTCTCATAAGCCCAGGTCTGGTGGAACATCAGCCTTACACCCTTGGGGGTCCTGAGCTTGACGTATTCGATCAGTTTCTCGAGATAGGGACTGAATGTCTCGTAGAATCCGGAGTTGGGGCTGTTCTGCTGGAAGGTAACCACATCCCACTGTTCGTCTGAAAGGGCTGTGTCAAGACTGGTTTCGGGATACTCTGTCTTTTGTCCTGCAACAATCTTGCGGTACTTGTATGCGGGTTTGTCAGATGAGGCATTATTCCAATGCTTCTCAAGCGGGCATCCGCCTATGTACATATTGCCGATAATCAGTTCGACACCATCGGCAGCGGCAATCTCCCAGAGGTTCTGCTCAACGGCATCGACAGAAAAACTGTTTCCGATGGCCAGAACCTTAAGGGGTTTGTTGGCGGCTGGGGTGGATTCGGCTGCCTTGGAAGAGAGGGAAGACAGACCTGAGCCGGCGGCAGTGGCCGAAATGCCTGCCATCATGGCTAATGCCATAAAGATTAATCGAAATCTGTTCATATCAGTGTTATTTGGTTAATAATCAGACGGTAATTGAGATCAACATACAAGCATTGCGGCAAAGCCCACAGCAATTGCAACTATCAGATTGACCGACTTTGCCAGAAGAAAGTCCTTCTTGCTCTCGGCAAGCAGTGGCAGGGATGCATGCCCATCCTGGCTGATGCAGCTGGCGAGAAGCACGGGCAGAGGTACTATCCCGCTGGCATAGAGGGTCACGAACACGAGATGCGGTCCCGACTCGGGGATAATTCCCACCAGCGCCGCGAGAAGAATCATCAGGGCGGTGTTCGAACTTATCCAGGAGCTGATATCCACCACTTGCATCAGCACTCCCAGAGCCACGAGAACCCCGAAGGTCCAGCAGAAAACCGAAGGAAGATGCTTAACCACGATGTGGTGCCAGAGGTGTTCTTCTACAAAATGGTCGTTACCGAAAATGAGCACTGCCAGCACGAGCAGACTGAGAGCACCGAACAGCCAGTACATCCAATCTTCGCTGAGAAGGTTCACGATACCTGTCTCGGGATGCTCCACGTGCTCTTCGTGTTCGAGAAAGCCGGCCAGTAGCGCTGCGATGAATGCAGCCACACCAACAAACATCAGAGCCCTGTGCCAGGTCAGATGCCTTCCGTGATTCTCGGCGACCTCTGTGCTGTCGTGCAAATCCATAGTGCAGCTCACCGAGCTTCGCTTGCGGGGGAAGATGAGATCAACGGCGAATCCCACGGCGACTGCCAGGACAAAGAGAATCAGGAAAATCATAAAAGCCTTGTCGGGAACTGTTGCCAGAAGCACAAAGGCTTCGTCGCCGGATGAGGCTATCATCATTGCCACAAGAGCACCGAAACTGAGTATGCCGTGGGTATATAGAGATACCGAAGCGAATCCGCCCATACAGCCGGGGATAATTCCGAGGAATGCCGATATGACGACTTGTCCAAGGCGGCTGCGCCTGAGTCCGGAGAAGAAGTCGCCTCTGGAGTCGATGTTCAGCGATTCTATCAGCATCATCATTACCACCACAAGCCCCGAAATCAGAACGGAGCTGCGGATCGCATCGGTAAGTATCTCCTGAATCATATGCATAATAAGTTCCAAATCAGAATATTACCGCCGTACCCGAGGAGGGGACGAATATATGGGCCGAGCCCGAATCGAGGCCGTTCTTGTCGTAGTATTCTCTGCGCAGCATCTCGACAACCCTCAAGGAGGCATCCTTGCGGACAAGAGCTACGACACATCCCCCGAGACCGGCTCCGACCATCTGGCTTCCGAGAACACCGGGGAACTCGTCCAGCATCCGGCACAAAGCGTCGATTGCCTGGGTTGAGCAACGGTATCCCCCGGGAACCTGAGAGAGGTCAACTCCGTCGCGCGCCATCTCCTCAAGCCGGGAATCGGGGTAATTCTCGCCCGGAACTGCATCGCCCAGATGGCTGGTTTTCATCATCTCTCCGATGGCAAGATAATCTCCGCACGAGAGCAGCTGCTGGAACTTTCGGGATCTGAGGCACTCGGCGATTCCGAACAAGGCCACTGAGCGCAGGTCGTATGCGCCGGGGTCCGCGTGGCTCGAAAAGCACTGATTCAGGCTATTGGAATACTCGGGGAGCAGGGTCCTCAACTCTTCGCGTGTGGCAGTATGAGGCACGCTCAGCATCATTTTGTAAACAGTCTCTGATGGAAGATCAGCCAAATCGCGGAATTCTCGCAGACCGTATTCAGGGTACCTCTGACGGAGAATCATAAAGGCGATATCAGAAGCGGCAACCTTTGAATTGAATATGTCGCGGCTGCCTTCGCTCTTTCGCGATTTGATGCAGGTATCTGCCACAATCACAGCGTATTCGTCAGAAAAATCTGTCCTCTCGCCTACCCTGAAGGGCTTGAAGTCGAGATGGGTGATGCATCCTTTGCGTGAGCACTTCATAGCGGCGTGGTCCCCAGCCCCACCTCTGGAGCCGACGAACCATTCGCCTTCTCCGCAGAGTTCGATAAAGCGTTGCTGGGTAATATTCAAGCAGTTAAGAGCGCAGACTGCCTCGGCTGAAGCTACGACCACTGCCGATGACGAACTGAGACCGGCTGCAACAGGGATACTTCCGCTGAAGGCCATATCCATTCCGGAGAGGAGCATAGGTGTCTCGAACTGCAGCCTCAGGACTGCGGCCTTGACGTAGTTGGCCCAGTCGCCGCGGGTATCTTCCAGGCTCCGGACAGCTGCCTCGGACGCAAGATAGTCCAGCCAGCAGCGGGTGTCGAAGGGTAGAGCATCCCCTCCGGGCTCTCTGGCGGCACCGGTTCTGTCTAGATAAGCATCACCTCCGGACTCCCCGGCGGCACCGGTTCTGTCTAGATGAGCATCACCTCCGGACTCCCCGGCGGTACCGGTTCTGTCGAAGGGTTGAGCATCCCCTCCGGGCTCTCCGGCGGCACCGGTTTTGTCGAAAGGTAGAGCAAGGGCACGAAGGACCCCCTCCGGAAGCTGCTCTGACAGACGGAAGCAACGATCGGGAAACTGTGCATCAGTATTCGTCAGGCAGATTGAATCGTCTTCCCTTGGGGAACTTACGCACAGAAGGTCACGGTCTATCGCCATAACGTTAATTCCACCGCCGCGGTGGTCGATGTGCCTCCCCATAAGGTTTACCCTCCCCGGGGCTCGGGTCAGGACAATCCTACGGTCACCATATCGAGATATAAAATGCTCTATAAGAGCAATATATCTTGGCTTCTGTTCTTGAAAGCCGCTGCCATAGATACTCTGGAGTTCTTTGTCGAGACCGCCGCCTTTCAACTCAGCAATCAGGCTGGAGGCATTTCGCATAAAGCGTGTGCTTATGCTTCTGAGCTCAGGCTTCGTGCTGAACGAGGACATACTCTCAGGGTCGCGGACGACAAAAACATCCGCCTCACCCCTGATTGCAAAATACTCCAGTGTATCAGTAAGATAGAACTCTTTCTGGGCATTATCGCTTGTGAGGGAGCCGGTAGCTTCGACAGCTGCATCAAGGTCAAAGCAATAAAGCGATGCATTGGCGTACGGAGCATTCCTGACTTGATCGGCGCTGAAACTGACTCCGGCCTTGGTTACCAAATCACCGTCAGATAATCTTCTGACATCTGCCATCTCCACAATCCCGCAAGGCTTGTCCATTGACATCAGCACATGACCTCCCCTGGGATTGTGCGCAAGGGGCTGGACGCCGAAAACTGCCTTGGGAGATTTTGCCACGGGCCCGACACCGACAGGGGTTGAATCGGTGTTGGGCCTGGGGGAGGTGGCAGAGGTTGCATCGGCAGGGCTTGCATCGGCAGGGGTTGCATCGGCGCTGAGCCTGGGGGAGGCGGCAGGACTTGCATCGGCAGGACTTGCAACGGCAGGGGTTACATCGACAGGAGTTGCATCGGCAGGAGTTGCATCGGCACTGAGACTGGGGGAGGCGAATCTTGACAGCAAACCAGAAATAACTTCACTACTGACTATCCTGTCACCGACGGCAACAAGCACCTTGCCCCTGAAATTCTGGGCCTTTAGAGCTGCGAGTCCAAGACGAGCGGCATCCCCTGTGCCTTTTTGATCTTTTTGATATACAAAAAATACTCCTTCTTCTCCGCTGAGTGCAGCCATTACGGTCTCGGCACGATAACCCACAACCACCGCGAAGAGGTTCACACCTCCCTGGCGCATCTGCCTGACTATCCGTCGGATTACGCTGTCGCCAGCGCAGTCGAAACTGACCTTGTTCCGGGAACTGTCATTCATCCGTGTACCCTTTCCGGCACACAGTAAGACCGCTGCGCAATCCTGAATATGAAGACTATCTGCCATATTGCGATTTGTTCGGCAAGTTTCAAATATAATGATTATCGGTGAAAGTGCATCTCGCAGGCTTGATCAAAATTGGTAGTCTTATTGCTGAAAGGCTGTCAATCGGTTGATAGAGGATTCTTGACATACTATCTTGGGCTTGATACTGAGGGATTGGGATGATATGTTGCGATTGGAATGATATGTTGGGATTGCCTCACAAAAAAAAGAAAAAGGTGGCAAAAAGCCTTTGGGCTTCTGTCACCCTTCCATATTCCAGGACAAGTTATCTCGAAAGTGATTCCGGCGCGACTCGAACGCGCGACCCACAGCTTAGAAGGCTGTTGCTCTATCCAACTGAGCTACGGAACCAGAAAGCTTGCAAATATAGTGATAATTTTTAGAATTGTTTAGTATTTCGAAAAGTATCCAAGAACGAAGTAGCAGTTTGAAAAGGTATTATATAGAGGGCTTGGCTGAATTGGGATTTCATGGGGGGTGGGTAAGGGTTGCCCGAACCGGTGAAATTCACCTCGAAAGGCAACCTGCCTCTGAAGTGCTTCTGGCAGGGGTTGGCCCGAAAGGTGAATTTCACGAGATTGTCCAATCGGCCTCTCAGGCACTTCTGGCAGGGGTAGCATCAACCGGTGAAATTCACCTCAAAAGGCAATGTGCCTCTGAAGGTATTGTAGTGGTGGTGAGGCTTCGAGGTGGATACAAAATTGTTCCACCTCGAAAGGCAACCTGCCCCAGAAGGCATTCTGACAGGGGTCAGCCCGAAAGGTGAATTTCACGAGATTGACGAATCGGCCTCTGAGGTACTTCTGACAGGGGTAGCCCCAACCGGTGAAATTCACCTCAAAAGTCAATGTGCCCCAGAAGGCATTCTGACGGGGGTCGGCTTGGAAGGTGAATTTCACGAGATCGTCCAATCGGCCTCTCAGGCACTTCTGGCAGGGGTAGCATCAACCGGTGAAATTCACCTCGAAAGGCAATGTGCCTCTGAGGTACCTGTGAAGGGGGTGAGGCTTCGAGGTGGATACAAAGTCGTTCCACCTCCGAAGGCAACCTGCCCCAGAAGGCATTCTGGAGGGGGTCGGCCCGAAAGGTGAATTTCACGAGCTTGCCCTATATGCCTTCCGGGGTGCCTACGACAGAACCAATATCAACACATAATCGCGGAGACGCTTACACAATCCCCCAAAACCCTGCAAGCTCAAGAATCCCTACAATCCCCCAAAACCCTGCAAGCCGAAGAAGCCCTACAATCCCCCAAACCCTACTAATTCCCCAAACCCTACGATCCCAAGAATCTCTACTAACACCAAAAACACCTACTAACACCAAAAATCCCGCCCTGGGATCTAGTTCAATGCCAGGGCGGGATAAATTGATGTATGATTTCTTAGAATCTGTAGCGGAGTGCCAGACCGAAACCATTGTATCCGAATCCTCCATACAGGAAGTTGAAGCAAGGCCTCCAGTCAAGGGAGATGGTCATGGGGATACTGAAGTTGTATTCAGCACCTACCATACCGGCGATACCGAGGTTAAGACCGCTGGTTTCTCCATTGTTGTAAATACCCAGTGCAGCACCGGGGCCGGCATAGAAGTTGAAATCACCTTCGCTGGCAAAGACAAAGTTGTAAGTACCAGTCACATAGATACCATCATTTGACCAACCTAGGTCAGCCTCTGCGAAGTTGGCACCAAGGGTGTGCTGATAAGAGAGTTCTCCGCCGAATGTTCCACGGATACCGATGGTACGGGGCTGGGCGGCAGCGACTGCTGCAAATGCGAAGACAGTTGCTATAACTGCAATAATCTTTTTCATTCTTTTAAACATTAAAGGGTTAGGTAATAAAAAAGTGTTTCTGTTAGACTATTGGCAAAGGTATGGATAATCCCGGAAAGGGAGACCCCCAAAACGGACTACCGGTCTTGAAGGGTTATCAGACAATCTTCCGAATATCCGTAAGGCCATTGTCATTATGCTCGCGGTTAAAAGACAATCCTCCGAATCTCCGCAAGGCCATTGCCACAATGCTCGCGGTTATCAGACAATCCCCGAGAATCCGAGGAAGGCCATTGCCATTATGCTCGCGGTTATCAGAGCAATAGGAAGGCCCTTGAAGGGTTTGGGGATGCTGTTTCCGGAGAGGTGCTCGCGAAGACCCGCAAAGAGTATCATAGCAAGACCATAGCCGATAGAAGTTGCAAGAGCATAGACCACTGCCTCTGCGAGGTTGAGCATATGAGCAGCACCGCCAAAGCTAAACTCCTTGGATACTACGGTGATGGCCACACCCAGAACGGCGCAGTTGGTGGTAATGAGAGGGAGGAAGATTCCCAGTGCCTGATAGAGGCTGGGGCTTATCTTCTTAAGGACGATTTCGACCATCTGCACAAGAGCTGCAATCACAAGAATGAAAGCGATGGTCTGCAGGAATCCGAGTCCCAGAGGAACAAGGACATAGTTGTTCAGAAGGTATGTTACGACTGTGGCAAGAGTGATGACAAAGCACACTGCTCCGGACATTCCGGTTGCCGTCGAAAGCTTGTTCGATACTCCCAGGAACGGGCATATGCCAAGGAACTGGGCCAGGACGATATTGTTGACGAATATCGCAGAGACAATAATAAGCAGGTATTCCATATCGTACTATTGTTTTTTGACGAACTTATTGAATAGGACCATCAGATATCCCAGAACGAGGAAGGCACCGGGCGCCATTACGAAAGCGAGGATTCCGTCGCCGGGGATAAACTTGAATCCGAAGGCGGAGCCGCTTCCGAGAACCTCGCGAACAAGACCTATCACCGTGAGGGCAAGGGTGAATCCTAAACCGATTCCTACTCCGTCAAGTGCACTCTCAAGAGCATTGTGCTTGCCTGCGAAAGCCTCGGCGCGTCCAAGAACTATGCAGTTCACCACAATCAGAGGGATGAACAGTCCGAGGGTCTCGTAAACCGAAGGAACAAAGGCCTGCATAAGGAGTTGAAGTACGGTCACGAAGGTCGCAATGACTACGATGTAAACCGGAATGTGCACCTTGTCGGGGACCGCCGGAGCGAGCAGAGATATGACTATGTTACTGAGAATGAGCACAAACATAGTAGCAACACCCATCTCAAGTCCGTTAATTGCGGAAGATGTAGTAGCCAGAGTTGGGCACATTCCCAGCACCAGCACAAAGACGGGATTGTTTTTTACGAGCCCGTCGGTTAGCATAGACCATTTACTCATTTCTGTTCCTCCTTGTTTTCGGTTTGTTCAGCTTTGGTACTGGCACCGGACCAGCTGTCAGCCTCATTTAATACCTGTCCCTCAAGTGTTTTGACGAGAGTCACTGCATTGCTGACAGCAAGAGCATAGGCGCGGGAAGTGATGGTCGAAGCGGTAATTGCATCGATATCACCTCCATCCTTGCGAACGGCAATCTTCTTGTCGGGACCGAGTCCGCGGAACTGGGAGATGAAGGATTCGCTTGTGGCGCACTGTGCACCGAGTCCGGGAGTCTCGCTCTGAGAGAGCACCTTGGTCGCATAGACAGTACCGTCGGGCAGGACACCTACCATCAGGACAAGGGGACCACCGAAACCAGTAACGGTAGAATTGACTGCATAAGCGATGGTCTTGCCTTCGGCCACGCTCTTGTAGTACGACATTCCAGTAGCTTCGTCAGAGATAGCCTCGGAAAGTTCGCCACCTTCGGGAATGACCATTCCGATAGAGGTGAGCATAGCCTTCTGAGAGGCCTGTTCAATGGGAACTTTGGTAACGGAATAGACCGCACCGAGTATTGCCGCACAGACCAGACATACGCCGGTCAGGCAGATTACCATATTGGAAAGAGTCGATTTTGCTGCCATAACTCAAGCCCTCCCGTATTTACGCTGATGGAACCATCTGTTGAGCAGGGGGACCACCATATTCATAAGAAGAATGGCGAAGGACATTCCTTCGGGATATGCTCCGAAGTAGCGGATCATCATCACGATAAGACCTATTCCTATTCCGTAGATGACACCTCCCCAAGTGCTCATCGGGGAAGTGACGTAGTCAGTGGCCATAAAGCAGGCGCCGAGAATCATTCCACCGGTGAGGAGGTTGAACAGGGGGCCGGTGAATGCCACGGGGTCAATGGCATGGAAGATGCCTGAAATCACTGCAACGGTAGCAAAGATGCTAAGGGGAACCCATATCTTTACAACCCGTCTGACAAGCAGATACCCGAATCCGAGGAGCAGTGCAAGTGCCGAAATCTCACCTGCAGAACCGCCGATATTCAGGAAGAAGGTATCCAGGGCATTGAAATCGATTAGCTGCCCGAGTTTGGCCTGACCAAGAAGGGTTGAACCCGAAACTGCGTCAACGCCCTTGATGAATCCGCCAGGGACAGTCCAGTCTGTCATCTGCTGGGGGAAGGAAATCAGAAGGAACACACGTCCCGTGATGGCGGGGTTGAAGACATTCTGGCCTATCCCGCCGAAGGTCATCTTGGCAACGCCGATAGCCACTACTGCTCCGATGAACACAATCCACCAGGGGGTTGTGCAGGGAAGGTTCATAGCTAGAAGAAGACCAGTAACGACAGCTGACAAATCGCCAATTGTCGAAGGTTTCTTAAGGAGCCATTTGGTAATAGCCCACTCCAGCAGTACGCAGGAGGCGACGCTCACGCCCAGAACCAGCAGCTCGGACCATCCGTAGAAAAGGATGGAGACGATTACTGCGGGCAGAAGTGCGATGACAACATCCCTCATCAGTGATTTTGTCGATACCGGGGCGTGGATGTGGGGGTTTGGAGAAACAATCATTGTGCCCATATCTACTTACTTATTTTTTCGTTGTTCTTGGCGGCTTCGGCCGGAGCGGGTGTCGGAGCGGCGGCTTTTGCGGCTTCTGCAGCGGCCTTGGCGGCAGCGGCACGAGCGCGGATGGCACCCAGGGCCATACCCTTGGCCTGACGGACGTAGTCCAGCAGAGGGATGTATGCAGGGCAGCTGTACAGACAGCATCCGCACTCTATGCAGTCTTGAGCAGAGGCCTGCTCGAGGCCTTCGACATCTCCGGCCTTGTAGAGCCTGTTCAGAAGGAAAGGTTCGAGACCCATAGGACAGGCATCGGAACAGCGGCCGCAACGTATGCAGGCAGACGCGCTCTTACGACGGGTCCTGGACTCGGAAAGGTACAACAGAGACGACGACCCCTTGACAGTGCATGCGTCGAGATTGCTGATTGCACGTCCCATCATCGGACCGCCGCTGATAATCTTGGCTGCATCCTGAGGCACTCCACCCGCAACCTCGGCAATGTAGCTCAGAGGCATACCTATGCGGAAGAGATAGTTGTGCATCTTTTCAACGGGCAGGCAGTCGCCGGTAATAGTAAGGGTATTGGTTACCAAAGGCTTGTTCTTCTGAACGGCCTCATAAACTGCCAGTGAGGTGGCGACGTTCTGTACAACGGCACCAACGCTGATAGGAAGGGCTCCAGAACCTACCTGACGGTGCATCACGGCATCGATGAGCTGCTTCTCTCCACCCTGGGGATAGCGCTTCTTAAGAACCTGCACCCTGATATCGGGATAGCCCAGCGAAGCGACAGCCTCGCTCATACTCTTAATGGCCTCGGGCTTGTTCTCTTCGATTCCGATAACGCAACGGCATCCTCCGAGAACCTTCTGCATTATGGCAGCGCCTATGACAATCTCTTTGGGGCGCTCTACCATAATGCGGTAGTCACTGGTAAGATAAGGCTCGCACTCTGCACCGTTGAGGATGAGGCACTCGGCCTTGCTCCCGGGCGCGGGGTTGAGTTTGACGTGGGCAGGGAAGGTGGCTCCTCCGAGTCCGACTACACCGTTGTTCTTTACCCGGTCGAGTATGAACTGGCGGTCTTCGGGAATCTCGGTTACGAGAGTGTCGCTGAGGTCTATGCCCTCGGCCCATTCATCACCCTCTACAGCTATCTCCACGTGGGTCACACTGTTGCCTGCAAGGTCCTTGCGGGGTGCAATGGACTTTACGGTTCCGCTGACGGGAGAATGGACGAATGCCGAGATGAATCCTCCGGGTTCCGCAATGACCTGACCTGCCTTGACGTAGTCGCCGACTGACACTACGGGCTTGGCGGGAGCTCCAAGATGCTGGGCCATTGAAACATAGACAACCTCGGGAAGAGGCAGGACCTCTGTCGCACAGGCGCGTGCCAGCTTGGCGTCATCGGGATGGACGCCGCCGATTGAAAATGTAATCTTACTGCTCATTTGCTGCCTCCTTTGCCTTTTTTGCACGCTCTGCGATACGGGCCTTCACGGCTGCCTTGTCAAGAGGCTTGGGGAAGTTGAGCCCGTGAATTGCTCCGGTGGGGCACATAGCCTCGCACTCGCGGCAGAGCTTGCACTTTGTGGGATCAATATATGCGATGTTGTTCTCGACTGTGACTGCTCCGTGTGTGCAGGTCTTGGCGCAGATTCCGCAACCTATGCAGGCATTGGCGCAGGCCTTCTTTGCGGCAGGGCCCTTGTCACGGTTGCTGCAGGCTACATATACGCGCATACTGCGGGGACCCTTGGGGCGAATCTCGATGAGTTTCCTGGGGCAGGCCTTGGCGCAGGCTCCGCAAGCGGTGCACTTGGCCTCGTCAACTACGGGGAGTCCTGTTTCGGGGTCCATTGAGAT
The DNA here is from genome assembly GCA_029009115.1 of Bacteroidales bacterium. Classification (GTDB taxonomy): domain Bacteria; phylum Bacteroidota; class Bacteroidia; order Bacteroidales; family UBA932; genus Cryptobacteroides. The sequence continues at coordinate 38,745 of JAQXJU010000065.1, read as the reverse complement.
AGCTCCGAACTGGCAGGCCGCAACGCAGTCTCCACAACCCAGGCAGCCGAAAGCACAGAGAGTGTCTCCGCTGTAGAGGGCAGCCTTAACACGGCAGGAGGCGGCTCCGTCATAATCGTTGACACGGGGGCGTGCCGAGCAAGTGCCGTTGCAACGCAGAACGGCGACCTCGGGGGCCTTCTCCTTAAGCTCGTAACCGAGAATTCCGGCTACTTTCTTCATCACGTCATTGCCGCCCACAGGGCAGAAGATGCCATCGAGCGAACTGGCCTTCACGGCGCTGTCGGCAAATGCACGGCAGCCTGCGAATCCGCATCCGCCGCAGTTTGCACCCGGCATCACTTTCTCCACCTCATCGATACGGGGGTCCTCCTCGACCTTGAACTTCTTCGCCACGAAGAAGAGGACGACGGAGAGCACCAGACCGAGGGCGGCCAAAGTCACAATTGTCCAGATAATCGTTGTCATTTTGCTATTATATGAAATGTATATTCTTTTCTGAGGGAGTCCCTGAACAGCCAGATTACTAGATAGTAAAGGCCGACAGCCGCTATTCCTCCAAGGCCCGATACGGGCTCGCTGAAGCCAAGGGCAATCATCGACAGAAGCACGGAGAGCAGAATCACGAGAGGAATCACATAGGCAATCCACACTGCCTTGAAGCCCATAGAGGGCTTGAGAAGCACCTTAACCTCCTGGCCGGGATACCAGTCACCAAGGGTGGTGGGGACCTCAACAATCTTCTTCTTCGACTCCGACATTCCGCACAGGGCTGAGGCGTGACAAGATGCGCAGGCAGCCTGGGAGATAATCTCCACAGTCGTGAACTCGGGATTCAGGTCCACAATCCTGCCATCGTGGGATATGTCTTTCTTTCTGGCTGCCATTTCCTCTGTTAATTAAAGTCGCTGTCGGGGAATTGATAAGCATCATAGGCGGGAGAGTCGCTCACGGCCGTATCATCATTCATTGCTGAAGCAATGGGGCCCTGAAGTTCATTCGCCCGCAAATCGTCGATCTCAACAAAGCGCACCTGTTCGCCACGGAAGCGCATATCTATGTCGCAGGTTTCACCGTTACGGTGCTTGGCTATGATAATCTGAGTCTTTTCCTTGTCTTCCTCACTGTCCGACATTCCAACATAGTCGGGACGGTGGATGAAGAGTACCATATCGGCATCCTGCTCAATGGATCCGGATTCGCGCAGGTCGCTCAGCTGGGGCTTTCCGGTTGCACCCGACCTCTGCACCGAGGCACGGGACAGCTGCGAAAGGGCTATGATGGGAACGTTGAGCTCCTTGGCGGTAGCCTTGAGGGTACGGGAAATGAATGCAACTTCCTGCTCTCGCATACCCTTGTAGTCGCCCGGGGCCTGCATCAGCTGCAGGTAGTCAACTATTATGAGCTTCACACCCTTGTTCTTGACCAGGGACTTGGCCTTGGTCCTGAATTCCATCACCGGCAGACCGGGGGTGTCGTCGATGTACAGCGGAGCCTTGGAAAGGTTCTTGATTTTGTATTCGAGTTGCTCCCACTCGTAATCTTCGAGCCTTGAGCCACCCTTGATTTTGTCGGCGCTGAGCCCGGACTCCGAGGTCATGATACGCTTGACGAGCTGCACTGCCGACATCTCCAGAGAGAACACCGCAACCGGCTTGTGATGGTCAACTGCGGCATTGCGGGCAAGGTTCAGGGCAAAGGCCGTCTTACCGACGGAAGGCCTCGCTGCAAGGATGATGAGGTCGGAAGGCTGCCATCCCATAGTAATCTTGTCCAGAGACACGAAGCCCGAGGGAACTCCGGTGAGTCCGGTCTTGTCCTGATGCTCCTGGATATCCTGCATCGCGGCATTGATGATGCTTCCGATATCCTGCACCTCTTTGCGTACATTGCTCTGGATGGCATCGTAAACCCGGGACTGAGCCTTGTCGATGAGGTCATCGACCTTGACCGACTCGTCAAAGGCGTCCTTGAGAATGTCGAATGAGGCCTTTATGAGGTCTCGCTGTATAGTCTTCTCCTTGAGGAGCTTGGCATAGACTTCGATATTGGAGGCGGCGGCTACCTTTTCGGTCATCGATGCGAGAGCCACCACGCCGCCTACCGTCTCGAGATTGCCTTTCTGCCTGAGCATAGAGGTGACGGTAACGATATCTACGGGAGTGTGCTCCGCTGTAAGAGAGACGATGGCCTCGAAAACCATCCTGTGCTTGGGGTCATAGAAGCATGCTGAGTTCAGTTCTTCCATCACCAGATCGACACAGGAACCTTCGAGCATCATCGCTCCGAGGACTGCCTCTTCTACATCAAGAGCCTGAGGGGGTTTGTTGCCCATCTCAAGCCCAATGATGTCCAGATTGACGTCCTGCTTTTTGCGAGAACCGGATTTACCTTCTGCCATTTGAAGTCCTCTACTCGAAGTCGGGATTGACGATAATTCGGCCGCAGTGCTCGCAAATCACCAGTTTGTGATTGGAAGCAACGTCGATGATGCGCTGGGGAGTGATGGTGTTGAAACATCCTCCGCAGGAGTCGCCGTTGTAGATGGACACCACTGCCAGATGATTCGAAACCGATGCGCGGATGCGGTTGTATGCGCTCATCGTGCGCTCGTCGATCTTCTCGGCGCAGGCCTGCCTCTTCTGGACAAGAACTTCCTCTTCCTTGGAGGTGGACTCGATAATGCTGTCGAGCTCGGCCTTTTTGGCCTCGAGGTCCTCGTTGCGTATGGAGATGCGGGCGGTGATGTCTTCGAGGTCAGCCTTTTTCTCTTCGATTGCGAAGCGGGCCTCGCCTATATGCTTCTCGGCAATCTGCCTCAGGAGGGTCTGGTTCTCGACTTCTTTGTTGATGGAGTCGTATTCACGGCTGTTGGCGATATTCTCAAGTTGCTTCTGATACTTGGCGATATCAGCATCGAGCTCGACGATCTGCTCCTTGTTGGAGACAATTGACTTCTCGTATCCGTCGATGAGTTCTTCGACGTGGGCATACTTCGACTGGAGCGAGGCAATCTCCTCCTCGAGCGCAGTTACCTCCTGGGGGAGTTCTCCGCGCAGATGGACAATCTTGTCGATGGCGTTGTCAGTCTGCTGGAGCTGGTAAAGGGTCTTGAGCTTCTCCTCTACCGAGAGGTCCGAATCGGCAAAGTTCTTCTGCAGGGAAACGAAAGTCTCCCTCTGGTCTATCGGCGTCTCGATTTTCTTGATTTTCTTGGTGGTAGCCATATATTTGTGCAATTATCTGAGTTATCCGTAAAAAGGGTTGCAAAATTATAAAAAATTGCGGATTTCGGCAAGTTGCCTCCTTATTTCCTTAAGGGACTCTATGGTGCGAACCCTGCGGTCAACGGAAGAAGAGTTGAGGGCAAGCTCGGCCTGGGCCCCTTCAAGGGTCATTCCCTTGACTTTTACAAGGTGCTGAATCTGCTTCAGCACAGCAATGTCTTCTACCCTGTACAGGCGGTTTCCCTTGGCATTGCGCTTGATTTTTGCGAAATAGGGGAAGGAGTTTGACCAGAAGCGAACAAGCGATACGGACACTTTCATAATGTCCGCGACCTCGCCGATGGTGTAGTAAAGCTTTTCCATTGTATGTCGTTAATCCATAGATTGTTCTGTATTCACTGCCATAAAGAGCATATTCGAATACTCGTCCGGTGCGGCCGATGCGAAAAGGTATCCCACCGGATCGAGATAGACGGTGTCTCTCATCACCTCGTAATGCAGATGGGGAGCAAAGGCATTTCCGGTCATTCCCACCGTACCTATGCGGCTGCCCTTGCGAACCTTCTGCCCCTTGTTTACCGAGATTGACGAAAGGTGAGCATAGTTCGTGCGGTATCCCCCCGCGTGGGCGATGCCCACAATGTTTCCCTGTCCCTTGTTGGAGCGCACGACACTTACAACCTCCCCGTCGGCTGCGGCATATACCGGAGTACCCTGGGGGACTATGAAATCCATCCCGTTGTGCTGGACCCTGGCCTTTAGGAAAGGATTGAGTTTCATTCCGGTAGATGCACCTACCTGGGGATAGGAGATTCCCTTCAGGGGGAGGGTCATAGGAGGGGGCACGAAGCCTTCGGAGGCCACTGTCCTGAAGATGGACGCGAAGGCAGAATCAACCCTGGCTACCTTGGCCTCTAGTTCGGAGGCCTTGAGCCTTGTGTATCTTGTAATCTGTCCGTCGGGGATGGTGTCAGATGCGAAAAGAAAGTCCAGAGAACTGATAGGATCAACATTCGGAGCCTCGCTGTGGAATACCGCCCCGTAGATTTCGTTATCCTTCAGCTGGAGGCCGGCAATCACATCTCCGAGCAACTGCTCCTTTGACTGCAGCTGGGCATAGGTCTTTTCGTACATCCTGTTCTCGCGGCGAAGTCGCCTCTGGCTGTCTGTCGAAACGAAAAGGCTGATAATCAGATATGCCACCACCGTCAGAGAAAAGGTTACGGCTATGTATTTGAGGGTGCTCAGCAAGATTTTCCATACCGAGACACTGGCCTTCCGGAAGCGGAAGCTTATCTTGTCGAATTCGTATCCGTTTCCCATAACTTACCTCCTGCGTCGCAACAGTTCAGAACTCGAAGGCACCTTCTTCGGAGCACTGGCCGAGGCATCGCCGCGGTCAATCATCGCGCTGAATTCTTCGAGTGAGATTCCCGTATCCATATAATGATAGGGATTGACTGGCTTGCCCTTGTAGATTACCTCATAGTGAAGATGGGGCCCGGTGGACTTGCCTGTCTTGCCCACTTCGCCAATCTTGTCTCCCCTCTTGAGCCTCATCCCTACTCCCACGTCAACGCTGTTCATATGGGCATAGCGGGTCTTGTATCCGAAGCCGTGGTCCACAACCACGACATTGCCGTAGCCGTAGAACTGATGGCGCACGCTCTCCACCACCCCGTCGCCCGTGACATAAATGGGAGTGCCGATATCGGCTGCAAAATCCATCCCTTCGTGAAAACGCCTGCCTCCGTACACCGGGTCGCGGCGATATCCGAAGGTACTCGAAATATGATACGAACCCTTAAGGGGCCTGATTGGAATCACGGCAGGTACGCAGGAAACCATATCTCCGGCAGTTCTCGATATGAGATTCACCTCATCAAGAGCCTTGGTCTGCAGATAGGTACGCTTGGTCATTACGTCCATTCGCACAAGGGTGGACTTGAGCAGGGGCGAACCTCCAAGTTCGTCGAGGTAGGAATAGCGGTTCACCCCTCCGAAGCCGGCCTGCTTGACATCCTCCGGAATCTCGTTCAGACCGAACATCGAACGGTACACGTGGTCGTCACGCTCTTCTATTCCGTGGAGGGTCTCGTCGTAGAGGTCAAGCTGGCGGTTCAGAATTTCCATTCGGCCCACCCACTCGGCATTCTTGCGCTTGAGAATCGCTGTTTTAGGCATATCGAGCCCGAGGACGGTGGTATAAATCCAGAAATACAGAAAGGCCAGGGCAATGCCTCCGAGCGCCTTGAGCACCCAGATGACATGTACCCTCCACTTGGGAACCTCGACAATCTCGTAGAGGAGAGTGTCGGGATTGTATTTGTACTGTCTGTATTTGTCCCCTTTTGCCACTTGAGCCGCAAATATACTCAATTTCATTTGATTATCACAAATCATCTAAAGAAGAATATCCCTGCCGGGGATATTGGCCGGCGCATTGGAGTCTCAAAAAAAAGCCGTACATTTGCGATTCTGTAATATAATAAAAGTATGATGACAGCTAAAGAGATACGCAGACAGTTTCTCGACTTTTTCGCCTCGAAGGGACATTCGATAGTTCCTTCTGCCCCTATGGTAGTCAAAAATGACCCCACACTGATGTTCACCAATGCCGGGATGAACCAGTTCAAGGATATCTTCCTCGGCAATGCCAAAGCCAAGGGCCCCCGTGCCGCCGACTCCCAGAAGTGCCTCAGGGTATCGGGCAAGCACAACGACCTCGAGGAGGTGGGACACGACACCTACCACCACACTATGTTCGAGATGCTCGGCAACTGGTCTTTCGGCGACTACTTCAAGACCGAAGCCATCGACTGGGCCTGGGAACTGCTTACCGAAGTATATAAGATTGACCCCAGCCTGCTCTATGCCACCGTTTTCGAGGGCAGTGCCGAAGACGGGACCTCGCTTGACGAAGAAGCCAGGGCAGCCTGGCTCAAGCATCTTCCCGAGGACCATATAGTTCTTGGTAACAAGCACGACAACTTCTGGGAGATGGGCGATACCGGCCCCTGCGGCCCCTGTTCGGAGATTCACATCGACAACCGCACCCCCGAAGAGAAGGCCTCGGGCATCCCCGGACGCGAGCTCATCAACAAGGATGACCCTCACGTCATTGAGATATGGAACATCGTCTTTATGCAGTATATGCGTATGTCTGACGGCCATCTCGAGAACCTTCCTGCCAAGAACATCGACACCGGAATGGGTTTCGAGAGGCTCTGCGCCGTTCTTCAGGGCAAATACAGCAACTACGACAGCGACGTGTTCACCGGGATGATTGCCAAGATTTCTGAACTCAGCGGCCACAGCTACCGCTCCGAGAGCGAGGAGGTCGATGTGGCAATGAGGGTTATCGCCGACCATATCAGGGCTATCAGCTTCTCGATTGCCGACGGCCAGCTTCCCTCGAACGTGAAGGCCGGCTACGTCATCCGCCGAATCCTGCGCCGTGCAGTCCGCTACGGATATACCTTCCTCGGATTCAACGAACCCTTCCTTTGCAGGCTTGTAGGCCAGCTCGTGGATGATATGGGAGAGGCCTACCCCGAACTGCCCGCCCAGCGCAAGCTCATTGAGAGCGTAATTCGCGAAGAGGAGGCAGCCTTCCTGCGCACTCTCGACCGCGGCATCAGGCTGATGGACAGCTGTATGGAAGCAGCCGTCGAGAGCAAGACAATCTCGGGGGCCGACGCTTTCAAACTCTACGACACCTACGGCTTCCCCATCGACCTCATTGAACTTATTGCCACCGAGCACGGATACAGCGTCGATATCGAAGGCTTCCAGAAAGAACTCGGCAAGCAGAAGGAACGCGCACGCAACGCCACCTCCAACGAATTCGGAGACTGGACGGTATGGAACGAGGGCGAAGAGTCGGTCTTTACCGGGTATGACGAAACCCAGACTCCGGCAGCAAGGCTCCTGCGCAGCCGCACAGTCGTACAGAAGAACAAGCAGATGCTCCAGCTCGTATTCGACCGCACTCCCTTCTACGGCGAGATGGGCGGTGAAATCGGCGACACAGGAGTCATCAGCGACTCCGACGGGAACAGCGTAAGAATCCTCAACACCGTCAAGGAGAACAACCTCACCATCCATATAGCCGAGAAGATGCCCGAGAACCCTAAGAGCATCTTCACCCTCACCGTGGATGCCGAACGCCGCCAGAAGATAGCCAACAACCACAGTTGCACCCACCTTCTTGACCAGGTACTGCGCGAGGTGCTCGGGCCACACGTCGAGCAGAAGGGTTCGTACGTATCCGACAACTACTTCCGCTTCGACTTCAGCCACTTCGAGAAGCTCTCCGAGCAGCAGATTCGTGAAGTGGAGCACAAGGTCAACGCCCTTATCCGCAAGAACCTGGTGCTTGAAGAAAAGCGCGACGCTACTATGGCCGAGGCTAACGAAATGGGGGCTATCGCCCTGTTCGGCGAAAAGTACGGCGACACCGTCAGGGTTGTGAAATTCGGCCCCAGCGTCGAACTCTGCGGCGGATGCCACACTTCTGCCACCGGCAACATAGGTTACTTCCAGATTACAGGAGAAAGTGCAATTGCAGCGGGTGTGCGCCGTATTGAGGCCGTTACCGGCGAAGCTGCAGAACTCTACAGCGAGACTGCACAGGAGACTCTCCGCACGGCAAGGGCATTCTTCAACAACATCCCCGACCTTGCAGGAGCAATCCAGAAGATGATTGCCGAAAACGCCGACTACAAGAAACAGGCAGAAGCCTTTGCAAAGCAGAAGGCCGCCCAGTTCGCAAAGGAACTCTCGGCAAAAGGCAAGAAGGTGGGCGATATCAGCATCATCACCATCGACTCGATAGCCGGATATGACGACAATCCGGGAATAGTGCGCGAAGCGGCGCTTCTGCTTCAGAAGGAGCTCAAGTCAACTGCCATCGCGGGCGCGTTCCTTGCAGGAGACAAGCCCCAGCTGATGCTGATGTATTCCGACGACCTCGTTGCCAGAGGAAAGAATGCCGGCAAGGACATACGCGAGGCAGCAGCCTTCATCCAGGGTGGCGGCGGCGGACAGCCCGGTCTTGCAACCGCCGGTGGAAAGAAGCCCGAAGGTCTGAAGGAAGCTCTCGCCACACTTATCGAAAAGGTCAAGGCTTAAGCATCGCACCCAAGGAGTGAAGAGACTCGACAGGTTCATACTCAAATCTTTCATAGGACCGTTCGTAGCGATCCTGCTGGTGGTTGTATTCATACTTATGATGCAATTCCTCTGGCTCTATATCGACGAACTCGTCGGCAAGGGTTTGAGTATGAAGGTCATTCTCGAGTTCCTGATGTGGGGGACCTGCACCATCCTGCCCCTCGCCCTGCCTCTTGCAACCCTGCTCGCATCGATGATGACGGTAGGTTCGCTGGGCGAGAACAAGGAGCTGATGGCCATCAAGGCCGCAGGCATATCCCTGACGAGGATAATGACTCCTCTGATGATATCATCGGTGGTTATCAGCATAGCAGCTTTCTATGCGGGCAACAACCTCGTTCCCAAGGCCTACAACGAAATATACACCCTGCGTGACGACATAGGGCGCACAAAGGAAGAAATCAAGATTCCTTCCGGAACATTCTACGACGGCATCGAAGGATACATCCTCAGGGTCGATTCGCAGAACGACAATTCGGCAATGATGTACGGGGTGATGGTCTATGACCATACTTCCGGCAAGGGGAACACCTCGCTGACCCTTGCGGATTCGGCAACCCTTCGCATCTCAAAGAGCAAGGACTATCTTACCTTCTCGCTGTTCAACGGCTGCAACTATCAGGAGACCAATGTCAAGAAGTATCGCGACACCACTCTCGAGCTGCAGAAGGTGGAGTTCTCCCGGCAGGACCTGGTGATTCCCCTGAAGAACTACGCCTTCGAGAAATCGGACTCCTCACGTTTTGGCGATGCCATCAAGTCGATGAAGATAAGCCAGTTGCGCCACGAACAGGATTCTCTTCGCAGAAAGACCGGCGAGGCGCGCGACCTCCACTACAGGCAGATAGGCCAGGGTTCATCGTTTGTTATGCGAGCCCAGCTCGACACTTCGGTGCACAGCGGAATCAGCCGCAACTTCGACAGGCCCGACTTCTGCAAATGGAAAGACCTGGACAAGAAAATCGAGGCTTACTCCGAGGCTTCGCTTGCCGCTGAGAGGATGTCGTCGAGCCTTCTTTCGTGCAGCCACGACGTTTACGAATACCTCTTCTATCTCCGCAGGACCGACGTGGAAATCCTGAAGAAGTTTGCCCAGGCTCTAGCCTGCCTGCTTCTGTTCTTTATCGGCGCCCCTCTCGGAGCCCTTATCCGAAAGGGAGGCCTCGGTTACAGTGCCATAATCTCGGTACTTTTCTTCGTATTGTACTGGGTGGTGGACATCTCCGGAACCAAACTTGCCAGAGACGGGGCCGTAAGCGCCTCGACCGGGGCATTCATTTCGGCCTATGTGCTCGCGCCAATAGGTTTGTTTCTTACCTGGAAAGCAGTGAACGACTCAGCTATTTTTGATACGGACCAGTTCAAGAGCTGGTACCGGCGCCTGGTCTCAAAGGTCAAGCGCATCTTCCGCCCTGTACGCATAGTATATATGGGCACCCCCGAATTTGCAGTAGCTCCACTTGACAGGCTTATTAAGGCCGGATACAAGGTAGTGGGAGTGGTGACAGTTGCCGACAAGCCCTCGGGACGCGGACTGAAAGTGAACGAAAGTGCGGTGAAGCGCTATGCCGTGGAGCACGGGATTCCTGTCCTGCAACCCGTCAAGCTCAAGGACCCCGAATTCCTATCGGCTCTCAAGTCGTGGAAGGCTGACCTGTTTGTGGTTGTGGCCTTCAGGATGCTTCCTGAGGAGGTTTGGGCCATGCCTCGTCTGGGAACCTTCAACCTCCACGCCGCCCTTCTGCCGCAGTACCGCGGCGCGGCCCCTATCAACTGGGCAGTCATCAACGGGGAAAGAATCACAGGTGTCACCACCTTTATGATTGACCACGACATCGATACTGGCGGCATCATCCTTCGTCAGGAGTATAAGATAAAGCCCGAAGACACTGCCGGAGACGTGCACGACGCCCTTATGGAACTGGGCTCGGATCTCGTTGTAGAAACTGTCGAGGGAATAATTCAGCACAACGTCGAGACCAGGGTCCAGCGCAGTTTCATTCAGGGTTCAGAGGTACTGAAGCCCGCTCCGAAACTCACCAAGGCCCTGTGCCACATCGACTGGAACGACAGCAGCGCTTCGGTAGTGAACCTCATCCGCGGACTCAGCCCCTATCCCACAGCCTTCACCGAACTGGTAAGAAGCGGCGAAAAGCCCGCCCAGCTGAAGATATTCAAGGCTCACGCCCGCTATGACCTTGGCAAGGCCGAGCCCGGAACGGTGATTTCCGACGGCAAGTCCCATATGGCAATAGCGACTGCCGATGGGGCAGTCGCATTGGATGACGTTCAGATTGCCGGCAAGAAGAGAATGGACATCAAGGCCTTCCTCGCCGGATTCAGAGAGCCTGAGTCCTATTCCTGCACCAAGGGCAGTTCGCTGGACTGCAAATCGGCGCCGTCCGCAACCAATACTCGGGGAGAGGGAACCTCGAATGACTCTCCGTCGAGAGTATAGTTTCCGGGAACGTGAAATACCGCACACAGCACTCCGCTTTCGTGGCGGACTGCCTGGCATTGGCTGTCGTTGCAAAGAACCCTGACCCTTGAGGCAGAGGAGCCGCAGCGACAAGCGGAAGCCACAGACGAAGTCTCTGAAGCCGATGCTCCGGGCAGTATCATATAGGCATACGAGCCAAGGCCTGAGGCAAGCTTCTCAGGGTCGTGACGGAAATAACAGGTAAACACCCTCTTGCTGTCTTCGACACCCTTCAAAGCAGGGTCAATAGCCGCCCAGCTTCCGCTCTGAACCTTGTCGGAATAGAAGATGGGCGCACCATCGAGGCTCACGTAACCGCACGAGGCGTGATGCATCCAGTTTCGGCCAGCCCGTATCCGCCCCTGCGAGAGCTTCTGGTCTATGGCCGTAGTGACCTCCCTGAATTCGGGATTTGAGGCCGAGATTCCGGCTCCGAGGGCTACGACACAGTCATCGAAGAAGAAAGCCGATTTGAGGGCAGCCAGACCGTCGCGACGCAGCTGCATAGTGGCGGCCATAGCCCTGGGCGCAGCAACTCCTCCAACGTGCTCTGAATCATTGCGCTTTGCCTCGATTGAATCGTCACACTTCAGGGGCTTGCCGTCGTCGTAAGCAGTTACGCCGGGGACCTTGCGCCAGTCCCAGCAGGCAAAAATATTCTCGAATTCGCGTCCCGAAACCATTGTTATGACGGCTCCGTCGGCCGAGAAGTTTGCAAGGGTATTCTCCTTGTTCGTGAATTCGAAGCCTATTGTCCTGCGGGAGTGCATACGAATGGAACCGTACCAGTCGGCGCTGCGGTGGATCCCACAGTCGGAGCGCCAGTAATATCTGTTCCCGACAAGGGTGTTGGAGTACTTTCCGGGCTGGAGAATCTCACGGGCAACACTCCTAAAGAAAGTGCTGTCGCCCACGAAGGACATATTCGAAGCAGCCACCGCGAGGGCATATCCCTTACCGGCACCGGCATCGATAAAGTTCTGCCTGCCGCAGAAACTGGGGTCCATAGTACCCTTCCACACGCTCCAGCAAATTCCCTTGGAGAGCATCTGCGACACTATGGCGCGCTCTTCAGCGCTGAAGTCGAAGTCGGTTCCACTCAAAACCCTCATCCAGAAAGAAAGGCCTTCGGCATAGGCGAGGCCGTAGTTTCCGGTCTGAATCTGGGGCCCGTGCTGATGGAAAGACCAGTCGTTCTGAATGCCTTCGCCACCATCGGCAATGCTGATTTCTTCTGATATCTGCCGGCAGGCTTCCCTCACGAGGGGCTCGTCGTCGATCAGCAGACCTTTCATCAGGTTGTTGCCCGCAAGCCATACCTTGTTCTGTCCGGTACGCCCGAAGCGGGAGCGCTGAAGCACCTTCAGACCGCCCTCGATTTCCGAGGCGGAGAGTTCATCGCGGAGCATCAGCAGCACTGAGGTCATCTTCTTGGGCACCCCTATGTCGTTGTGCCACCAGTTGGGGCAGACAGGCATATTCTCGAACCACCATCCCATCGCTGCGTGAAGAAGCCCGGAGAGTTCCTTCGAGCCTCGCCACTCCTGATTCCCAGCAACATACAGCTTAGCCAGGGAATACATCCTAGTCACGTGCAGGGTGGCGGGCCAGCGGCCACGGTCCTGTGCCTGGTAGTCTATGTCTTTCCAGCAGGATGACTGGAAATCGAAATTGCCGATGAGTTCCCGTACCTCTTCGTCAGGAAGATGGACCGACATATAGAGCTGCAGGAGCAGCACGTCATTCGCACGGCCGTGGTCGGAATAGCGGATGAAGTTCTGTGTCGATTGGGCATCGGGAGCATAATTATATGCCGAAGCCTCTACGAAGGCTTTTCTGACAGGGTCCAGAGAGCTTGCCCTGAGGCTCAAGGTCCCAAGTACAAATACGACAAATCCGGTGAGAAGGAATCTCACCGGGTTTGCCTTTCTGAATGTTTTCGGAAATGCTGATGTCATTTTGCGCTTTCTTTCTGGCAACGGACACCGAAAGCTCTTACACGTATTGCATTATGACGGGTGTTCGCATTGTACGAGCTTGAGAAATAGCAGTACTCCATCATAATACCGGCATTGGTATGGGCGGGATCCACCGAATTGGCCCAGTAGAGGCAGGCGTGACGGGTATTGCTTGCAGTTCTGTTGCCCCAGCCCTTGCCTTTGTCGCACCAGTGTGCTCCGCCGTAAGGCCAGAAGTCGAACTCAGTATCGCTGAGAGGATAGGCAAGAACAGCGGTGTTCGACGCCTTGAAAGGAGAATCCGCCTTGATATTCCCTTCAGGCTGGAATGCCAGCTTCAAATCTACCTCCCAAGGCTGAGCCTTTGAGCCTACTTCTTGGAAGACCCTTGCATCGGGTACGCGGTATCCCTCGGGGCAGGGGTCGTAGATGGTCTTATGACCGATTCCGGCAGGATCATACCAATCCTGTGTGTTGTTCACGCCACCCCAAAGGTCAGTCCTGTGCTCCTTGCCCTGCCAGTCGGAATAACTCTCTGCGCAGTTTTCGAAGATGATTCCCGGAGATTCGATTGCTTCTACGATTCCGGCGGCAGGGGTAGTCGGCTTCTCGTTATAGACAGCAGTTATTCCGCTGTTGCTCCACATAAACGGATCCTTGCGGCCCCACTGGAAGAATGCTCCGGGAGCTCCGTCGTAGTTCCCCTTCTCGAGGGCCATCTTGTTGCTGTACGGGGCGCCGAGGATTCTGTCCATCAGCACTATGTCCGTGCCGGGATAAGCGACGTCCGAAGGTTTGTCCCCTGCGAGGTAACGCCATATCATAAAGGACCAGATTATCTTCTTGTTGGCATCGTAGAGAGCTACGGTTGCCCAGCGGCCGTTCTGGCTCTGGTCGAAGGAATAAAGGTCGATGGTATAATCAGGGTTTACGGGAGTGGTCGGGTCGGCCTGATATGTAGTGGTGCCGTCAGGCATCTTTATGAGTTTTCTGGTTGACATCTCGGAAGAACCGCTCAAAAGTCCATAGTACTTGGGCTCGCGAACCTTCGAGAAGTCTCCTCTGGCCTTGACGGAAATGGTGAGTTTTGTATCTCCCTCACCCTTTGCCTTCTGCTCGATGAAATAGGTGTTCTGGGGACCGTATGCCCAGGCGTCCAGAAGGTCTCTGGTCTCCTCGGGCTCGTACCAGGCACAGTTAACCGAAGCCTTGCTGACATTCTCTACGGTGATAACCGAAAGTTTCGAAGCTTCCAGTTTTCCTCCCTTAACCACCACGGGGATGGTGACGGTCTTGGTGTCATCCGTCATCACTACGGTAATGACGCAATCCTTGCCGCTGAGGTCGGCAGGAAGGGCGGTGAAGTAGAGTTCCTGGCGGGAGGAGAAAGTGACTGGGGTGCGGTACTTCACTCCTGCCCTATCGAAGGTCTTTCCCTCGACGGTCGTGAGGGTGCCGTCAGCGACGTTTGCAGTAACCTGTCCGGCAAGCACCTCCCCGGGGCAGGTGATGGAAGCTCCGACGAGTTTCATCGAGGCATACTCGCTGGTGGTGAGTACCAGTTTCACGAAGGCCGTCTTCTGCTGGAGATGGAAGACGACATCCTCTGTCTGGTTGGCCTTGAGGCTGATTTTGTCATAAGCTATAGCATACTTACCGACGTGGAGACTGGAGTTGGAACCTCTCTGCTCCTGGAATTCGGGGACGTTTGCAGAAATCACCCCTTCGGAGTAAGCTGCCGAGGCGGGATATACGATGACGATGTCCTCGTCAGAGGTAACGCTGACCGGATTGTTGGTCTGAAACACACCGCTGGTCTTGCCTGCGCTGCCGGACCACAGCTGGGCCTGCTCGCCGAGTATGTTTCCGGTCATCGTGGGAGCACCGCTTTCGTCGGGTTTTCCCGGAGCGGCATTCTGCGACCAGATTGCAATGGCATCGCCTTCCTGCCAGAGGAGAGGATAGACTTCGCCATCTTTCTCGCCGATGGAGAAACGGGTATCGATGACGGTATTACCTGTAAAAGTAAGCCTGCTCCCCTGAATATCGGCATTAACTGAAAGATTGTCCTTAGTGCAGGACACGGCTGCTGCGGCAAACAGCACAGCAAGCATTCCGACATTTGATATCTTGTTCATAGTCTGTTCCTTTTATTATTTCCATTCGTTTTCACCGAGGGAGCCTGCGCCGTTGTCGGTGCTCCATCCTTCGGGATTGCCTTCGGGACTCCATACCACATAGGCAACGCTCTTGGCTATGCCCTTGGAATCATAAGCGATGACTGCACTGAAGCGCTCGATTCCGATTTTGACCTTCTCGAGCTTCTTCTCGTAGGGGAGGGTGATTTCGGTACCATTCTCTTCGATGAATCTGACCAGCTGAATCTCGTTTGCCAAATCGACAGCGAGGTCGTCGCGATTCATCATATCAATGATTTTGGCTCCGTAAAACTTTCCGGATTCAAGACTGGCACGGACAGTAGCACAGTTGTCGGCTATGTCCGTCACCTCCAGGGTGACTTTGACAGGGTCTTCCTTGGCGGGCTCTGCCTTCTTGCAGGAAGAGGCGGTGGCAAGCAATGCCCCGCACACGGCTGCGATGTAAAGGATTCGTTTCATAAAACAAATGAATTGGTTATTAAGTAATGTAATAAGTTGTTTATTCTTCCGGGGTCAGCCTTACCTCAACCGTTGCCGAAGTTCCGGCCTTGACAGTGAGTTCATAACCTGCCTTGTAATAGCCGGAGTTGGACTGGTCGAAGTAATTGCTGCTCACAAGACTCCAGGCCGTGCCGTCAGCGGCTCCCACAGAGCATTTGAGGGTGGGCCTGTGGAGGGTTGGTGACGAGGTCTTCAGGTAGCGGTACTTGCCGGTGCTGCTCTTAAGGGTAATTGCTCCGTACTCAATCTCGGGCGATGCCTTTGATATCATCATCCAGCGGACTTTTGCATCCTTGGAGGACAGAGCCTTGATTTCATCCCGCACAATCAGGTCCTCGCCCTGCAGATAGATGGTCCTCCTGGCTGATTCGACCTCTCCAGCAAGGGGAGCGCTGAGATTCAGTATGGCTCCGGCTTTGCCGTCGGAATTGATGACAGACTCCACTACAGCCTCACCGGCGGCCTTGTGATACGCATCGTTGACTGTAAGGGTGTTGTGATTGAAGTTGTTGTATCTGAAAGAGGTCCAGCGCTGCGAACCGTCGTTCATATCCCAGAGATTGATGTAAGGTTCAAGGGTAGAGTAACTCTGCAGACCGATGTCGGCAGCCCAGCGGACTCCCTCGGCGTCGAATACGAAACTGCCCGCATCTAAATGGGCGTGGGAGGTATTGCCCTTTCCGCCCTTTATGCCTAAGAACTTGTCACTGTTGTCCATCTTCCAGTTACCGTGCACAAGCACCACAGGGGTTATTCCCTGGCCGGAATAGACCTTTTCTTCAGGAGCCGGAATCGAGTCACTCGAGCCTATCTTCATCTTGTAGGCATACCAGGCTATCAGCGGAAGAAGTCGGTTCTCCGAGCAGGACTGGTATGACTGAAGACGGTTCTTTTCCATATACAGGAGCGAGACGTCCTTGAATTTCCAGGCGAAATAGAACTGGGCGATGCAGGGATTGACCGAAGGCGCCGAGTCGGAATAGTTAAAGCAGTTCTTTACAGGGCCTTCCATATTCATCATATAACGGCTCGTCTTGCTGAAACCCTCAAGCGAGGAGAGTCCGAAGTCAGAAGCACCGGCAGTCTCGAATGCCGTATTCATAAGAGCCTGATAAAGAGTGCCGTAGTTCCAGTAACTGTAGCCTTCGGGATAGTTCCCGTCGGGCGAGTACATCTCTGCTACAGCTTTTGCATTGGACTCGACAGCCTTTTCGATGATGGACTTGGCCACAGAAGTGTTCTTCTCGTAAACGGCAAGGGCCGCGCAGACGAGACCTCCGTTGCAGACCTGATTCCAGTTGCTGGTCGAATTGTAGAAATCGAGATTCCACACCTTGTTCTGGGCAGGAGTGAATGCAAAGTCAACGAGAGCCTTCTCGATTTTTGCCTTCAGCTCGCTGCTGAGGTCGGCATAAAGCCAGTCATATGCAAGCCCTACTCCGGCAGCCATCTCTCCAACATCGAGGAAGTGCTTGCGGGCATTCCAGTCCTGGAAAGAGCATACCGCTTCGAGGGTGTTCTCAGCGCAGGTGAGATACCTTGAATCGCGGGTGGTCCTGTAGGCATAGGCGCAGCTCAGCAGCCTGAGCTCAGACTCGCGGCTTACGCTCAGCAACCTCTTACCGTCGAGCTTATACACGGGGACAGCCTTCGTAAGCGACTGATTGGCAATGGTTATCACGGCTGAGTGAACAGTAGAGAGAACCTTGTCAGAGGCTGTGGCGGAGAGTATCGCATCAAAGTCACTCTGGGTAAAGATAACTCTCGGATGATTCTGCTCAGTCAGGCGGGAATAATCGAACTCTGCCGCAGGAGAAGGGGTATCCCCTCCGGGAGAAGGAGTTTCTCCGGAATCTCCCGGCTTTTGAGATGAACCGGGGACAAACACCTCCGGGCGGGTCTTTCCGCATCCGGATAACATCAGCAGGACAACGAGTGCAGCCGATGACAGTATATACCTTAGTTTCATATTCATATCAATATGCCCAACCTTCCTTTTTCTTGAGATTAGGATTGCGCTGGCATTCTCCTGAAGGAGCGGGCCAGGGATACATATCTGGAGTATAGTACCAGTTATACTTATATCCTTCCCAGTCTCCCCACCAGGGAGAACCTCCGTAAACATCCCTGCCCTGGAACTTCATCCTGCGGTATGTTCCCCACCTCCACTCGTCGAAGTAGTTCTGTCCCTCAAGACAGAGCTCGATTCTACGCTCGTAGCGGACGGCTTCGAGCAATTCTTCCTTGTCCGAGACAGATACAGGGGGCATTCCTGCGCGACTGCGGATTTCGTTAACGATTGCCACGGCCTTTGTATTCTGACCGGTCTGGGCATAAGCCTCGGCCAGCATCAGGTAAACGTCGGTGTAGCGGATAAGCGGCCAGTCCATCTTGCAGCGGAGCCTGTCGGTGAGGTCCTCGGGACGGGTGCAGTTGAACTTCTTGAAGACATACATATTGTTGAAACTCCCAATGTAATAGTCTCCGCCGTTGTCGCCCTCGTCCAGGAATGGCCAGCGCAACTGCTTGCCAATCTGAATCTTGCCACCATTGTCGGTAGGGTCCTTGAAGGTGTCGAAACTCTCGTATGGGGTAAGTACAATCTGCTTGAGGCGGGGGTCGCGATTCTCGTACGCCTTGCGTATGCGGGCCTCGTTGCCGTTGTCAAGGTAGTAGGTGTCGAAAACAGTCTTGCCAATCTTTGCTATTCTCTCGTCGATGGTGCCCTTGTCGGCCTTAGACCAGGTCTTCGACTTGATACCATCCCTGAGGAAGAATACCTCTCTCTGCGCTGGAGTGAGCTTGTCCCAGTCTTCGAGCCCCGGAACCTTGCTCCAGCTGAAGGCAGTTCCGTCGGCATTCTGAAAATAGTTGACGAAGTCTGAGCTCGGACGGGCGTTGGACCAGCTGTTCCAGGAATCGCGGCCTCCAATCATAAGCTGGAGGTTGTCGCTGTATCCTGCCTCCTCACCAAACTGGAGGGGGTAGATCATCTCGCTGCTCTTCTCGTTGGCTTCGGTGAAGAAGTCGATGTACTTGCCCTTGAAGATGGAATATCCGCAGGTGCCCACCTTCTCAAAGTCGGCGGCTGCCAGATCATACTTCTCGAGATACATATAGGCCTTGCCCCGGAGCGCGTAGGCGGCACCCTTTGAAGGCCGCCCGTAGTTGGCAGAGAGGGTGTTGTCGGGGAAGTATTCGTTGTTGATGCAGTCCGTCAGGTCATCGATTATAGCCTTCCATACAGCCTCGGCAGAAGACTGGCTGCGGGTGCACTGGTCTTCGGATATGACCTCGAGATAGAGGGGAACTCCACCCGGGGTATAGTGAGTGGGACTTCCGCTCGGCATACCTCCGAAAATCTCGTTAAGACGGGTATATGTCCAGGCCCTGAGGAATTTGGCCTCGCACAGGTACCTCTGGTATTTTGCAACGGGCAGGCCCGCCCTCGAGAGGTTGGCGATGGCGTCATTGCAGGCGTGAACATTGGTGTATGCCCACTTCCACTCGTACCATACCACAAACTCCGTGGCATCCTTGCGGGCATCGGAAAGGGCTCTCAGGGGATAGTTGTCTGAAACGAAGTCACAGGCAAAATCCATCCCCATCCAACCCTGACGGTTGATTCCGGTAAAGTCGTTATAGCGTAACTGTATGCGTGACAGGTCTTTGCGATAAAAATTCACATACAGGCCCGCCATTCCCTTGTCGGCAAGAGACTCGGTAGTCCACATATTTCCGCTGGCAATCTGGTTGTCGGGCGAAATATTCAGCATATCTGCACAAGAGACAGCCAGAAGAGCCGAAAGTGTTATTGTAACAATCTTTTTCATACTGACTTCCGTTTAGAATGTGATTTGTGCTCCTAGAGAAATCTGCCTCATCAGAGGGTATCCGATAGAGGAGCCCCTTTCAGGATCCATACCGGGGAAAGAAGTGAGAGTCAGAAGGTTCTCGCCCGACACATAGAACCTTAACTGGTTGATGGAGGCCTTGTCGGAGATGCTCTTCGGAAGGGTGTATCCCAGTTGCAGGTTCTTGAGTTTGAGATAGTCTCCGCGGTATTCGTAGAAGTCGGAGACTTCCTTGTTACGGGATGCCCCCTTGTAGAGTCGCGGATAGGTTCCGTCGATGTTGGTCCTGGGGTCAGAAGGATTCTCTGGGTCGTAGAAATAGTGGTCGTCGGCAACCCTGCGTCCTATTCCGTAGCCCCAGGTCACTGTCGAGGAGTTGTAATACTCCGATGCCCAGTAGATATGGAAGCCGAATGCTCCCGCCCATACCATACTAAGGTCGAAGCCCTTGTAGGAAACTCCAAGGTTGAGGCCGAGATTCACGGCAGGAGTCGAACTGTGACCGTTGAACTCTTTGTCATCTTCGTTTCCGTAGTTGCGGTCGCCGTTGGTATCCTGATATATGAAGTCGCCGTACCACAACTGGTCGGGAGTCGTCATAGTCTTGCCTCCGAAGGAATAGCCCGACTCTATCATAGCCTTGACCCATTTCATATCAGTCTCGGTGCGTATCATTCCGTCAACAGGACCGGCATCGGGGTCAACTCCGCCTCCGGTATATCCTTCACCTGTTCCGCGGTAGCGCTGGAGAATATAGTGCTCTCCAATCGCGTGGCCTTCGCAGAGCTTTCCGGGCGAAGACCAGTTTTCGGAAACGTCACTGAGATTGTTGTAATACTTTCCGTTGCGCCATTCCTTGACAAGCTCTCCCTTGAAAGAAGTAACTCTGTTGCGGTTGTATGAGAAGTTAACTCCGGCGTGATAGTAGAAGTCTTTGCCTATGGTATCCTTCCAGTTGAGGGCGAGCTCCACTCCCCTGTTCCACATCGAACCGAGGTTGGAGGGCACCTGAGAGACAAATCCCATAGTCATATACACGCTCGGAGTAAAGAGAATGTCGTTAGTGCTCTTGTCGTAGAAGTCGAGTTCGGCAGTCAGGCGGCTGTCGAGCATCGCTGCATCTATACCGATATCGGTGGTCGATGTCGTTTCCCACTTAAGGTTGATGTTGCTCATCGAAGCTATGTACAGGCCTGTGGAATTGCTGCCGTCGATAGTGACCTTTCCGGTGGCGTAGGTAGCCTGCCAGGCAAAGTCGCCTATACCCTGGTTGTTTCCGGTCTGGCCCCACGAAGCCCTGATTTTCAAGGAATTGAGCCATCCTCTTACAGGGGCCATAAACTCTTCTTCGTGCATCTTCCAACCGGCTGAGAACGAAGGAAACACACCGTAGCGTGTCGCTGATCCGAACTTGGACGAGCCGTCCACACGGAGATTAGCCTCGAACAGATAGCGGTCGCGCAGCGAATAGTTCACTCTTCCGAAGTATGAACGCAGGCCCCATCCGGCAAGCGGGCTTGAAGATGACGAGTCTATGGTCTCGAAGGTTGACTGGTCGTGAAGGTCCCAGTCGGTGGCTCCCTTCTTGGTGACTCCCCAGCCCCAGGTTCTGTACTGGATGGCTGAATAACCGGCAATGGCCCCGATTGTATGTTCGCCGAATGAGCCGTCATAACGCACAAGCAGGTCGGTGGACATCTTGCTTGTCCTTGACATCGAATTGCTTGCAACGGCCTTCGAAAGGTCGGAGCTGGAATAACGGACATCCTTGACATAGTCCCAGAAGCCGTTCTCGCGGCTGTAGGTCTTGTTCTCCTTGAGCGTAGGGGAATAGTTGAATGTACCCTCGATGCTGACTCCCTTTACGGGACGTATCTTGGCATAGACAGTTCCGTTGAGTCTCCACTGCTGCTTGCTTCCGGTAGAACCCGCCATCTGGGCGAATACATTGTTGGCGTTGGGGCTCTCCTCGTTATTGGCTGGGCGGCCCCAGGCATTCTCGCTTCCGGGATAGATACCGGGAGTGGTCATATACAGGTAGTTGAATCCGTTCGAGATGTTGGCACAGCCGTACTGCTGCCACTGCCCCAGAATCTTGGTACCTACAGTGAACCAGTCGAGCACGTCGGCCTCGACATTTGTCCTGAAGTTGGCCTTCTGGCTGGAGGAATCAAGATTAAAGCGGTTCATAATACCCTGATTGTCGAGATATCCCCCTGATATGAGGTATCTTGACTTGCGACTGCCTCCGCTGATGCTGACGTTGTGCTCCTGAGAATAACCGTTGTCGAAGATTTCGCCGAACCAGTCGGTATTGGGGTATGCGACATAGTTGGGGACTCCGTACTCGTTGAGTGCATAGGGGTCGGCAGCCGCACTCTTCCATGTATCAATGCTGGTCTGGCTGAATGAGTGCGAGGTGCGGGCATTGTCGCAGCCTTCGTTGAAGAGTTCCATATACTCGGCATAGTCCGACACCAGCGAAAGATTGTTGTAGGGCATCTGAATTATCCCCTTGTAGGAGTAGCTGATACGCGGTTGGGCCTCGGCCCCCGACTTGGTGGTGACAAGGATGACACCGTTTGCGGCACGGGTTCCGTAGATTGCGGTGGATGCGGCATCTTTCAGAACGGAGATGGACTCGATGTCGTTGGGGTTGACATTGTCCATACTCCACTCGATTCCGTCCACAAGTACCAGAGGAGAGCAGGATGCCGAGGTAAAGGAACCTATTCCTCGGATGCGTATGGTAGCTCCGTCGCTGCCCGGCTGACCCGAACCCTGAAGGACCGACATACCGGGGGCAAGTCCGGCAAGCGAAGATGAGGTGCTTAGGATAGGACGCCCTTCGGCGTTCCTGGCATAGTCGATAGAAGTCACGGCGCCTGTCACATTAGCCTTTTTCTGGGTGCCGTAACCCACAACAACAATTTCCTCGAGCAGTTGGTTGTCGTCCTCGAGTATGACATCAAGGCTGCCGGCGGACGATACGCTGCGCGTTAGGGTCTTGTATCCCAGGCAGGAAAAGCTCAGTTCAACCTGTCCTTCTGGCAGGCTTATCTCCCACTTTCCGGAAGCATCGCTCTGGGTCCCGAGCCTGAGGGCAGAGGCAAGCACCGTTACTCCCGGCAGAGGCAGGCCCGTCCCGTCGCTGACCGTTCCCCAAACCTTGAAAGTTCCGGGGGACCGGACAGAGGCGTCAGCCTTGGCTGCAGGCTTGTTGTAGCTCAGGGCCACCACCTGGCCGTGCACTGACCAGCTGATGTTCATCCCGCCAAGCAACGATTCGAGCATTTCGGAGATGGTCTTGTTCCTGAAAAAGACGTTTAACGCCTTCATAGGCTCTTCTCCGATGGAGTTCTCATATGAGAAAGAAATGCCTGTCTGCTTAGTGATTTCACCCAGAACGGTCTCAACTTTCGTCTTCCCGAGCGATATGCGGACATCATATCTGCCGGGATCCGCCGCACCCGCAGGAACGCTGACGGAAATGCACAGAATCAAGAGGAGACCCGAAAGAAACTTTCTTGGATCCATTGTTAAGTAATTAAGTGGTTATCTGATGACAAACTCCTGCCCTGGGCATACGAACCTCAGCATCGACAGAACATCCTCGAGAGGGGAATCTTTCTGGAATGAGAAGTTGTATGTCTGGGTATCAGAGGGTTTGGAACATTCTACCGAGGAGCCGTAACTGCTGTTGATGACAGATAGTATCTCTTCTATGGTGGCGTGATCGAGGGACACGGCACCATAGTGGCGCATCAGCATATCGCCGACTGAGGTCTGACGTATTTCCAGAGCTCTGGTTTCTGCGTCAAGAACAGCCTGCTGACCCGGAATCAGACGCACAAGGTTCATCCCTTCGGGCGACTGCATCATCACCGAGCCTTTGGCAAGGGTGACTTCAGAATCTCCATCTGAAAGAGCCCGCACATTGAAGACGGTTCCAAGGACTCTGACCCTGAATCCATCGGTTCTGACGGTAAAGGGGCGCTGCTCATCGCGGGCCACGTCAAAATAAGCCTCACCTTCGAGAGTGACGTCCCTGCATTCGCGGTTGAACTTGCCGTCGAGGGAAAGCCTTGCTCCGGGATTCATCCATACCTGGGTTCCGTCGGGGAGATAGACGTTCATTGCACTCTCGCCATAATTGTAATACTCTAGAGCCGGGACACGGGCGGCCCTGAAGCCAAGCCCACCCACCAGCAGCAGAATTGCCACGGCGGCTGCGGACGCAAAGCAGACGACAAATGCGCTGTGACGCTTTTTCTTTCTGCCTGCAGAATCTATTTCTTTGTTTATCTGTGAAAGACGCGACTCAAGCTCACTATCGGTGATGGCCGAAAAGTGGTGTTTGAGAACGTGTGAGAGCATTCTGTCCTGAATGTCTTCAGCGGTGTTATTCATTATATGGCGGTGTTAACGTTATTTAATACGCAAAGGCAAGGCAAAACACCTAAAAGAATTTTCAAAAAATATCGGCACATTGTCTTTCGAGGTGAATTTCACGGGTTGGGGAGACCCCTGTCAGAAGTGCCTGAGAGGCTGGTTAGGCGATCTCGTGAAATTCACCTTCCGGACTGACCCCCATCAGAAGGCCTTCAGAGGCATATACCCTTCGGAGGTGGAACGACTTTGTGTCCACCTCAGAGCCTTACCCCCTCTACAATGCCTTCAGAGGCACATTGCGTTCCGAGGTGAATTTCACGGCTCGAGGTAACCCCTGTCAGACGTGCCTCAGAAGCCGGTTGGGCAGTCTCGTGAAATTCACCTCAGAGCCTTACCCCCTCTACAGTGCCCTCAGAGGCACATCGTCTTTCAAGGTGAATTTCACCGGTTGGGGCTACCCCTGTCAGAAGTGCCTCTGGGGCCGGTCGGGTGGTCTCGTGAAATTCACCTTTCGGGCTGACCCCCTTCAGAAGGCCTTCAGAGGCACATCGTCTTTCGAGGTGAATTTCACGGGTCGGGGCTACCCCTGTCGGAGTCTTGTTGAAGGCTGAGGATACTCCGAAATACTTACTTTTTCGACATGTTTCCGTCAAACCATCCCAGCCCCGCCCAACCCTAACCGCTCCGCCGCTCCACCCCCGCCGCTAACCCTCCCTCCCCTCCCCACTTGCACTTGCAAAACGCGTGTCGAAAACTGTGCAGAATATTTTTGACCACCGTACGTAACTTCCACAAATCAAAGCTAGTTAAGTGAAAAATCTCGTGTCGAAAATGTGTGAAAAAAGTTATTTAAAATCTTTGTAATAGGAAAATTTTTCGTATCTTTGCAGTCCCCAAAAACGGCCTCTAATATGCTTACTTATTGACTATTAGAGAGTTAGGTGAAATAATTTATTTTAAAGTAATACAACGATGTTACAACCTAAAAGAACAAAATTCAGAAGGGAGCAGAAGAATCGCATGAAGGGTATGGCCCAGCGCGGCAACCAGCTTGCATTCGGTTCTTTCGGAATCAAGACCCTTGAAAACTGCTGGCTCACCGCACAGCAGATTGAGGCAGCCCGTCAGGCCATTTCACGTAGTATGAACCGTGAAGGACAGATCTGGATCAGAGTCTTCCCTGTCAAGCCTATCACCAAGAAGCCTCTCGATACCCGTATGGGTAAAGGTAAAGGTGATCCGTATGCCTTCGTGGCTCCTATCACTCCCGGCCGTATCATCTTCGAGGCAGAGGGCGTTTCCCTCGCTACCGCCAAGGAGGCTATGCGTCTCGGCGCCAACAAGCTTCCCGTAGCAACGAAGTTCGTCGTCCGCAGGGATTATGTTGAATAGTAAAACTGCAGAGAACAAGATGAAAGCAGCAGAAGCTCGCGAAATGTCTGTAGCAGACCTCCGCGACCGCATTCAGATCGAGAAGGCGAATCTCGACTCCATGAAGATTAATCACGCCATCTCTCCCCTGGAGGATACCTCCAAATTCAAGAAGTCCAGAAGGGATATCGCTCTCATGATCACTATCCTTGCTGAGAAAGAAAAACAAAACTAAAAAACAGAAAGGATCATGGAAAGAAATCTTCGTAAGGAAAGAACAGGTATCGTGGTCAGCAACAAGATGGACAAGACCATCGTTGTGGCCGTTGAGACCAAGGAGAAGCACCCCCTCTACGGAAAGTTCGTCAAGAAGACCACCAAATTCTATGCAGAGGATGAAAAGAACGAGTGTGGCATTGGTGATACCGTTCGCATTATGGAAACCCGCCCTCTGAGCAAGACCAAGAGGTGGAGATTAGTTGAAATCGTAGAAAAAGCCAAATAACAATGATACAGCAGGAATCACGTTTACAGGTGGCCGACAACAGCGGTGCTAAGGAAGTCCTTTGCATCCGCGTGCTTGGCGGTACCAACCATCGTTATGCGACTGTGGGCGACAAGATTGTCGTCTCTATCAAGAGCGCCATCCCCGGTGCAGATGCCAAGAAGGGCACCGTATCCAAGGCTGTCGTAGTCCGTACAAAGAAGGAAATCCGTCGCGCCGACGGCTCCTACATCCGTTTTGACGACAACGCTTGCGTACTCCTCAACAATGCAGGAGAGCTTCGTGGAACACGTATCTTCGGACCTGTGGCCAGGGAGCTGCGTGAGAACTATATGAAAATCGTTTCACTGGCACCCGAGGTCCTTTAATTTCTGAGAAGCAATGAAAAAGATACACATCAAGAAAGGTGACACCGTGTATGTAAACGCGGGTAACGACAAGGGAAAGACCGGCAAGGTGCTTTCAGTTGACCCTGCCAAGGACCGTGCAGTCGTCGAGGGTGTCAATATGGTGAGCAAGCACACCAAACCCAACTCCAAGCAGCCTCAGGGCGGCATCATCAAGAAAGAGGCCGGAATCCATATTTCCAACCTCAACCTCATCGATCCCCAGAGCGGCAAGCCCACTCGCGTAGGCTATCGCATCGAAGGAGACAAGAAGGTCCGTATCGCTAAAAAATCCGGAGAGGAGATCAAGTAATTATGGCAAAGAAAAACACACAGGTTGAGGTTCAGGCTCTGCCGAAAGGATATGTTCCTACCCTCAAGAAGGCATATAAGGAAGAGATTGTTGACAAGCTGATGAAGCAGTTTGGCTACACCACTGTCATGCAGGTTCCCCGCCTTGTAAAGATCAGCATCAATGAAGGTGTCGGTTCCGGCACCCAGGACAAGAAAGTTGTCGAGGAATCCGCAGCCGAGCTTGCCCTCATCACAGGCCAGAAGGCTATCATCACCACTTCCCGCAAGGATGTTTCCAATTTCAAGCTCCGTAAGGGCATGCCCATCGGAACAAAGGTTACCCTGCGCGACGTCAAGATGTATGAGTTCCTCGAGAAGCTCATCAGGGTTGCTCTTCCCCGTATCCGTGACTTCAACGGTATCGCCGAGAATATGGACGGACGCGGCAACTACACTCTCGGACTCAAGGAGCAGATCGTTTTCCCCGAGATTGACATCGACAAGAACCCCCGAATCCACGGTCTTGAGATTACCTTTGTGACCACCGCACGCACCGACGAGGAGTGCTACGCTCTCCTCAAGGAGTTCGGCCTGCCTTTCAAGAAACATAACAACTAAGATACTATGGCAAAAGAATCAATGAAAGCCCGCGAGTTAAAGCGCGCGAAACTGGTTGCTAAATACGCCGAGAAGAGAAAGGCTCTCAAGGAGGCCGGAGATTGGGCAGCCCTCGACAAGCTCCCCAAGAATTCATCTCCCGTCCGTCTGCACAACCGTTGTTCTCTGACCGGCAGACCCAAGGGATATATGCGTGCATTCGGCCTCAGCCGTATGCAGTTCCGCGAGATGGCCAGCAACGGTCTCATCCCCGGCGTAAAGAAAGCTAGTTGGTAATAATAAAAAGACAAACGATATGACTGATCCTATTGCAGATTTTCTCACCCGGATCCGCAACGCTTATCTCGCTGGAAAGAAAGTCGTTGAAGTTCCCTCTTCCAAGATGAAGGTTGCCCTTACCAAGATTCTTTGTGAGAAAGGTTACATCCTCAGCTACAAGGTAGTCGAGGGCGAACCCTACGATACCATTAAGATTGCCCTGAAGTACCATCCTCAGACCAAGGTTGCCGCAATCAAGAAGATTGAGCGCGTTTCCAAGCCCGGTCTGCGCCAGTACGTCGATACAAACTCGATTCCCCGCGTTCTCAACGGACTCGGAATCGCCATCATTTCGACATCGAAGGGCATCATCACCGACAAGGAAGCCAAGGAACTCGGCGTTGGCGGTGAGGTCATTTGCTATGTATGCTAATTTTTAATTCTATCCACAAATGTCAAGAATAGGTAAATTGCCTGTAAGCCTTCCGACCGGCGTGAGCGCAGAGCTCCTCGACGGCAACGTTGTGAAGGTTAAAGGACCTCTCGGTGAGATGAGCCAGAAGGTTGATTCTGATATCACCGTCACCATTGAGGGCAACGAAATCAAGTTCACCCGTCCTACGGACCAGCCCCGTCACCGCTCGATGCACGGCCTGTACCGCGCACTCGTCCACAATATGGTGGTTGGTGTTTCCGAGGGCTTCCAGACCCGTCAGGAGTTTGTCGGTGTAGGTTACCGTGTCTCCGTTCAGGGACAGCTCCTCACCTTCTCCCTGGGATATTCCCACGAAATCCAGCTCCTCCTCCCCGAAGAGGTCAAGGCCGAGGTTCCCGATGTCAAGAAGGGAGAGAATCCCGTTCTCGTCCTGAAGAGCTGCGACAAGCAGCTTGTCGGTCAGGTTGCCGCCAAGGTCCGTTCATTACGTAAGCCTGAGCCTTACAAGGGTAAGGGTATCAAGTTCGCTGGCGAGCAGCTCCGCCGCAAGGCCGGTAAGACAGCAGCCGCTAAATAATTAGGAGGACACAGTTATGGCACTTAACAGAGTAGAAAAAAGAAGAAGGATCCATTACCGTATCCGCAAGAAAGTGAATGGAACCGCTGAGAGACCCAGAATGGTTGTCTTCAGGAGCAATAAGCAGATTTATGTCCAGGTAATCGACGACCTTCAGGGCAAGACACTTGTAGCGGCAGCTTCCAACGACAAGCTTCTCGCCGAAGAGTGCAAGGGTAAGTCCGGAATCGAGGCTGCAGCCATTGTCGGAAAGGCCATCGCCGAAAGGTCTCTGGCAGCCGGAATCACCTCCATCTGCTTCGACCGCGGTGGTTATCTCTTCCACGGTCGTGTCAAGAGTTTGGCAGACGCCGCCCGTGAAGCTGGGCTTAACTTCTAATCGCAAGAAAGACTATGGCAAATACAAACGTAAAGAGAGTAAAGACCTCTGACCTTGAGCTCAAGGACAGACTGGTAGCCATCCAGAGGGTGACCAAGGTCACCAAGGGCGGACGTCACTTCCGCTTCGCGGCCATCGTGGTCGTCGGAGACGAGAAGGGTATTGTCGGCTACGGCCTCGGTAAGGCCAACGAAGTTACCGCCGCTATCGCCAAGGGCGTCGAGGATGCAAAGAAGAATCTCGTGAAGATTCCCATCATCAACACGACCATCCCTCACGAGCAGGAGTCCAAGTTCGGCGGCTCACGTGTATTTATGAAGCCCGCTGCTCCCGGTACCGGTGTAAAGGCAGGTGGTGCTATGCGTACCGTGTTCGAGTCCGCAGGTATCCAGAACGTCCTTGCAAAGTCGAAGGGTTCTTCCAACCCTCACAACCTCGTGAAGGCAACCATCGCAGCTCTTACCGAGATGCGTGACGCCTATACCGTTGCAGGGCTTCGCGGAATTCCAATGAGTAAGGTATTTAACGGTTAGGAGGCAAAGCTATGTCAAAACTCAGAATCACTCAGGTCGTCAGCAAGAATGGCGAGACCAAGCGTCAGATAGCTAACCTCAGGTGCCTGGGCATCCGCAAGATGCATCAGACCGTCGAGATCGAGAAGAACCCTGTATCGATGGGTCAGCTCGCAAAGGTCGCCCACCTTTGCAAAGTAGAGGAAATTGACTAAAGGAGGACGATGCTATGAAACTGAATAATTTGTATGCAATGGCTGGTGCAACCAAGACCAGCAAGAGAGTAGGTCGCGGACAGGGATCCGGCAAAGGCGGTACCGCTACCCGTGGTACCAAGGGTGCACAGGCACGCGCCGGTTACGAGCACAAGATTGGATTCGAGGGTGGTCAGATGCCTATCCAGCGCCGACTCCCCAAGTTCGGATTCACCAATCCCACTCGTGTCGAGTACAAGGCCGTCGGCCTGGCTACCATTCAGGCTCTGAGCGAGAAGCTCGGAAAGAACGAAATCTCTGTCGAGGACATCAAGGGCGCCGGATTCGCTTCCAAGAATGCTCTTGTGAAGGTTCTTTCCAACGGTGAGGTCACTTCTGCACTGAAGGTCAGCGCCAACGCTTTCTCAGCCTCGGCTGTTGCAAAGATCGAGGCAGCAGGCGGACAGACTGAAGTAATCAAGTAAGTGTTATGAAGTTCATCGATACAATCAAGAACATCTTTAAGATCGAAGAGCTTCGCAAGCGTATCCTGTACACGGTGGGACTTATCCTCGTGTACAGGCTCGGTTGTTTCGTGGTACTTCCCGGTATCGACGCTACAATGCTTGCGCAACTCCAGAGCACCACTTCGGAGGGTCTTGTGGGCCTTCTGAACATGTTCTCCGGAGGAGCTATGGGAAACGCTTCGATCTTCGCACTGGGTGTGATGCCTTACATCTCGGCTTCCATCGTCATCCAGTTGCTGGGTGTCTTCGTTCCTGCCTTCCGCAAAATGCAGATGGAAGGTGAGAGCGGACGCCAGAAGATGAATCAGATGACGAGACTTCTCACCATCCTGATCATCTGCATCCAGGGTCCCGCTTATATGACCACCATCCACAGCCAGATTCCCGGTCAGGCATTTGTCGCCGTCAACCAGCTCGGATGGAGCAACTTCGTATTCAATCTCGTCAGCGTACTCATCCTGATGGCCGGCTCACTCTTTGTGATGTGGCTTGGCGAAAGGATTACTGACCGCGGTATCGGCAACGGTGTCTCCCTCATCATTATGATAGGTATTGTGGCCCGTCTCCCCTATGCCCTCGTCGCTGAGATTGGAGAGAAACTCACCACCACCAACGGAGGTCTGCTGCTGCTCATCATCGAGTTCGTTATCTGGTTCTTCGTCATCGTCGCTGCAATCGCTCTGGTACAGGCAGTCCGCAAGGTTCCCGTACAGTATGCAAAGAGGATTGTCGGAAACCGTCAGTTCGGTGGTGTCCGTCAGTACATCCCCCTGAAGATCAACGCGGCGGGTGTTATGCCCATCATCTTCGCCCAGGCGATGATGCTCTTCCCCCTGATCTTCTCCAGATTCGATGCGACCCGCGGACTCGCAGCTACACTCGGAAATTATACCGGATTCTGGTATAACTTCATATTCGCTATCCTCGTAATTCTCTTCACCTACTTCTACACCGCCGTCACCGTCAACCCGACAATGATGGCCGAGGATATGAAGAAGAACGGAGGATTCATTCCCGGAGTCAAGCCCGGCAAGAAGACAGTGGAGTATCTCGATGCCATTATGTCGAGAGTCACTCTGCCCGGATCCATCGCACTTGCGATAATCTCCATTCTTCCTGCTTTCGCCATCATCTTCGGAATCAACAACTCTTTCGCCAGCTTCTACGGCGGAACCTCGCTGCTGATTCTTGTAGGTGTGGTTCTGGATACGCTCCAACAGGTGGAAAGTTATTTGCTGATGCGCCACTATGACGGTCTTATGAAGACCGGCCGTCTGAGCGGGCGTTCCGGCATGTAGTTCTTTGATAATCAGAAGGAAGATGGCAAGACCCAAAACTGAGGAAGAGATCGCTCTGATGCGTGAGAATGCCATCCTTGTTTCCAGGACTCTGGCTGAGGTCGGTAAGGCAGTCGCCCCAGGTGTGTCAACTGCGAAGTTGAATAAGGTGGCTGAAGACTTCATTCGCGACAACGGTGCAATCCCCTCCTTCCTTGGATTTGAAGGTTTTCCCGCTGCAATATGCGCATCTGTCAACGATGTCGTCGTCCACGGTTTTCCGTCGGATTACATCCTCAAGGAGGGCGACATCGTGACGGCAGATATCGGAACCCTGTACAAGGGGTACAACGGTGACTCGGCTTACACCTTCCCGGTCGGGGAAGTGGATGCCAAGACACGCAAGCTCCTGGATGTCACAAAGGCATCGCTGTACAAAGGAATCGAGGCGGCAGTTGCAGGGAACAGAACCGGCGATATCGGATACGCGGTACAATCTTACGTCGAGTCATTCGGTTTTTCCGTTGTCCGTGAACTTGAAGGTCACGGTATAGGCCGCGAGATGCACGAGGCTCCCGGCGTCCCCAACTACGGGCGCAGGGGTCACGGCCCCAGGCTGATAGACGGAATGACCATCTGTATTGAGCCAATGGTGAACGCCGGCAGTCGCAGCGTATATCTCGACCGCAACGGCTGGGCAGTCCACACGGCTGACCGATCCAACTCGGCTCACTACGAACTCACGGTTGTTGTCCGAAATGGCAAGGCTGAACTTCTGTCAACCTTCGATTTTATCGAGAAAGATGGCAAGATCAATTTTTAAGAGAAAATTTTAATGTCAAAACAAGTAGCAATAGAACAAGATGGAAAGGTGATAGAGACCCTTCCGAACGCGATGTTCAAAGTCGAGCTTGAGAATGGTCACGTGCTTCTGTGCAACATTTCGGGCAAGATGCGCATGAACTTTATCCATATTCTTCTGGGCGACAGGGTAAAAGTTGAAATTTCCCCTTACGATTTGACCAAAGGCAGAATATCTTTCAGATACAAATAAAACATTCACGATATGAAAGTCAAGACATCCATCAAGAAGCGCAGCGAAGATTGCAAGATCATCAGACGCAAAGGTCGTCTGTATGTCATCTGCAAGAAGAACCCCAAGTTCAAGATGCGCCAGGGATAAACCAATTCGTTAAACAAATCAAGTAAAGTATAATTATGGCAAGAATAGCCGGTGTAGATTTACCGAACAACAAAAGAGGAGAGATAGGTCTGACCTATATCTTCGGTATCGGTCGCAGCTCTGCCAAGAAGATTCTTGACAAGTGCGGCATCGATTATGGTGTAAAGTGCGGCGACTGGAACGATGAGCAGATTGCTGCAATCCGTCAGGTCGTCGGCAGCGAGTACAGAATCGAGGGTGAGCTCCGTTCCTCCATCCAGCTGGACATCAAGCGTCTTATGGATATCGGATGCTATCGCGGAATCCGTCATCGTCTCGGTCTCCCTGTCCGTGGCCAGAGCACCAAGAACAACGCCCGTACCCGTAAAGGAAAGAAGAAAACCGTTGCCAACAAGAAGAAGGCGACCAAGTAATCAAGATGAATTATGGCAAAGAAAACTACCACATCCAAAAGAGTTGTCAAGGTTGAAGCTTATGGTGAGGCCCATATTTCATCGACCTTCAACAATGTCATCGTGTCCCTGACCAACGCTCAGGGGCAGGTTATCAGCTGGTCCTCAGCCGGTAAGTGCGGCTTCAGAGGTTCCAAGAAGAATACTCCCTACGCTGCTCAGATGGCAGCCGAAGATGCATCCAAGACTGCTTTCGACGCAGGTCTCCGTAAGGTCAAGTGCTATGTAAAGGGCCCCGGCGCAGGACGTGAGTCCGCTATCAGGACCATCAACAATGCAGGCATCATCGTGACCGAAATCATCGACGTCACCCCTATGCCTCACAATGGATGCCGTCCTAAAGGCCGTCGTAAAGTTTAATCTCTAAATCAGTACAAATTATGGCAAGATATACAGGTCCCAGCACCAAGATTGCACGTAAGTTCGGAGAGCCTATCTTCGGATCCGACAAGGATTTCGAGAAGAGAAACTATCCTCCGGGACAGCACGGCCTTGCAGCAAAGCGCAAGAAAGCCAAAGAGTATGGTACCCAGCTCAAGGAGAAGCAGAAAGTCAAGTATATGTACGGAGTGCTGGAGCGTCAGTTCCACAATACCTACAAGAAGGCTTCCCGTATGGCAGGACAGAAGGGTGAGAACCTCCTCCTGCTCCTTGAGTCCCGTCTCGACAATGTTGTGTATCGTCTCGGTATCGCTCCCACCAGGGCAGCAGCACGTCAGCTTGTTTCGCACAAGCACATCACCCTCAACGGCGACGTCTGCAACATTCCTTCTGCACACGTAAGGCCCGGTGACACCATTGCTGTCAGGGAGAGGTCAAAGAGCCTCGAGGTTATCCAGAGCAGCATCGCTTCCGCAGCCAAGTATTCCTGGCTCGAGTTCAATGCTGATACTCTTTCCGGAAAGTTCCTCAACGTTCCTACCAGAAACGAGATTCCCGAGAACATCAACGAGCAGCTTATCGTTGATATCTATTCCAAGTAGCATTTTAACACCTTAATCCATCATTTATGGCAATCTTAGCATTTCAAAAACCCAACAAGGTGATTATGCTTGAGGGTAGTACCGATACTGTCGGACGTTTCGAGTTCAGACCTCTTGAGCCCGGTTACGGCCAGACTATCGGCAATGCTCTCCGCCGCATCCTGTTGGCGTCACTGGAAGGTTTTGCTATCAGTCAGATTAAGATCTCCGGCGTTGACCAGGAGTTCGCCACCATTCCCGGTGTGATCGAGGGTATGCAGGATATCATCCTGAACCTCAAGCAGGTCCGCTTCAAGAGGATGGTCGAATCTGTTGATAACGAGACCGTCTCCATTGTCATCAGCGGGAAGCAGGAGTTTACCGCAGAGGACATCTCAAAGGGATTGTCTTCTTTCAAGGTGTTGAATCCCGAGCAGCATATCTGCACCCTCGAACCTTCAGTAAAGCTCGAAATCACCATCACCATCACTAAGGGACGCGGTTTCGTGCCTGCCGACGAGGCAAGAGACAACGATATGCCCATCGGAACCATTCCCGTGGACGCCATTTATACTCCTATCCGCAAGGTCAACTGGACTGTTGAAAACTGGCGTGTCGAGCAGAAGACTGACTATGAGAAACTCAATCTCGAGATTGTGACGGACGGTTCCATCACCCCCAACGCAGCTCTTCAGGATGCAGCCAATATCCTCATCTACCACTTCAAGCTCTTTACCGACGACAAGAAGACTGTTCTCGAGAGCCCTGTGGAGCCTGATGCCAAGGAGCTTGACGAGGAGAGCCTGCATATGCGTCACCTGCTTCTGACGAAGCTCTCCGATATGGGACTTTCCGTCCGTGCTTTCAACTGCCTGAAGGCTGCCGACATCGACACCTTTGCCGATCTCGTCTCCTACTCGCGTAATGAGCTTATGAAGTTCCGCAACTTCGGACGCAAATCCCTCAGTGAGATTGATCTGCTCGTCGAGAAGATGAAGCTCTATTTCGGAATGGACGTTACCAAGTACAACATTGAACCCAAGAAAAAGAATATCTAAAGATGAGACATAATAAAGCAATCAATCATCTCGGACGTAAGAGCGGACACCGTAAGGCCCTTCTTTCCAATATGGCTTCGTCTCTGATTCTCAACAAGAGGATTGTTACGACAGTTGCCAAGGCAAAGGCCCTCAAGCCTTATGTTGAGCCTCTCATCACCAAGTCCAAGGAAGACACGACCCACTCCCGCCGTATCGTCTTCAGCTACCTGAAGAGCAAGGAGGCAGTTACCGAACTCTTCCGCAACATTGCTCCCAAGGTTGCAAACCGCCCCGGCGGATATTGCCGTATCCTCCACGTAGGTTTCCGTCAGGGAGACGCTGCCGAGATGGCTCTGATCGAGCTTGTTGATTTCAACGAGGCCGCACTCGCATCAGCACCCAAGGAGGCAAAGAAGACCACTCGCCGCAGTCGCGCAAAGAAGGCCGAAGCCGCTCCTGCAGTTGAGGCTCCCGCAGCTGAAGCACCTGCCGTGGAGGCTCCTGCCGCTGAGTAGTCTTTCAGACACGAACACTTCTATCCGAATGGGGATGGCCGGGTCCGGTGACCCGATGCCGTCCCCATCGTTTATGAAAGTCTTTGACTGTGCAAAGCGAAAAAGAATTTGTACATTTGTCATTGGTATTAAAATAGAAGTTATGGCCGGACTCACAGTCGCATTCCATTTACTGTAAACACCAAATCATAATAACTACAATGAAAAACTACTTTGTTGCACTTATGGCTCTTGCCGCAATCACCGCCTGTAAGAATGAGCAGAAAGTGACTCTCATCACTGTCGATCCCGGTCATTTTCATGCAGCTCTCGTCCAGAAATCGATGTATCCCCAGGTAAACCCCGATGTGTATGTCTATGCTCCCGAAGGAGAAGATCTCAAGGCTCACCTCGGTCGTATCGAAGGCTTCAACACACGCTCTGAAGAACCTACATCCTGGAACGAAATCGTCTATACCGGCGAGGACTTCCTCGATAAGATGGTCAGCGAGAAAAAGGGGAACGTTATGATTACTGCCGGCAACAATCTTCGCAAGCCTGCCTACATACGCAAGGCTGTCGATGCCGGAATCAATGTCCTTGCCGACAAGCCTATGGCGGTTACTCCCGAGGATTTCGAGTCCCTCAAGGCTAGCTTCGAGGCAGCAGAGCGTAATGGTGTTCTTCTGTATGACATTATGACAGAACGCTTTGAAATTACCAGTATGCTTCAGCGCGATCTCAGCCGCATTCCTGCTATCTATGGCGAGCAGCTTCCCGGAACTCCCGAGGAACCCGCAGTAACCAAGGAGAGCGTTCACCACTTCTTCAAGAACGTTGCCGGCAACCGCCTCATCCGTCCGGCGTGGTATTATGATGTAAAGCAGCAGGGCGAGGGTCTGGCCGACGTTACCGTACACCTTGTTGACCTTGTCCAGTGGGAGGTATATCCCGATGTTGTTCTCGACTACACCAAGGATATCGAGATGATTTCGGCAAAACGCTGGCCCACAATCATTACTCCCGAGCAGTTCGAGGCATCGACCAACTGCAAGGAATTCCCCGAGTATCTTGCCCCTTGCGTGAAGAACGGAAACCTCGAGGCATACGCCAACGGCGAGATGGTCTATAAGCTCAAGGATGTGTATGCAAAGGTTGTGGTTATCTGGAACTACGAGGCTCCTGCCGGAACAGGTGACACCCATTATTCGATTATGCGCGGTTCAAAGGCAAACCTGATTATCCGTCAGGGAGCTGAGCAGGGCTACAAACCCGAGCTTTACATCGAACCCACCTGCGATAACATCAATTACGAGGCCGAACTCACCGCCGCTTTTGCCGGTCTTCTGAAAGACTATCCCGGCATCTCCCTCGAGAAGAAGCCTTCAGGCTGGCAGGTCATTATTCCTGATTCGTACAGGAATGGCCACGAGGCCCACTTTGCCCAGGTTACCCGCAACTATCTCCAGTATCTCGAAGACGGAAAACTCCCCGAGTGGGAGGTCCCCAATATGCTGGCCAAGTACTATACTACAACCCAGGCAGTCAAAAAGTCTCACGAACTGTAGAATATGGACAAACACTTTTCTTTGCCCAAGGATGGCGGCCTGCTGATTGACAAGCTGCCTGCGGGCATACTCCACGCCGACGACAAGATTTACACCGATGTCTTTCCGGAGCAGTCAGAGGCCAGCGAACTCATATCCGAGATGGTAATCTCGTCAATCAAGGAGTTTGAGGCCCTCAATCCCGGCAAGCTCTTCAAACTCGGGCTCACAACTGGAGCCACCCCTGTGTCGTTGTACAAGAAACTCAGCCGCAAGTACAAGGAAGGCAAGGTTTCTTTCCGCAATGTGGAAGTGTTCTCCATCGACGAGTATTATCCTTCGTCAAATACTGCATCGCAGAGCCGCAATGCCCGTATCCACAACGAACTGCTCAACAATATCGACATACTGCCCGAGAACATCCATATTCCGGATGGGACCGTGAGCGGTGACAGGCTCAGGGACTATTGCGCCGAATTTGATGCAATGGCTCGCGACATCGACCTGCTGGTCATTGGAGTAGGCGAGGAAGGGCAGGTCGGCTTCAATGAGTCGGGAGCCTCAGAGCAGAGCTGTACGAGAACGGTCCTGCTGTCGTATTCTTCGCGTAAACGCCAGTCGCGTAACTTCCACGGCGAGATGTCCCAGACTCCTCGCACTGCCCTTACTATGGGTATGGGAACTATGCTCAGTGCCAAACAGGTAATCCTGATGGCCTGGGGCGAGGACAAGGCTGAGGTCGTGCGGAGGATCGTCGAGGGCGAGTGCTCAACCGACTGTCCTGCATCACTGTTCCAGCATCATCCCAAGGTGAGGATGTTTGTTGACGAGACTGCCGGAAGCCTGTTGACCCGCGAAGTCGCTCCCTGGCTGATAGGCCCCTGCGAGTGGACTCCCAAATTCCGCCGCAAAGCAGTGCTCTGGCTCTGCCAGAAGGTTGGGAAGCCTATCCTGAAGCTCTCGGAGCAGGATTACCTGCAGAACAATCTTGAAGAACTTCTTGATCAGTTCGGGCCTTATTCGAAGATCAATATCGACATCTTCAACGACCTCCAGCATACAATTACAGGCTGGCCCGGCGGAAAGCCCAATGCCGACGACAGCACACGTCCGGTCGCATCCACCCCCTTCCCCAAGAAGGTTCTCATCTTCTCTCCTCATCCCGATGACGATGTAATCTCGATGGGAGGAACCTTCATCCGCTTGGTTCACCAGGGGCACAACGTGCACGTGGCATACCAGACTTCGGGTGATGTGGCAGTCCACGACGATGTGGTTATCCAACATATGGATGCCGCTGCCCAGCTCGGATTCGACGACCGCTTCGACGAAGTGAAAGCTCTTGTGGCATCGAAGGTTCCCGGGAATGCTGAGCCCAGGCAACTGCTTGATTACAAGGCTGCCATACGTCGCAGTGAGGCACGCGGTGCAGTGCGGTCTTTCGGTCTTGACGAGTCGCACGTACACTTCCTGAATCTGCCCTTCTATGAGTCTGGCGGAGTAGCTAAACTGCCCCGTACCCAGGTGGATGTGGATATCATCAAGAAGCTGATGAATGAACTTGCGCCTGACCAGATTTATATGGCCGGCGACCTTGCCGACCCTCACGGAACCCACAGAGTATGTACCGAGGCTGCGCTCGAAGCTCTCGGGCAACTCCGTGAAGAAGGTGCATCCTGGACTGACAACTGCCACGTATGGCTGTATCGCGGTGCCTGGATGGAATGGGAACTCGGAAGGGTTGATATGGCTGTTCCCCTCAGCCCCGAGGAAGTGGTAGAGAAGAGACACGCCATCTACCATCATCTCTCGCAGAAGGATATCGTTCCCTTCCCCGGAGATGACCCCCGTGAGTTCTGGCAGAGGGCCGAAGAGCGTACCCAGAACACAGCCCGGCTCTACAATGAACTCGGAATGGCTGAGTACCAGGCTATTGAAGTCTTCCTGAGGCTATTCTGAAAGGGTGAGGATTTTCGCGGCGGATTACT
>JAQXJU010000064.1 GCA_029009115.1 Bacteroidales bacterium | reverse complement strand
GGGTCGGAATTGCTTTTGGGATGAAGGCGATAATGACGGTCTATGAAAAGATAAACCTTCTCGCCAAATCGTCCGAACCTTCTTTCGACAGTTGGCAGATGATGATGAGAATACTCAATGACCTTGCTGTCAGTGGCGACTATCATCCTCTTGCTTCGTCGCATTATGCCCACGCCGACATCCCCGTCCAAAGCCGCAGGGTGCAGACCATCAAAGATTTCATAGACAATCATTACTCTGAAGAAATCCGCATGGATACTCTGGCGGCACTGGTCAATATGACTCCGAATGCCCTGAGCCGTTTCTTCAAGCAGAAAACAAACCGTTCCATATCGGGTTACATAAATGAGGTAAGAATTGGCAATGCTACACATTTGCTTGTCGAAACATCCATGACAGTAGCAGAGATAAGCATACAATGCGGATTCAATGCCATTTCAAATTTCAATAGGACTTTCAGGGATGTTAAACATATGACCCCCAAAGAGTTTAGAGAGAATTACAGGAAGAATGCCTTCCTTCTGTAAGGCCTGGGCTCTGATTTGTTCAAATATAGGAATCATTGGATAGAAAACAGTCAGTATTGTAACTTTATTAGCAATATCTTTGCCGTTGCTAAGAACTGATAACTGACAGACAATTACTATCCAAATCAATGACTGAAACCGAATACGGTTATTTTGACGACGAATTGAGAGAATTCGTCATTGTTAATCCCCGTACGCCTTTTCCCTGGATAAACTATCTTGGGAATGAGAATTTCTTTTCGCTGATCAGCAACACGGCGGGAGGTTATTCCTTCTACAAAGATGCAAAGTTCAGACGGATTACCCGTTACAGATACAACGGAGTTCCTGCGGATAATGGCGGGAACTACTTCTATATCAAGGATGGAGACAAGGTCTGGAATCCGGGATGGAAACCTTGCAAGACCTCTCTTGACAGATATGAATGCCGCCACGGTCTAGGCTATACCAGAATTACTTCAGAAAAGGACTCAATCAGAGCATCCGCCCTGTTCTTTGTGCCACCCCATACCGATGCCCAGATACAGAGACTTACAATCAGCAATCTGTCAGACGGACCCCGTACTCTGAAACTGTTCTCTTTTGTCGAGTGGTGTCTTTGGAATGCACAGACCGATATGGAGAACTTCCAGCGTAATCTTTCCACGGGGGAAGTTGAGATTGAGGGGTCTGTCATTTATCATAAGACTGAATACCGCGAAAGGCGCAACCATTATGCCTTCTACTCCGTCAACAGTCCTATCCAGGGCTTTGATACCGACAGAGAATCTTTTCTTGGCTTGTACAATGGCTTCGATGCCCCCATCGCAGTGGAAGAAGGACAAGCTCGCAACAGCATAGCCCACGGCTGGAGCCCCATAGCTTCGCACTGCATTGATATCAAACTGGAGGCAGGTGAAAGCCGCGACCTCGTCTTTATCCTGGGCTATGCCGAGAATGATGATGATGACAAATGGGAGGCTCCGTCGGTCCTGAACAAGAGCAAGGCTCGCGCATTAATCAATCGCTTCAGCAGCGTAGAAGCCGTTGAGGTGGCTTTCGAGGAACTCCGCTCAATCTGGGATTCGCTTCTGGGACGTTTCTCCATTTCATCTTCTGAACCTCGCCTTGACAGGATGGTGAACATCTGGAACCAGTACCAGTGTATGGTTACCTTCTGTTTTTCCAGGTCGGCAAGTTTCTTTGAGTCCGGAATCGGCAGGGGAATGGGCTTCAGGGATTCAAATCAGGACCTCGTCGGCTTTGTGCACCAGATACCGGGTCGTGCAAGAGAGCGGATTCTTGACATCGCTTCCACACAGTTTCCTGACGGAGGATGCTACCATCAGTACCAGCCACTTACCAAACGAGGCAACAATGACATAGGAGGAGGGTTTAATGATGACCCTATGTGGTTGATTTTCGGAACGGTAGCCTATATTAAAGAAACCGGAGACTTTTCTGTCCTTGATGAGCCTGTCCCGTTTGACAACCGTCCGGGGACAGAAGTCAGCCTTCTTGAGCACCTGCTCGTGTCTTTCAATCACGTTGTCGAGAACCGGGGGCCTCACGGACTTCCCCTTATCGGAAGGGCTGACTGGAATGATTGCCTTAATCTGAATTGCTTCTCCACCAACCCTGATGAATCGTTCCAGACAACTGAAAACAAAACCAAGGGATCAAAAGCGGAGTCTCTGATGATAGCAGGACTCTTTGTCTGGTGCGGGAGGCAGTATGTCTCTCTTCTTGCACAAATTGGCGGAATGGACGAGCGGATAGCTGCTGCTTCTAGTGCAATCGATGAGATGGTGCAAGCTGTCGAAGATTATGGATGGGACGGGGAATGGTTCCTGCGGGCATATGATTATTTCGGAAACAAGGTGGGCAGCAGTGAGAACGACGAAGGCAAGATTTTCATCGAGAGTCAGGGCTGGTGTTCAATGGCTGGGATAGGTGCTTCGAAGGGATATCCCGACAGGGCGCTTGACTCGGTCAAGAAATACCTTGACAGCGAATACGGGATGGTACTCAACTATCCGGCATACAGCCGTTATCACCTCGAACTCGGAGAGCAGTCCTCATATCCTGCCGGATACAAAGAAAACGGAGGCATTTTCTGTCACAACAATCCCTGGGTCATTATAGCAGAGGCTCTTTGTGGAAGGGGCGATGATGCTTGGGAACACTACACCAAGATTGCTCCGGCCTGGATAGAGAATCAGAAACTGCACCGAACCGAACCGTATGTCTATGCACAGTGCCTTGCCGGCAAGGAATCTGCCCTTCCGGGTGAAGCGAAGAATTCCTGGCTGACCGGGACTGCCGCCTGGAACTGGTATGCTCTGACTGAGTTTATTCTTGGAATCAGACCTGAATATGAAGGACTTACGATAGATCCTTGCATCCCTTCGGAAATGAAAGGCTATACAATAGTCCGACGCTTCCGCAATTCTGAATATACAATTATCATACAGAATCCTGACGGGAAGAACAAACTATCGCAACCCATATTCGTCCCTTATCACCCGGGTGAAAAGAAGACGCTGACAATAACACTTTGAACCTATGGCTTCTCTCAAAGAAAAGATAGCGTATGCTCTTGGCGATGCTGCCGCAGGCGGAATCACCTGGAAGATAATGTCCATAGCCT
The DNA here is from genome assembly GCA_029009115.1 of Bacteroidales bacterium. Lineage (GTDB taxonomy): Bacteria > Bacteroidota > Bacteroidia > Bacteroidales > UBA932 > Cryptobacteroides. Next base: position 69,808 of record JAQXJU010000064.1, on the reverse strand, counting down.
TCCCCCTGTTCTTTACCAATATCTTCGGGCTGACTGTTGCCGATGCGGCCACCCTTATGCTTGTAGCCCGTCTGTTCGACGTGGTGACGGACCCTCTCGTCGGAGCGATAGCTGACAGAACCCGCAGCAGATGGGGAACATACAGGCCCTGGCTGATTTTTGGCGCACTCCCTCTGGGAGTAATATTCGCCCTGCTTCTTTATACCCCGGACCTGGGACCTGCAGGGAAACGAATATGGGCATACACTATGTATCTTCTGATGATGGCCGTATATACGGCAGTAAATGTTCCGTATGGTTCGCTGATGGGCGTAATGACTGAAGACGACAACGAGAAGAACCAGTTTTCATCATTCAGAATGGTAGGCGCATATGCGTTTGGGTTCATTACCCTGCTGTCATTCCCGTATCTTCAGAAACTCATCGGAGGAAGTGAAGCCCATCAGTATTCTGTAATCGGTGCGATATTCGGGCTTGTCGCAGCGGTGATGACGCTACTCTGCGGTCTTATGACAAGAGAGAGGATCAGCCCGCCAAGAGCAGAGAAGTTCAGTTTCCGTCCTTTTGGCCATTTGTTCAGGAACAAGCCTTGGATTTATCTTACCCTTGCCGGGGTCTGCAGCAATCTGTTCAACGGATTCAGGTATGCCGTGGCCGGATATATGATTACCTATTGCCTTGGAGGGGATGTCTCTGCCGGACGTCTGATTATCAACTATACCGTTTTTATGACCTTCGGAGAAGTGACGTCAATGATATTCGGAGGTCTTTCGCCTGCTGTTACAAGATGGCTAGGCTCCAAGAAGAAAGCGTTCAGTTGTGCCGCCGGGCTTTGTGCTCTTTCATCTCTCGCTTTTTACTTCATTCCTATGAGTCCGGGATATATCTGGGTGATGATTCTGATTGTCGTTCTGACTTCCGTCGGAATAGGAATCTACAGTCCTCTGTTATGGTCTATGTATGCTGATGTAGCCGATTACTCGATAAGCCTTCACGGGACATCATCTACCGGGCTGATATTCTCTTCAGGCACGATGGCTCAGAAGTTGGGCTCCGCCCTGTCCGGAGGGCTGGTTGCGGTTCTGCTGGGAGTGGCAGGATTCTCTTCCGGGACTGATCCGCAGACAGGTCTTGCCGTAGTATCGATTTCAGATATAGGAACTGTCACTCAGATGATATGGAGTATGTTCTCCATTTTCCCCGCATTGTTTGCCGCACTGATGCTTCTGTTTATACGAATATATCCAATAAGAAAGTAATAATCAATTTTATAGATATGAACATGAAAGTAAGTCCCATTGCTTGTTCGCCTTCTGATTACAGAAAGCCTGAGCTGAGCATCGCGCTTCTTGAGCAGGAGCGGATTATTTGTATGAGTAACGAGGGAATGGAAGAGGATTCTTCCGATCCTTGGAATGAATAATGTTATAGGTATGGATACATTGAATAGAATTATTCTGGCAGCCATTATTTCAGTTGCTGCGGTTTCCTGTTCTGAGAAAGTTGAAAACAACTCACTTGGCGAGAGTCCTGCTCCTATGGTCAGTATGACTTTGCGCGTGAGTCAGGATTCCCTCACAAGAGTGTCTATGGATGGCCTTTCGCTCCTGTGGGATGCCTCCGATAAGATTGCAGTCTGTTCCATGGATGCTGAGGGAAAACGTGTCAATGCCGAAAATTCCGGAGGCGCCCACGGAATACTCAATTCGTCGGAGTATGTGCCGTCAACCAGTGCGGATTTTGAGATAAACCTTCCGGAAGGACTTACCCCACTTGCCGTGGCTTATCCGTATTTTGCTTCTATGAGTTCCGAGGGTGAAGGCGAGCTTCTCGCCTGTAATTTCACAATCCCCGAGGTCCAGACCGCCGTCAAGGATGGTATACCTGCCGGGTCATTCGCACTGGTGGGAGCATTTGATGGCACAGAATGCCATCTGCACAATGCCTGCGCGGTGATCAGGTTCGACATTGAATCTTCAGACATCGCATCCCTTGAATTCAGGGGAAACAATGGGGAGTATGTGGCAGGACGCAAATACTGCTATGCCAAGAGCGGAGAGGTCTCGCGTAAAACCAATAGTAGCTCCAAGACACTGACTTTGAAGCCGTCTGGTGAAGTGTTCGATCCGGGTACTTATTATTTTTGCGTTTGGCCCAATGATTTCACACAGGGATTCACCATCAGTCTTACCAATAAGGATGGGCTTACTTCGGAACGTTCTTCCGGGGCTTTTGTCGTAAAGAGAAACAAAAAGTATGTTGGTTTCGGCTCGGAGAACGGCTGGTTCAGGAAAGTCGTCACCGGTGTTGCCGGGCAACTTGGAACAGCTGGAGGAAATACAGCTACCTTGTATGGAATTGCTCCTGATGACAAGGCTGAAACAGATGAAGTCGGATTTCAGATTTCGACCGACGGCAAAGAATGGACAAAACTTGAAGGTTCATCTGTGAACAGGTTCTCTACAGATCCACTCATCAATGTCTTCACGATGACTGCAACAGATTTGACGCCGGATACTCCTTATTATTACAGGGCCTACTGCAAGTCTGCCAACGGAGTGACCTCATTTGGCGGTGTCAAGACTTTCAGCACCGTTGCAAATGCAGAGAGTGCCATACTGGATTTGTATAACGGCTATGATACCAACTATTGGCCCATTACCAATCTTGAATTGGGCAATGGTATCAACAAAGGCACCTCTGCTGATGCTGTATCAATAGGAAAAGAACTGGCAATAACGACAAAGTCGGGACATACCTTCTCGACAAAAAACACAAATGGAGTCTGGATTAATTCTGCGACCGGTGCCCTTACTATGGGGAAAGCTATTGGTGATTATATCAATTTCCCTAAGATAAGCGGGAAGAAGCCTATTTTTGTCAGTGTAGTTGTCGGCAACGTCGCCAATAATGTTGACCCCAACAATGCCAACAATAATTTCGGCCGCCCGTCCATACGCAAGGTCGGTTTTGACACTGATGCCACAGGTGGAGACATCTGGAAGCCATTGCCTTTAAGTATTAATGACATACATTCCTGGCAACTGTCCGGCACGGATGAGTCTCAATATCAGATGTACTTCAATCACGCCTCAAATCGATACATAAGATATCTCGAAGTGGTATATCAGACACTATAGTTTATGATTTCACGTCAACACCTTGCAGGTGCAGTTGTGTCATTGTTCCTTGTCTCTTGCAGCGGGGCATCCTTCCTGGACTCGAATTACAGGGAGGATGCTCTGCTGAGCGTTGACAGGCAATCGCTTGAAGTGGAAGCTGCATCTTTTGTATCAGAAGAGATGGTTCGCGATACCGTTCGTGTATCTTCAAGCCGAAGTTGGAGTCTGGGAAAGGAAGAATCGAGCGAGTGGCTCAGCACTTCTGCCGACTGTGGAATCAATCCGGGAGGTATTCTGAAGGAGTGGAGCATCGAAGTGCAATTTGAAGACAATCCGCTGCCTTCAGTGCGGACGACTCAGTTGTCTTTTACTATTGACGGGAAGGAAGTTCGTGTCCCGGTACGGCAGAAGGCATTTACTCCGGTGCTGGAAGTAAACTCTCCTTTGCTCTGGAATCTTCCTGATACAGGAGGGGTCATTAAGTTGGACATCCGCTCCAACTGTTTATGGTCAGTCGGTGTAACGGCCGATTCAGATGCACTTGTGACCTTGCCGTCAAACAATGGTGTCAAATCCTGCAGTTACAGTCTTTCCGTTGGGCAGAACAAGGATATTTCATCTACCAAAGAGGCAACTGTAGTATTTTCTGCGGCAGATGCGTCAGATGTCCAGGTGAAGATTATCCAGGACAAATGCGTTCCCTTCCTAGAAATTGACGAAAGCAGGATTCAGACCTCACTATTGCCTGTTGCGGGTTCTGCCGAAATTGTTTTCTCGACCAACGAGAACTGGAGTGCAAGTCTTGAGGATGTTGAAGGAGAAGTCTCGCTGAGTGCCTCCGAAGGGCAGCCGGGAGATGAATTGTTCCTCACTTATCCTTCAGCGAATACATTCAGTACGAATAGAGCGACTGTTGTCCTTAGAACTGGCAGCGGGATAGAGAAACGAATCTCGTTCAGCCAAAGGCCATGTCTGCAGATCGTATTCAGAAAGTGGCCGGATAACAACGGCTACAGTATGGTTGCCCACCCTCTGGTGTCCGCACAGTCCGGTACGGTCGATATCCCCCGAAATGATGGAGAAAGTGTCCCTGCATACTGGACTCAGAAGGATGCTTTCGGCAATACATTCACACTTTTTGCCGGAGAATCGGATGCAATGCTCCATAATAACGCGTGCGGTCTGGTTATCGGCTCATCCTCTTCCAATCCTTCGTTCTGGATTGAATTCCCTTCTTTTGAAGACAAGGCTCTGAAGGAAGTTTGGCTGATGCTAGGCAATTCTGATGTCAAGCTGAAAAACAATGAGCCTACGGCTACAGGTACCTCCGGGTCAATTGTGGATCTTGAAGGAAAGACAGTCGAAGGTGGTCAGACTCAGACGGTCAAGACATATCAGATGAGCGATGACTGGAAGAAGACTCTCACGATTCCCTCATTCTCTTCAGAATACTACTCCAACAGCGAGAGTATGTTCCGTTTTGTCCTTACGGATTCAAAGCCTGGTAACAAATATCGCTATTCAGGTGTAGGAAGACAGGTAATACGCTGGTTCATACTGTTCTACGAATAAGTTCTATGAGAAAGATACCTATTATCTTGGTCCTGATGCCATTGTGCGCTCAACTGATGTCAGGGCAATCACTGGTCAGGGACAGCCTTGATACCGAATATGCACTGACACTGTCGCCAGCTCAACTCCTCAGGGGAAAGATTTCCGGAGTCCAGGTTTCAAGTTCCGACGGAAGCGTTACCGGCGAACTCAGCACAGTCATAAGAGGTCTGTCCTCTCTCCATTCTGACAGTGAAGCGCTTTGGGTTATCGACGGAGTCTGTCTGGGCTCGTCAATCTCCCAGAACAGGAATGCATTCTGGCAGGACAGCTACAGGGGCCAGAGCTATACTTCGGCTCTCAATTCCTTGTTTTCGCTAAATCTTGCTGACATTGAAAGCATAGAGGTCATCAAGGATTTGTCGGCAACTGCTTTGTATGGTTCCAAGGGTGCTAACGGAGTCATTTCCATTAAGACCAGGCGTCCTTCGAAGGAAGGTTTTTCTGCGAGGGAGAACTCAAACGTCGGAATTAACGGCTCAAATTCACACTATCTCGAGATTAATAGCCTGAATAATAGGAACGCCTTGAGACTTAGCGCTTTTTATCGTCAAGACCGGGGTTCTATGGAACGCAGTTCCAGCCTGGTCGGTGGAGTAAGGGCCAATTTTGATTCAAAAGTGAGCAATAGGTGGTGGTTTGGTTTTGGAACATCACTGTCGAGAGGACGTCAGGATGCCCAGAGCAGTACCGGATACTATGGAACACAGACAGCTGGCTCTTTGCTTCGCCTGACGGGAGATTATTCCGGCTTTGTCGAGGATTATGACGATTATTCCCTTGACGTCCGCAGTATCAGCAATGCCTATGTTCAGTATAACATTCTGCAGAATCTGAATCTGCGTGCCGAAGCCGGTTTGGATTATGACAACAACAACCGGTACATATGGTATGGCAATAAGACCTCTTTCGGAGAAAAGAACAATGGAGCGGCCGCATTGTTGTCGTCGTCAATGCTCAGATATACGGTCACCTCTTCTGTAAATTCATTTTATCATCCTATCGACAATCTCAGGCTTGATTTGATGGCCGGTCTGGAGTACTGCGGCTCTGTGGATAAGTTCAATACCTTGAATGGCAAGGATTTCTTCACTCACGAACTGCGCGCAAGAAGTATCAGCCTCAGCTCCGGAAAACAGGATATCCACCTATTCAACAGGGCAATGTCGAATGTCGGAGCATTGACTTCGCTTAATCTCAAATATGCTTCTTTATTCGGCCTTACGGCTGCAGTCAGAGCCGACAAGAACCCCAGATATGAGTCTTCATTGTCGTTGTATCCGGCTATTTCTGCATGGTTTGACATCGCCAGACTGTCGCATTCAGACGGACAACTCAGGCTGAAAGGCGGTTGGGGGCAGGCTGGTCGCGAGTCGTTCTCTCCGTATGAACTTATAGGCTCATTCGTGCCGGGTGCCTCATTCGTGACAGCCGAAGAGGGAACAGAGATCTTGTATGAAGGATTCAACAAGGTCCGGAGCAGAGAGTGGAATGCAGGTGTGGATTTCTCATTCCTTAAAGGACGTCTGAGCGGCGGAATCTCATATTATGACAAATTGTCCGATGACACATTCTCGGTATTCTGTTTCGGCGAGCCCAGAGGCATTCACAACAGGTGGTTCTTCTCTTCCGGAAAGCTAGTTGCCGAAGACAGAGCATCTATCCGTAACAAGGGGATTGAATTCAATCTTTCTGCAGAATTGCTTGAACTGTCAGATTTGAAATTGAGAGTCTCTGCAAACGGAGCATTCCAGTCCAGCCAGATCTGCTCTGTCTCGGATGCATCTTCCTATGGGCCGTCAGTAGGGGCATCAGTCGAGACGAGTGTCAATGCCACTGGCTGGCCTGTCTCATCCATCTTGGGATATGAAACTGATGCGTCTGGCAACTTCAAGGACCAAACCGGAGACGGCCTTGCCCGAACAGAGGATAGGGTGGTCCTTGGTAGGACAGCGCCGTTGTTTCTGGGTGGTCTTTCAGTCAGACTGGCATGGAAGCGTATCTCCCTGTTTGCTGACGCTGATTGTGCCCTGGGCCATAAAGTTCTGGATATGAATAAGATGCTCTCTGAAGGGAGTGCTTATGTAAGCGACCGCTATGTCTGTGATGCCTCTTTCCTGAGACTTGGCAGGGTATCCTTGTGCTACGACCTTCCGGTAGGGAAACGCTCATTCATACGGGGCGCATCTTGTACCTTGAGCTTTACCAATCCTTTGATTATGACAGGGTATGAGGGCTACTGCCCAGATGTAAACTCCTTCTCCTCGCCATACACCAGAGGTTTGGACTACGGCAGCGTTCCTGTTGCCAAACTAATGATGGCAGGAATCACTTTGTCATTCTAACAGCCTGTATTGAAATGAAGAAAATATTGATTATTCTGTCTGTCTTTCTGAGTATAGGGCTTCAGGCTCAGGGTATTCTTGTGCGAGGCACCGTCAAGGATGGTTTGGGCAAGGCTGTTCCGGGTGTGGCCGTTTTGCTTGAAGGCTCATCTCACATAGGTACGGTAAGTGACGAGAAGGGAGCTTATTCGATTAATCTTCCCGCCGCAGAAAACCAAGTCCTTATATTCTCCTGCCTGAGTTACGTGGAGCAGAGGGTAAAGGTGAACAAGTCGGATGTCATTGATGTCATCCTGCGCGAAGATGCAACCCAACTCGAGGAGATAGTCGTGGTAGGCTATGGCTCAATGCGCAAATCCGACCTCACCGGTAGTGTTGCCTCCGTTACGGTTGATGACAGCAAGGCTGCCCAGAGCACGTCTCTAGACCAATTGCTGCAAGGTAAGGCCTCGGGGGTTCAGATTGTATCAAACAGCGCATCTCCCGATGCCGGCGTAAATATCCGTATCAGGGGAATGTCATCGCTTACGGGCTCTTCTCAGCCCTTATTTGTTGTCGATGGAATCATACTGACTGATGCCAACTCATCATCAATGCTCTCATACGGGAGCGATAATACTGACTCCTATGAGGCTACAAACTCCTTGATGGGACTGAATCCCAGGGATATAGCTTCAATAGAGATTCTCAAAGATGCATCGGCTACCGCAATTTACGGGTCCGAAGGAGCGAACGGAGTTGTTCTGATAACGACCCGGATGGCTAAAACGGACAAGCAGGATGTCTTCTTTTCTGCGGGGCTTGACTATGTTGCGAAATACAAGAGGCTGGATGTCCTGACCTTCGATGATTATGTCAGTTATGTAGAGGACAACACCCTGAACGAGGGGCGTATCAATATCCTGAACCGGATGTTCGACAACTATGTGAGTCCGTCCAGCCGGGGCGAATTGAAGGTCACACCTGTAGATTGGCAGGATTACTCTTTGAGAAATGCTTTCAGACAGAGGTATTACTATTCAATTTCCGGACGGCCCAAGGATATGTCATATACTTTCTCGCTTGGCTTCAACAAAAATGATGGTATCGTACGGACAACAGGAAGCAACCAGCTGACGGTAAGGATGAATCTTGAAAAGACCATTGCGGACAGAATTACTCTCGGAACCAAGTTCAATCTTTCCAATGTCAATTCGAGTCTTCAGCAAGGGTCGAACGGGGGGCGTCAGTTTGCTTCAGGTTCTATGATGAGAAGCATTCTTGTTTCTAAACCGTATTATTCCGGCAATCTGTCTGACTATGACGATGCAGACGAAGACTGGGATACGATAGAGGAAGACAGCAAGTCAACGCCTAACAGGTGGATAAAAGACGCTTACAACAGAAGATTCCAGTACAGGATAACCCCCAGCGCATATGCAAGTCTGAAACTCGGCAGGAGCCTAAACTTCAAACTCACAGCCGGTGCCGATTACAATGTTGCGAGAAGGACCAAATGGAAGGGTGCCTCAATCAACCGCACCTCCGGAGGTGCTACCGCTTCTGTAAACGATGATGTGGCATTGAGGTGGAATGTCGATGCTCTTCTGAATTTCAACAAGGTCTTTGCCAGGGTTCACAATGTGTCCGGGACTCTCGGAGCGACATATACCGATTCCTTCAATTCTACCCAGTCTGTGCTTGGGTATAACATCAGGCAATACGAATTGCAGTCGGACAATATCAATTCGGCTCCCAATACTATGACAGCCTACAGCGAAAGCAAGTCAAGTACAATGTCCGCGTTCCTCAGGCTGATATACAATTACAAAGACCGATATGTACTGACCGGGACCCTGCGAGCAGACGGAAGCAGCCGTTTCAGAAAAGAGAACAGATACTCATTCTTTCCGTCCTTCGCTGCAGCCTGGAGAATCAGTCAAGAACCATGGTTCAACTCCGAGACAGTGTCATCCGCAAAGCTGAGACTCGGCTGGGGAATGGTTGGAAATGCCGGTGTCAGCCCTTATCAGACTTATGTTACTTATTCGGCCAACAAATATCCCTCTCATGACCCCTCGAGCGATTCGTCTTTCTCAGTTGGAATCATCCCCTCCAATATTGCGAACCCGAATCTGAAATGGGAGACTACGAGCCAGTGGAATATGGGCTTGGATCTGGGATTATGGAACGGCAGGTTCGCTGTGACGGCAGACCTCTATGACAAGTACACCTATGACCTTCTGAATAGGAAGAACATAGCTATAACTTCCGGATTCTCAACAACGTGGGTGAATCAGGGAATAATTTCGAACAAAGGTCTGGAATTGTCTCTCAATGCCGTACCCATCAAGACCCGTAATTTTGAACTGATGCTGAATGCAAACATCTCATTCAACCGCAACAGTATTATCAATATCGGAACTGACAGCGAGGGTGACTACATCTTCCTGAATGGAGAAGAGAAGGTAAAATGCAATTACTATCTCGGAGACCAGATAGGAAACGGCCGCTACTTTGCCAAGGCAGTGAATATCTTTGCCGAAGGGCAGCCGATAGGACTTTTCTACGGACTGAAGACTGATGGAATTGTCCAGGAGGGGGAGAGCGGTCCGGGTTTCTCTGCGGGGACAGAAAAAGGCCCCGGAAGCATCAGGTATTGCGACCTTAACGGCAACGGATACATAGATGACGAGGACCGCACCATAATAGGTGATCCCAATCCCGATTTTACCTACGGTTTTGGACTTGATATGAGTTGGGGACGCTTCAGTTTCAGTATGTCTTTCAATGGCTCCTACGGGAACGATATCTGCAATTCCAATCTCAACCAACTTCTTGACACCCAGTATAACAACCTGAATAATGTCCTCAGGGATGCCGTAGTCAAGGCCTGGACTCCGGAAAACACTCAGACCGTATATCCCGCACTCGGAATGTATGTCTCTAATCTTGATTCGCAATGGTTCTCCTCGCTCAATGTCGAGGACGGAAGTTATCTGCGTATCTCAAAACTGTCAGTTACATACAAGCAACCCTTGAAGAAACGCTATCTGAGGAGCTTCAACGTAGGCTTGTCGGTCAGCAATCCTTATGTATGGACAAGGTATTCGGGCTGGGACCCCGAGGTCAGCAGTTTTGGTGACAATATGAGACGCATAGGCATTGACAACGGTTCTTATCCCAGTTCACGGATATTCTGTATGGACTTGAAGTTTTCTTTTTGATGCAACGCTAGAATGAAGAAGATATTTGCTGTAATAGTTGCTGTATTTGCGCTGGTGTCCTGCCGGATTCTGGATGAGGACCCTTCGACGAGACTTCTGCAAGGCTCCGCATTCGATACGCAGAAAGCTCTTGATGCGCAGATTTTTGGCCTGTACGGAACAATGGGCAAGGTGTTTACCTCTTCTGCTTGGTTCTTTAACTTCAATTGTGCATCGCCTCTTGTGCACTGGAAAGATACCCGCAGTGGCCTTGCCCTGGAACAGTGCCTCAGGGGAACACTCTATGCGGACCAGAATACAGGACGCAGTATTCTGGCAGGAATGTTCACCACAATCAATACTGCCAATTCAGTCATTCAAGGGCTGAGAACCAGTCCTGTGCCCCAGGAGCAGAAAGACGAGATTGAGGGTGAGGCCAGGTTAATCAGGGCAATAATGTATTTCTATGCCGTCAGAATGTTTGGGGATGTCCCTGTTTTTACCTCCCCGATGAGTTCGGACAAGGATGCTTATGTCAAACGTGATTCCTTCGTAAAGGTATATGACTTGATTCTCAAAGACTTGGAATATGCCTTCGAGAATATGCGTACCGCTGAAAGGCAGAAAGAGATTACAGGTCTTTCAGGCAGGGCTGACAAATATGCCGCAAAAGCATTCCTCGCACAGGTGTACCTTCAGATAGCCTCAATCCTGTCCTCTCCCTCCGACCAGGCATTCGGGACAATAGCCTCCGGCGAGATTGTCCCTGATTTCAGTGAGTTGGGGATTGACAGTGCCTCCAAGGCTTGGAAGAATGCTCTTCTGTGTGCTGATGAAGTAATCAACAAGGGCCCGTATTCGCTGGAGGAAGATTACAGGACGCTTTTCAACTGGGATCCACAGTCTGCGGACAATGCTTTCTTCTCAGAAGAGAGAATATTTGCTATTCAGGTTACTCCCAACGGCGGCATCAGCTCTGTCGCCTCCACTTATTCTCTTCCTGCCTATATGGTCGGAACTCTGAATGCAACACTCCTGACCCACGCATCCACCCCGGGAATGGTCAGACCATGCAGATATGTCTTCCAAAAGTGGGGGAGGACTTATGGAGGCCCTGTCCGGACTTCAGGCAGTGACAAGTTCTTTGTGGGATGCAACGACCCCAGGCTCGATGCTTCATACATCTATAATGAATACTATGCAACTGCCGACAATAATGGCAATCCTTACGGTGAGGCTCGCAAGGTTGAGGTCTATCCTATGAAGAACAGTACAGATCAGGCCTATTTCAAGAAGTATCTCTATCCCCAGTTTGATCAGGATGCCGGATATGCCGATTACTATCTGTTGCGACTTCCAGAGATGTATTTCATCGCTGCCGAGGCCTGTGCCGAACTTGGAATCAACGGCTCTCTGGGAGATTCTTACGATTATATAGAGTGCATCCACCAAAGGGCCAGAAATTCTGCCAGTGAGCCTTCTTCACAGCCCGCATGGACTAAGGGGCAGTTCGCTACAAAAGATGAACTCGTCAGCGCAATCTTCTGGGAGCGGGTTTTCGAAATGGGCGGAGAGGGCCACGAATGGTTTGACTCACACAGAAGAGGGGCAAGATGGCTGCTGGATAACGTATATGAGCCTTTGCATCAGTTCCTGCTCGAAAATGAGCAGAGCACATACAGGAATGTATATTGGTATGCCAGAGGTTACGAACTTCCCCGAACCCTTGACAATGTCAGGAATTGTCTGCTGTGCGATTATCCGGAATACGAAATACTGTATAATCAGGCACTCAACTCATCGGACCAGAATTATTTCAATTCATCCAAGGCTTGCTTCTCCGTTACAGGAGGAGGAAACATAGACAACGAAAAATATGATGAAGAAGATAAACTTGATTGGTAGTCTGTTCGTTTGGACGATTCTGTTTGTTGCCTGCAGCAAAGGTGATAACCTTACAGAGCATTCCTCAACCTTTGTCCTGACACTTCACAGCGATGTTGCCAGAACTACACTTCAGGCCTCCAGCATCATTTGGGAGGAAGATGACAGGTTATGTTGTCTGGCTACCTATGACGAACTGAAAAGACATTCCCTGTATAAAGATCTTGCACCTGTTCTGGCAGAGGGTAATTCGGCAAGGATTGAACTTACTTGCGGCAGTGCTTTCACTCCCAGATATTTTGTCTATCCTTCATCGGAGTCGGTGAGTCTGGATATGGAACAGAATCTGATACAGTTGTCCCTTCCATCCTCCTATGTTTGTGTCAAGGGGAACATACCCAAAGCCTCGAATATCTCGATAGGAGAAGTGAAGGGAAACGAGGTCCTTATGCGTAATATCCTGACTCTCATTAAATTCGAGATAAATTCAGATAATATAGTGCAGGTCAAGCTGGCTTCCAATGCAGGAGAGGCCCTTTGTGGGAACTTGTATTACAATCCGGCTACTCTAAAGACCGAGTCCGTAGAAGGATCCGATACGATTGTTCTGCTACCTCCCGACGGAGAGTCTGTTTTCCTGCCCGGGGAATACTATGTCCCTGTGCCTGCGGTCAGATTGAGCAAGGGGTTAAGAGTTACTCTGATTGACAATTCTGACCTTTCTGCCCAAAAAGTTACGGACAAGGCCGTTGAGTTGATTCGCAGTCATATTTTGAACATCGGAAAGGAGGCTGACTGGTCGCTTGTATTCGAGTCTTCCACCAAGGTAGTCAGATGTCTGATTCACGATGGCGCCTCACTTGTCAATGGCGGGTGGCCTTTCGTCGGCAGCCGTCCTGGCATAAGTACCGTTTGCGGAAAGGGACTCTCAGGCCCTTACTATCTGGAAGACTATCCTGATGCCGCTTTTTATTTCTATATTGCAGCCAATAAGGGCAGTGACAGTTGGCGCTCTACCAATGGGTCTGGTTTCCGTTTCGGAGGTTCAGTCCACGATTATATGCTCCTTCCGTCATTCCCTGATTTCAGACTGGTATCCGTATATGTAAGGAATGGAGGAAAGGCAATCGCATATGCTATCACAGACAATCCTGCAACAGGTGAGCCGAAAGAACTTGCCGGAGGGAAGAGTTATACCGTACCTTCCTCAAAGGATTACACTTTTACTCTTTCAGATACTGAAAAGGGCGTGGCATACAGGCTGGATCTGCCTACAACCAATTTTGCGGCCCTGTATGAAATAGTCCTGACATACGATAAGTTATGACAAGAATTCTTTTGACAATTCTGGCCTCAATTCTGGCCTGCTCTGCGCTTTATGCCAAAGATGGCGCGCCTGAGAGTCTGACAGCGCTGTATCAAACCAAGGGTGTGGCTGAAAGTTTCAAGGTTGGTGGAGAATGGTTCCCCTTTCCTGCTTATTCCGACAGGCAGGCGTGGGACCGTCTTCTCAACGATGAAATGAAACGTAGATTTGTCAACAAAGCCGAGAAGTATCTCAAATACAAGTGGCAGCATATTCCAGCCTCCACCTTTGTCAGCCTGAATACCACAGGCGACAAGCAGGCGATGAGGACGATAGAACTGAAGAACAGGGAGGCAATAATATACCTGATGATGGGCGAACTTGCCGAGGGCGAGGGGCGTTTCCTTATGGATATCGCCGATGGCCTGTGGTTCTACGGAACCTCATACCACTGGTCTCACTCAAATCAGACCTATGGACAGCTGCCTCGCTACGAAATGGAGAAGATAGGTCTCGGTAATGTCCGTCTGGGTGCAACAATCCCTATCGTATGGCATTTCTTTCACGAAGAGATTGACAAAATCGACCCGAGCATCAGCGAAAGCGTCCAGGATGCAGTGAAGCGAATCATTATCGATCCGGCACTTCAGGGATATGGTACCGATGAGTTTAAGTGGATGGGCTCTATTGGCGACAGATTGAACAACTGGAATCCTTGGTGCAATCACGGCTGTCTTCTCGCGATTCTTCTGATGGAAAAGGATCAAAAGAGACTCGATGCCGCAGTAAGGGCTTCGATTGAGAGTGTGGACAAGTATCTTGCGGCCTATCCACAGGATGGAGCCTGTGATGAGGGCGCAACATATTGGGGACAGTCAATAGGACGTTTCTGTGAATATCTCCAGTTGCTTTCAGATGCTTCCCGTGGAGCATTCAAGATAGGCAGTAATCCGCATTTTCAGGCAATGGCTGCTTACAAGTCCAGAGTCTATGCCGGTATTAACTCCGATACCGGAAAGAGTATGTGGGCAAACTTCGCCGACGGCAATGCAACTGGAGGAGAGAATCCAATGATGCTTTACACGGTGGGTAATCTGTTTGATAGCAGGGAGTTGAAGAATATGGCAATTTATATGTCGTTCAAAGCGCCCTATAAGTCTGTCCCTTATCCTTCCCTTTTTTCCGACGAAGGCTACAGGCAGTTGGAAATAGTTCGTCATTACAAGGAATTCTGTCGTGAGGCAGACAAGTATAACCAGCGTCTAAAGGAAGGAGCCGACCCTAAAGTCCTTATGGAAGAGCTCAGGGCATCTGTCCCTGATGCAAGCTGGTATCCTGTGAGCCAGCAGGCCTTTCTCCGCACCCGTGATTCATGGTTCGTAGGGGCAAAAGCCGGCAATAACGGCGAGACTCATGGTCACAATGACGTAGGCAGTTTTGTCCTCTATGTGGACAAGATACCTTTCCTTGTTGACCCCGGCGTCGGTACGTATGTAAAGGATACTTTCGGAGAGAACAGATACAAAATCTGGACTATGATATCCGAATGGCACAATTGTCCTTCCCCGAATGGGGTGGCTCAGAAGGATGGCTCACAATATGCTGCGTCATATTCGTCATTCGAGGTGGTCAAGAAGAATTACGTTATGAAGAGTGAGTTTGCCGCCGCATATCCCGAGGAGGCATCCCTCGTCTCATACACAAGAACCTTGAGTCTCAAGGATTCAGGTATGGGGTCTTCACTTACGGTGCTGGATGAATATGAACTCAATGGAAGAGTCGCAGGCGACGAGGTACACTTCATCACGCCCGGAAAGGTTAAATCCGTTGCGGAAGGGATGCTTGCAATTGAACTTGGAGGAAAGGTCCTGAAGATGAAGTATCCCGAAACAATGACTCCCGAAATCGAGACAATGAAGATTGAAGACAAACAATTGGTCCGCCACTGGGGAGAATCCTTGTATGCAATACGTCTGAGAAGCAGTTCCCAGGCTCCATTGAAGGGCAGTTATTCCTTTGTTTTCTCTCTTTAAGCTTGCTTCTCGGATTCCTGGCTCAGAGATACCAGTTTGCGGGAATCGCCCTGATTCCCTCTGCTTTTCTGGCGGCAAGTTGGGCTTCATATAAAGACAGCCCCATTGCCTTGGCACCGAAATAAGTTCCGCTTGTCACGTGCGCGGTGTTCGATGCACCTGCGCCTGGGTCCGGATACCATTCTCCCTGAGGCCTGTCATTGAGATACTGACCGTTTACCTTGACGGTGGACAGTTTCTTAGTGCCTATGCATCCAATGCAATAGTTCTTGCCTGTCGGATGATGTCCTTCTGCTGTCCATGGACTCTGGCAGACCAGAAGTGGAGCCTCGCAATTCCACATCACAACGCACGAGGCCTGCCATCCGTGAGATGCGCCTGTTCCATAGAAATCGTTATCCTGAACAGACAGCTGCCTTGAATCCTGAATCAGGCAGTCGTACAGGATTCCGGTGGCCCAGAAACAGTGAGGGCTGGTCTCGGAATGGCAGTTCGTTGCCTTGCAATGAACGAAGGCCAGTGGCCCTGGTGCCTTTCCTGTAGTGGTGAAGGAATGACGGTCATTGTCTGCGCTGCATCTGATCACAAGGCCCAGAGCGGAGCGCTGTCCTGCATTGAAGGCATAGCGCCTACTTCCGGTAATGAGACTGACGGGCTCAAATGAATGACAGTCTTCAATGGTGATATTCTTGCTCGAACTTCCCTGACCTACCAAACTGAATATGAAATGCCTTCCGCTGATTCTCCTCGCCCAGCAATGCTCGCTTGCCGTAAACTTGATTCCGTTGCGACAATGGTCCTCATCGCTAGGGTCGCCATTGAATGTACTTTCCAGAAATACATCCTCAACTCCGGATTCAACTACCCTGTCAAGATGAATCTTCGCAATCCAACCTCCACCATACGCGGAATCGATGGCCATCACAACCGGGGCATCCAGATATATCCTGTTGCCTACAATTGATGTGATAATCCTTTCGTGGAACATATCCATATCGTCAGGATTCCAGTTTTCACCGTCAGAAATCCTGTCCATTCTGATGTCGTGAATCCATCCTGCGGTTGCTGGCCTGAAGATTACTATCCTGTCCCGTACATTGAATCCGCTGACATTCTCAATCTCCAGCCACAGCCGTCCTACAGGAACATAATCCTCTGCAATTGCTGTAACCGAGCTCTGGTCTATTGTCGGATTGATCACCCTGTTGCCTATGTTGATGCAATTTTCCATCTCTCCATTGCCGCAGGCGATAATTCGCGTTTTCCAGTCGTCTTTCCCACCACCTTCGCCCCTGAGACAAACATGGCTTTGCCGTATATTGATTTGTTTGCTGACATAATAGTCGCCGGCCTTTAGAAGAACTACCGAGTTGGTCTTTCCGTCAGCCTTGTTGATAGCTGCATTTATCTCGTCCGAACGGTCGGTCTTATCTCCTGTAGGGTACAGGGTCACTATCACTTTGTCATAGTCGGGAATGGGGTCGTCGCTGTAATGGTATCCCGTCCGGCTGAAATCGGGAATACGGTCAATCTCATCCCCTTCATCTGAATACTCATCTACGATAATTCCAGGCAGTATGGCCGCGAGGTTCTGTTCGTCTTCCCCGCTAATATCCTTCTCCGGAGTGCAGGAGACAATGGAGAGGAATACTACGCACAGTAGTGCGAACAGATGCTTATATAATGGTTTCATCGTGATTTCAGTTGATGTCAGGAATTGTGATGTCGGACTGACCGGTTTTGCATATTCCTTCGAAATGTAGAATGTGGCCGCATAGCAGATTCACAGGTGTTGTGACTTTGACTGTCTGCACCGTACCGTTGGTCAGTTTGATTCTGAAAGTCAATCCATCTGGGAGATACGAAGGTGCTGTGCTGAAAATGAAATACTTTCCATCCTCATCAATGGATGTGTTGCAATTCAGAAGCACCTTGCTTTGCCCGGTGCAGCTTACCTGTGGATCGCCGTCGAGGGGAAGGAATAGACTCAGCGGGCCACTCAGAGGCTCTTCGGCGTTGGAAATCAATTCGATTGAGGATATCGTGGCGTCACCCTTCAAGTGTAGGGATACGAATGAGTTGCAATATCTGAAATGCAAATCCCCGCTCTGGCTGATGGCGGCCAGCAGGCAATGCGAACTGCCTTCCTCATTCCAGATCTGCTCGGTATTGATAGAAGTTGTGATAGATTGATTCTCAGTTGAATAAGCTGTGGCGTCGTACGGGACTATAGCCATAATGCAATCCCTTGACATGACCCTGAGGGTGCGTGGCCTTACAAGAACAGCCTCGCCTTTCCCGCTTATCTCGGACACTGTCCATTTCTCGTTATCAGGAGACTTGTAGAAGATGCTGACAAGGTCGGCATTGTCCCATAAGGTAAGTTCACCGTCAATATGTGCTTTTGTCGGACCGGAAAGGAATGCGCGAAGGGTATCATACTCCCGCCCCGGACAGTTCTTTTGACATCCGGAGAATATGCACAGGCAGACAACAGCCAGCCCGAAGTATCCGAAGAAACTACTTTTTGACATCGAATATCCTGTTTTGCCCCCTGCCTATTCGGATAATAGAAACCGTAGAGAAGTCTTCTGAGACAGATACGTAATCGATGCAGTGCTCCAGAACAGTTCCCCTCTCACCAACTGCGGGGCTTTCAATTCGAGGATTGGGGGTAAGTGAGTCATTGCCGGTCAATATCTGTAATATCCCGTCGGAATTGTCTCCTGAGTCCCTGTGTCTGTGACCGCTGAGAACCATAAGGAAGTGCAGGTCTTTCCTGCCGGCGAAATCATAGTTTTTTCCTGCGAACTCTACGGCCTCAGCTCTGACGGCACCCAGCAGGCATCTTCTCATCTCGACGTGAGAAGGGACGAAGTCCTGGAACAGTTGGCCTGCAAGAGGAATATGAGACAGCAGCACTATGCCGCTCCCCTGTGGAGCCTTCAGAACAGCTTCGGACAGAATCCAGTCAATCTGATTGTCGGACATCCCATAAATAACGGTAGAGTCTGCAACATGGTCTGAGGTGTCAATAAGGATGTATCTGATTCCATTCCTGTCAAAATAGCCATAACAGGAATGTCTGTCGCAAGAGTCCCTTACGACTGAACCCTTGGAAGCGGACCGTATGATACTTGCCACTTCTTCCTGCGGAAGGGCTTTTTTCTTCCCCCATTCGGTCTTGAAATCTCCCGTGTAGTTCACGAAATCGTGATTTCCCCTAAGCAGAATGATGTCGCTGAATTCTTTGATGCGGTGGATGTCCTGCAAGAAATCAGACAACGATTCGTCTAATTCGGCTGAATTCTCCGAAGCATCTCCTCCGAAGAAGATAACTCTGGGTGAAGAATGCTTCTGAAGGAAGCGGAAGATGTTTACAGCATTGCCGGCATTGTCGGGGTAATGCGCATCGGTCCAGAAATAGAACCCGTCGGCTTCATTCTTCTGGACATCCCGTATCAGAGCAGCTGTTTCCTTGAGATAATCCCTGTAGTAAGACGGGAGATTCTTCCCTGAGCAGCCGCAAACTGCCAGAATTGTGATAGCCGTCAGCTGATACCAGTGCCTCATCTGAAATCCACAAAACGGATTTTGCTGAGGTCCCGGGGCTTGGCTTCGGGGCTCTCTTCGGGGTAGCCTATTGCAAGGATGTAGCAGAGGGTATATCCGTCGGAGAACTGCAGGGCATCGAGGTAGGGCCTTGCATCGGCTTCATGCATCAGGAAATCTACGGGACCGCCGAGGCAGCAGGTGCCGAGTCCGAGTGAATGGGCGGCGAGCATCATATTCTCGCCCATGAGACCGCAGTTCACATCGCTGAACCGTCCTCCATCCCCGGCAACGCAGATGATGGCCGGTGCATTGCGAAAGACATTCTTGAAGTAGGTGTTGCGGGCGGCTACCTCCGGATACTTTGCCTGGAAGAGTTTGGTCACTCCGTCTATGTATTCGGGGCTGTCCACAATTCGGACCTCCCACTTCTGGGCATTCATAGCGTTGGGAGCGTGTACTCCGCATTCGGCAACCTTCTGAAGCAGTTCCCGGGGAACGGCCTTGTCCTGGTACTTGCGTATGGAACGCCTCTCCATTATGGCAGAGATGACAGCGTTTTCCGAACTCTCTTCCCTGGGGGAAGGTCCGGCGCAGGAGCTGAGAATGGCAGTTGTAAGCATAAGAAAGACAGTTAGTTGCTTGTTCTTCATATTGCGCTGGATTACAGAATGTTCATACTTTGCTCTCGAATCTTCTCCAGTTCGTCTTTCATACGGACTACGGTCTTCTGGATTCCGGCGTGATTGGCCTTGGAACCTGTGGTGTTGATCTCGCGTCCCATTTCCTGAATGATGAATCCCAGTTTGCGTCCGGGTTCGGGCTCGGAGTCGATGGTGTCGAGAAAGTACTTGCAGTGCTGGCGCAGGCGTACCTTCTCCTCGTTTATGTCAAGTTTCTCGAGGTAGAAGATCATCTCCTGTTCAAAGCGGCTGGCATCGGGCTTCTGACTAAGATCTTCAAGTGCCTTGGAGATTCTCTCGCGGACAGCGGCAATCCTTTCTGCTTCAAATCCTTCGACCTCATCTTCAAGGTCCAGAATTCTGGCAATCCGCGAAGTTACATCCCTGTAGAGGGCTTTCCCCTCGACGGCGCGGTACTCGCAGAGAGCCTCGAGCGCCCTGTCGAAGGCACCTTCCACCAGGGGCCAGTTCTCGGGGGTGATTATCTCCTTTCGGGAATTGTCGATAACATCCGGAAGCCGCAGGACTGCGGTAAGAAGTTCGTTGTTCATCCGATCTGTTTCTTTGAAGGACCCGAGGGCGAATCCGGGAAGAGTCTTCCTCAACTCGAGGAGCTCGCCGTAGTAGGTCCTGACAAGGTCTTTGTTGATGGGATGCGAGCAGTCGCTTGTGTCAGGTTCCCAGTTGATGAAGACGTCGATGGTGCCCCGTACAAGTACTGAGGCTATCTTGCGTCTGATTTCTATCTCCTTGTCTTTGGGCAGGAGCGGGGACTTGAGGTTGATGTCGGCATTCTTGCCGTTGAGGGTGCGGATTTCAACGGTAATCTTGCCGTTTTCGAGCTGGGCTACGGCCTTGCCGTAGCCGGTCATTGATCTGATCATCTATAATTGACTGTTTAGACGCAAATTTACAAAATTTGCACTACATTTGTATTTCATTTATTGTATAGAAATGGAAGACTCACCTAAGAAGCTGAATTTCCTCGAGGAAATAATCGAAAACGACCTCAAATCGGGCAAAGTACAGAGCATTCTGACCCGATTCCCCCCTGAACCCAACGGATACCTTCATCTTGGACATGCCAAGAGCCTGTGCATCAATTTCGGACTTGCCCAGAAATATGGGGGCAAGACAAATCTCCGTTACGATGACACCAATCCAACCAAGGAAGATACCGAATACGTTGACTCCATCAAGGAGGACATCAGCTGGATGGGCTTCCAGTGGGACAAGGAACTCTATGCATCGGATTATTTCGACCAGCTCTATGAATGGGCTGAACAGCTGATTCAAAGGGGCCTTGCCTATGTCGATGACCAGACTCAGGAAGAGATATCCAGGGGACGCGGGACAGTTGACACTCCGGGCAAGGAAAGCCCCTGGCGCAACCGCAGCGTCGAGGAGAACCTCAAGCTTTTCCGCGAGATGCGCGACGGCAAGTACGCCGACGGCGAAAAGGTACTCCGTGCCAAGATTGATATGGCACATCCGAATATGATGTTCAGGGACCCTCTGTTGTACCGCATCAAGCACGCGCATCACCACCGTACCGGCGACAAATGGTGCATCTACCCGATGTATGACTTCACACACGGGCAGTGCGATTCCATAGAGCACATCACCCACTCCATATGCACACTCGAGTTCGATGTCCACAGGCCCCTGTACGACTGGTTCATCGAGACACTCGGCATCTACCCTTCGCATCAGTATGAGTTTGCCCGTCTGAATATCACCTATACCCTGATGAGCAAGCGCAAGCTCCTCGAACTGGTTCAGAAGGAGATAGTTGCCGGTTGGGATGACCCTCGCATGCCGACACTCTGCGGTGTGAGACGTCGCGGCTATACCGCCGAAGCCCTGAAGATGTTCTGCGACAAGATTGGAGTTTCAAAGCGCGACCAACTGATGGATATCCAGTTGCTGGAGTGGTGCGTGCGTCAGGACCTGAATGCCCGCTCCAACCGCTATATGGTGGTTCAGGACCCGGTCAAGATTATCATTACCAACTATCCCGAGGGTCAGGTGGAGTGGTTCGACTGTCCGCTGAACCCAGCCGAGCCCGAAGGAGCCTCTCGCAAGGTGCCCTTCAGCCGCGAGCTTTACATTGACCGTGCCGACTTTATGGAGGATGCACCCAAAAAGTTCTTCCGTCTCAAGCCCGACGGAGAGGTGCGCCTGAAATACACCTATATCATCAAGTGTGAGGAGGTTGTCAAGGATGCCGAAGGCAATGTGCTTGAACTCAGGTGCAGTTACGACCCTTCGACTCGCCCGGGAGCCGGAGAGTGGCGCTCCGTCAAGGGAACCATTCACTGGGTCTCGATTGCTCACGCCAAGGAACTCGAACTCCGTAACTACGACCGCCTGTTCACGCTTGCCGATATGAGCCAGGTACCCGAGGATAAAGACTACAAGGATTTCCTGAATCCCGAGTCGCTCACCTTCGGAAAGGGTTATGCCGAGCCAGCTCTTCTTGACGACGAGAGCGGCATAGCAGTGCAGTTCGAACGTACCGGCTACTACATCAAAGACAAAGACAGCACTCCCGCTCACCCCGTCTTCAACAAAACCGTGTCTCTGAAAGACTCTTACAAACCGGAGTAAGCTGAAGCTCACCTTCAACCCGGATTGCCCTCCCCAGACTTTGGCGGGTGTTCAGATAGTAGTCTGGCAGTTTTTTAGACATTCTGTCCACTTTTGTGCACATTCTGTCAGTATCGGTTTCACTTCTAAGGGTTATCTGGGCATCTGGCACCGGATTTGACAATGTGCTGATTGTTCCCGCGACAGCGAGAGCGACCATCCGGTTATGAATGATCGTTCGAACAACGGGGCAGGTTAATATGTTTAACAACTTAGTATAGGAGACTTTTATCATGACACCTATGAGACGTTACGAACAGAATTGGCTGCCCGAAATCTTCAACGATTTCTTCGCCAATGATTGGATGAACCGCACAAGCACAACCGCTCCGGCCATCAATGTTATTGAGGACGAGACAGACTACAAGGTCGAGGTCGCCGCACCTGGAATGACTAAGGAAGACTTCAAGGTCAATGTAACGGATGACAACTATCTGGTACTGACCCTTGAGAAGAAGAACGAAAGCAAGGATGAGGACAAGAAGAGGAAGTACCTTCGCAGAGAGTTCTCATATCGCAAGTTCGAACAGAGCCTCGCTCTTCCTGAAGATGTGAACAGGGACGAAATCAAGGCCACGGTAAACAACGGTATCCTTACCATTGAAATACCGAAGGTTAAGGTCACTGAAAGACAGCCTGCCGTAAAGCAGATTGAGATTCAGTAAGCAGTAATCAGGCTTGACGCGTATGCCCTCCTGCCGGAAAAGAAGGCGGGAGGGCGTTTTAGTGCTGGTTCGCCAGACCTGTCGGGCACTGGTTTTGGCATTGCTTCCGAAGTTTGCGAGAGAGTCTTTTGGAATAGATTGAACACAATTACGGTGATAGCAGATACCTCAATGCTTCCAGCGGGTGAAATAGTATCATTCTCGGGCCACTGAATCGCATCACTGCCCGAATCTTCTCGCGCATATCCGGACGATAGCAGTGTACAGTGCACTTGTGGCACTTTGTCTTCCGGTCCCCGAAACGGCAATGGTCTAGTCGCGCCAAAGAGTAGTCAAGCATCTTTCGACACTCTTCACACATTGCCTTGCCTCCGAGGCTATTCCGGTCCATATCAAACATAGCCTTGTGGCCGTGGTTCTTCTGGCACCACAACTCAATCATATGCCTGACAGTCCTCTTCTCCCAGTCGATGCGTCCCAAAGCTATAACCTCACTATTAATTGACAATTCAAATGGTAACTAATCCGCTTTCCGTGAAATTCACCTTTCGGGGTAACCCCTGTCAGAATGCCTTCTGGGGCAGGTTGCCTTCGGAGGTGGAACGAATTTGTGTCCACCTCAGAGCCTGACCCCCTCTACAATGCCCTCAGAGGCACATTGGTTTCAAAGGTGAATTTCACCGGTCGAGGCTACCCCCTTCAGAAGTACCTCAGAGGCCGATTGGGCAATCTCGTGAAATTCACCTTTCGAGCTTACCCCCTTCAGAAGGCCTTCTGGGGCACATTGTTCTTCGGGGTGAATTTCACCGGTTATCTACTGTTCGCCGAGTCTGGTGCTCGCCTCTCTCCCGTCCTTGCCTCTCGTGCCTCTCTTAAACTCGCCGCTTCTCCTTCTCTCGTCCTTCCAAATGTCAACGCCAGCGCCCGTCCTTGCCTCTCTCAAACTCACCGCCTATCTTGCCCTCTCTCAAACTTATGAAATCAGATGATTCCCAGCACCTTTGAACGGCTCAGCAGGCAGTCACCGATGGCGGCAGCCTTGCGGCCGAGCTTTGAGAAACTGATCTTGGTGTCGATGCTGACCTTGGACAGGGAATACTTGTTGACGGCAGTCTTAACGGGGAGCATCAGGTAATCCTTCCCGACTATCAGACGTCCGCCGATGATCAGCTGACCGGGGTTGAAGATGTTGATGATACCGGCAATGCCCTTTCCGAGGGTCTCGCCGATGATCTCGACACCTTCGATGGCAAGCATATCCTCTTCTTCGACTGCCTGAAGAATCTCGTGAAGCTTGAGGTCTCCCTCTTTCTGCTTGTAGAGTTTGCTCAGCGACGAACGCCTGCCTGCCTTGAGATGGTCGCAGATAATACGTTTCAGAGCTAGTCCCGATGCTCCGGTCTCGAGACATCCGACTTTGCCGCAGCGGCAGAGTATGTCATTGTCCAGCAAGGGGAAATGTCCTATTTCTCCAGAGAATCCCGACGTTCCGTAGTAGAGTTTTCCGTCCAGAATCATACCCATACCGAGCCCGTAGCTCAAATTGATGAAGATGGTGTTGGGGTCGGCATCCTCTCCGCGGAACAGATACTCTCCGTAGGTCATTGCACGCGAATCGTTCTCTATGCTGATAGGGAGCTGAAGTTCCATCTGAAAGAGGTCCTTGATGGGGAACTCGTCATTGAGGAAGTAAGAGAAAGAGAATCCCTTTTCGGGGTTGACCCTTCCCGAAAGACTGATCCCGGCTCCGAGAATCTTGATCCATGGTATGCCGGCGCCTGTAACCTTTTCTTTTATCAGGGAGCAGATTCCGTGGAATGAGTCTGAACTGGCCTCCAGAACGTAGGCAATGTCCTGAATGAAAAGCACTTCTTCACCTTTGAAATTGGTTACTGCAATGTGAAAGTGCTGTCTTGCTATATCTACGCCCAGAAAATAGCCGGCATCGGGATTGAGACCGAAAATGCTGGGCTTGCGGCCTCCTGATGTTCCCAGTTTGCCTTCTTCCATCAGAAATCCCTCTTCAACCAGGTCGCCGATAATTTTGGTTGCAGTGGGGACACTCAGGTTCAACTCGCGGCTGAAATCAGCAATGCTGCTGCTGCCGTTGGTTATGCACAATTTCAACGCTAAACGCATCGACAATGCTGTCTTGTCGTTTTTCTCCCTTAAGAAATTCTTTTTCATAGAAGCAAAAATAAGATTTAATCTTTATATTTGCTACCCATTAATGAAAATATTTTCAAAATGCCTTTAAAAAATATTTTGAAAGGATTGAAAACACGCTCGCTCACATTGCGCTCCAAACTGGTGCTCAGTATGAGCGCAGTTGTTGTAATATTGCTGACTTCCAGCATTATTTCTATCTTGGAATACAGGAGTATGAGCACATATGTCTCAGATCTCATCGCCGACAATATCAACAGTATCAACGTTGCCCAGAAGCTTTCGGAGGTCAGCGCCGCTTACAATCTGGATATTCTCTCTGTCATAGGTGAAGAAGCTTCGGCGAGCCTGCCGGATATCGATGCCCAGGGCTTTATGGCTCACTGCGACTCACTGCGCAACTCCCTTACCTCAAAGGTGATCCTCCCTCTGGCCGATTCGGTGGTTTATTCGTACACCGCTTTTATGCTCACATCCCTCGAACTGCAGGATGTCCTTCATTCCGACTTCATAGATTCACGCAGCTGGTATTTCGATCGTCTCCAGCCCCGCTTCAACAGGCTCAGGGGCGATATCGATTCTCTGACCTCGGCCATTTACCGCGACCTCAAAAAGAACTCTGCCGACTTCGACTCAGGATTCTACCGCAGCATAATCCCCGGAGCTGTTGCCGTGGGCGTGGGCATTCTTCTGGTACTGATGCTGATTTTCTTTATGCTCAGCTATTATGTCAATCCCATCTACCATATGCTGTCTTCGCTCAAGGCGTACATTCAGCACGGGAAGACATACAACTACAGTTTTGAGGGCGATGACCAGCTGTCTGAACTCAACTCCTCGATCTTCGACCTTACTGTCGAGAACCGCAATCTCAAACAGAGGATAAACATTCTCAAAGAGAAGGACAACGGAAGATAATGGGCAGAAGTGACTTTCTTTATGAGGATTTCCGCCGCCGCATGGCCCTGGAACCTACCTCCTGCCAGGATTCCCTCTTTCGTGAACTTGCAGACTTCATCACTTCGGACGACGGCGACATAATGGTTATCAACGGTTATGCCGGTACGGGCAAAACTACCGCCATATCCGCCCTGATAGCCTCGATGACCGAAATGAAGGTTCCTACTGTCCTGCTTGCCCCCACGGGACGCGCCGCCAAGGTGCTGTCGCAATTCTCCGGAAGGCCGGCTTATACCGTTCACAAGCACATCTACCGGCAGAAGGCGGTGGGAGACGATGGTCTGGGGCAGTTTTCTCTGGCATACAACAAGTCTCGGGATACACTCTACATCGTGGACGAGGTGTCCCTGATAGGGATTGACTCGCTGCAGCAGGGCTCCGGGGCAGTCTTCGGTTCGGGCAATCTTCTTGAAGACCTTGTAAGCTATGTCCGCAGCGGCTCCGGCTGCCGCCTCGTGCTCGTTGGCGACTCCGCCCAGCTTCCCCCGGTGGGGTTGGACTGCAGCCCGGCTCTGTCAGAGAATTTTATGGATGCCTTCGGGGGAGTCCGTTTTGCCAGCCTCACTACGGTAGTCCGCCAGCATAAGGAGTCTGGCATTCTTCACAATGCCACTGAAGTCAGAAACTTGATATGCGAGGCAGCGCCCGACGATACATTCGACGGCCTGAGGCTCCGCTCAGACGGATTCGATGACGTGCTCCGGATTAGCGGAGGTGAACTCATCGATGCCCTCACTGATGCTTATTCGCACTACGGCGAGGAAGAGACAATAGTCCTGACCCGTTCCAACAAACGCGCCAACCGCTACAATCTCGGAATCCGTTCGGCGGTACAGTTCAAGGAAGAACAGCTGGTCTATGGCGACAAGCTTATGATAGTCAAGAACTGCTATCAGTTTCTCGAAGAGAACGACCCTCTGGAGTACATCGCCAATGGAGATATGGCTTATCTCCAGTCTATCAAGGGCTTTGAAGAAAGGTATTCGCTGCACTTCGCTGATGCCACCCTGAGGCTGCCCGACTACGGCGACCGTATCATAAAGGCCAAGCTGTGCCTCGACGCCCTTTCGTCAGAAAGCTCCTCATTGAGCCGTGAGCAGCAGAATGCCCTCTACAACGGGGTGTGGGAAGATTATGCCCATATACGCGGCAAGCGCAAGCGCTACCAGACTATGCGTGAGGACAAGTATTACAATGCCCTCCTGATTAAGTATGCCGAGGCAATCACCTGCCACAAGTCGCAAGGCGGGCAGTGGAAATGCGTGTTCATAGACAACCCCTTCTGGCAGAGCGAACAGACCCTCGACGACCTGAAATGGCTGTACACGGCTCTTACCCGTGCGGTCGAAAAAGTATATCTTGTGAATTTTCCGGACAGATTCTTCGTATGAAAAGATTATTGATGACATTTATGACCCTCGGCCTGTGCTCAGCCACGGCGCTTGTTCCTGCAGCCGCTGCTCCCGCAACGGACGCTCTAGACGCCTCCGACTTCAGGCCTCTTCCCTCATACCGCTGGACCTCAGATACTCAGGCAATATTCAGGTTCCCTGGTTCAAAGGATGCGCCGTCTCCCTTCGAACTGACGGTACCATTGTTTACAACATGCCCCTGCGAGCCTGAAGAGGGCCGCATTACATCAGCATCTCCCGATTCTGGGATCTCTGTCCCTGAGGGAGCAGTCAATCCCAGCTGGTCGCCGGATTCTTCATACCTGGCATATACCAAGGGGAATGACCTGTATGTCCTGCGATCCACCGACGGGCAGGAGCTGCGCCTGACCGACGATGGCAGTTCCCTGATTCTCAACGGATATGCTTCCTGGGTATATTACGAGGAAATATTTGGCCGCCCCTCGCGCTACCGGGCCTTCTGGTGGTCGCCGGATTCGCGGAAAATAGCATTCTACCGCTTCGACAACAGCAGGGTTCCGATGTTTCCCATCTATTCACCTTTCGGCCAGGACGGAAAACTCTCGCAGACCCGCTATCCCAAGGCCGGAGAAGAGAACCCGCAGGTCAGGATAGGCATTATAGACCTTGACTCGCCGCAGAAGACGGTCTGGGCCGATTTTGACCCTGCCGAAGACCAGTATTTCGGAACTCCTTTCTGGGGAGCAGACAGCCGCACTCTCTTTGTTTCAAGGGAGCCCCGTCTGCAGAATCATCTTGACCTGTTTGCTGTGAATGCTTCAGACGGCAGCAAGAAGCCGGTATATAGCGAAAGCAGTTCCACCTGGCTCAACTGGATAGAAGGAATGGTATTCTCCGACACAGGGCTATTTATGGCAAGGTCTTTCGAGACTGGCTGGCAGCAGATTTATTTCCTCTCCTACGACGGAAAGACCCTTAAGCGCCTGACTGAAGGAAATAACTGGAGGGTAAGGCTTCTGCGTTACGATGCCACGGCGAATCAGCTCTACTTTACGGCCCACAGGGACTCTGATGTCAGGTCTGCCCTGTATAGGGTTGATGTGGGCACTTGTCAGGTCCAGACTCTCACCGACCCCCTCTACGATGTATCAGGAGTCAGTTTCTCTCCGGACGGAAAGTATTTCCTGTGCTCCCTGGGCAACTACACGACTCCGACTCAGGTCTGGGTGTTCGAGACTTCCTGCGCCCATCTTTCCTGGAAGGCGGCAAGAGTTGCCCGGAACTCATCTTCGAAACGAGCATCATCACGTAAGCACAATGACCGGTACGCCCGTCGATGCTCTATGGTATATGACAGCAAATCAGAAACTTGTGACCTGTCTCTTTATGCACTTCCCCAGGATGTCCGCCTTACTCTCTCCTGCGGTCTTACAGTACCCGGGAAAATAGTCTATCCTCTGGATTTCGACCCTTCGAAAAAGTACCCCGTCCACGTCGAAATTTACGGAGGTCCCAATACCGCGTATGTATATGACAGATGGCGTGTCCCTACCCCTGAAAGCCAGTGGTGGTCGCAGAATGGAATCATCCATCTTGTTGCCGATGTCCGTTCTTCGGGACACAACGGCCGCGAAGGGCTTGATCAGATTTACTGCCGCCTCTCCGAAACCGAAGTCTCGGACTTTGTGGAGTGGGGAATGTGGCTGAAGAGCCTGTCGTATGTCAATCCCGCCAAGATTGGGGTCGAGGGTTTCTCCTTTGGCGGAACGATGACAGCCAGGTTGCTTTTCGAGCACAGCGATGTCTTTCATTACGGGATTGCCGGCGGGGGAGTTTATGACTGGGCCCTGTATGACACCCACTACACCGAACGTTTTATGCGTACTCCCCAGACCAATCCCGAAGGCTATGAGAACAATCGAGTTACCGGGATGGTGGCATCTTATCCGGTAAGTTGTTCTGGACCCGACGACGGCTCGGTGATGCTCAAGCTGACCCACGGCACAGGCGACGACAATGTGCATTTCCAGAATACCCTGCAACTTGTGGACGAACTCCAGCGCCAGGGCAAAAAGTTTGAGCTGATGATATATCCCGACGGCATGCACGGATACCGGGGTGCCCAGGGAGTGCATTCCTGGGAATCGGACAAAGACTTCTGGATGCGTTATCTCAAGAACTGAAGCTAAACCCTGCGGCATACGAGGAGGAGCATACGTCCCTTCGCGTTGCCGATGCCTTCAGCATTGATTTCGGGAGATACCCCGACTCCGAAAATATGAACTCCTCCTCCGGATTTGAGGCCCATCTTCCGGCGCATTTCTTCTGAAGTCATCGGTATTCCCCTTGCCGAAACTTCCGCGTCGCTGTAGCGGCGGCTGATATCCTTCAGGGACTTCCCTCCGAAGGGCTGTACTTCGATGACCTGCCATATTTTACCGAACTGCCGGGGCGGTTCTTCTCCGGGGTTCAGGTAAAGGTGGGTCGAGCGGTCCAGCTGTGTTGCTCCAATCCTCGATGCAATCAGATTGAAGGCACCTGACTTTGCCAGGGCCGGACCAGGTTCGAAGATGATGCTGCCCTCGCGTATTGTGCTGCCTTCTGTGGCGTGCCTGCGCCTTGCCGAGGCGGCGTATTCTTCCTCGCTCCTCCTGAAGGAGAAGACTGCCCCTTCGCAGAGATTGTCGGCATCGGCAACGGTAATCAGTGGCTCGGCGTACTCCTCTTTCTCTCCTGAGATTACCAGCAGAAGTTCCTTCAACTCTGATTTCGACTGCACTATGTGAATCTCTTTCAGGCACGGCCCCAACTGGCGAGTGAGCAACGCAATATCGGCCATAGGGGAGACCTTGGCCAGTATCCACCGGCTGCAGGAGCGAAGCAGGAGGAGCATCCCGAGAAGATTCGGCTCGCAGTCTTCAAGCCTGAACACCTTGCTCCCTGAAGAGTTCCTCCGCGCAGGGTCGAGGAATATGACATCTGGCTTGAAATCTTCCAGAAGGGCCTTTGTTGCCTGGTCGGGGGCGCTGCAATGTTGCCGGACGAGGATATTATCTGCCCCGAGAATTTTGAAGTTGTGGGCTGCGGCTTTGCAGTACGCTTCCTGAATCTCGCAGTAAAGTACTTCGTCGAACTCTCTGGAGAAGAACCAGCTGTCAACTCCAAGGCCACCGGTAAGGTCGGCTATCCTTGCCGGGGGCTCTTTTGCCGGGCGTGCTCCGGGCTGAACTGCGAGGCTCAGTGCGAGGGCCGCCTTGTATCGGGCTGTGGCACTTCCGCTGCACTGCTCTGCGTTGATTGAAGCCGCTACCTGCAAGCCTGCAGTTCCTTCCCACTCCGGGACCTTCGAGACTACCTTCCTGAGAGTTTTGTCTTTCAGGTCTGCAAGTACATCTGCGAATCCGGAATTGTG
Source organism: Bacteroidales bacterium (assembly GCA_029009115.1). Taxonomy (GTDB): domain Bacteria; phylum Bacteroidota; class Bacteroidia; order Bacteroidales; family UBA932; genus Cryptobacteroides. The sequence continues at coordinate 38,862 of JAQXJU010000064.1, read as the reverse complement.
ACTTTTTCTTGTCATTTGGCAAAGATACGCTGTTTCAGTTATTTTTTTTACATTTGTGTGATTAAGCCCGGCACCCTGTATGCCGCAAGGCAAGTCTGGGCTTTCAGAACTAAAGATTATAACCAATTGCTATGGCAGATTACAAGGAAACAGCTGCGAAATGGCTTGAAGGCGATTTCGATCAGGAGACAAAGATGCAGGTTCTCAGACTCCGCAACGAGGACCCGGCAGGCTTCGAGGATGCATTCTATCGCAACCTTGAATTCGGAACAGGCGGGCTCCGCGGTCTGATGGGAGTAGGAACGAACCGTATGAATAAATACACCGTTGGAATGGCCACTCAGGGCCTTGCAAATTATATCCTTTCTCACGTTGAGGGGGATGATCTTAAAGTTTGCATCTCATACGACAGCCGCAACAACTCCAAGCAGTTCGCCAGGATTGCGGCTGATGTTCTCTCGGCCAATGGCTTGCACGTGTTCATCTTCGACAATATACGTCCTACGCCCGAACTCAGCTATGCAATCCGTCTCAAGGGGGCTGTAGCCGGGGTGATGGTGACTGCCTCTCACAATCCCAAGGAATACAACGGATACAAGGTCTTCTGGTCCGACGGTGCCCAGATTACTTCGCCTGTTGACAAAGAAATCGTAGCCGAGGTCGCCCGCATTACCGACCCTTCGATGGTAAAGTTTGAGTCTGGAACCCATTGCGGCGAAATCGAGATAATGGGCAGGGATGTTGACGAGAAGTATATGGCAGACCTTCTCAGCCTGACCCTCAGTCCCGAAGCCTGTGCCCGTCACAAAGACCTCAAGATTGTTTACACCCCTCTCCACGGCTGCGGAGTGCGTCTCGTACCCGAGTGCCTGAAGCGAATGGGCTTCGAGAATGTCATTCACGTTCCCGACCAGGATGTCAGCGACGGCGATTTCCCGACAGTCTCTTCTCCGAACCCCGAAGAGCCCTCGGCCCTGAAGATGGCTCTTGACAAGGCCGACGAGACGGGAGCAGATATCGTAATGGGTACCGACCCCGATGCCGACCGTTGCGGAATAGCGGTTCGTGACCCCGAAGGCAAGATGGTTCTGTTCAACGGCAACCAGACTGCCTCGATGCTCACATACTACATTCTCAGCCGCCGCAAGGAACTCGGAACTCTCGGCGAAGGCAAGTATGTAGTCAAGACCATTGTCACCACCGAGCTCATCACCGATATCTGCTCTTCGTTCGGGATACCTGTCTATAATGTCCTGACAGGATTCAAGTACATTGCCGAGATAGTACGGTCCCGCGAGGCTGATGGCGAGTTCGTTTGCGGAGGCGAGGAGAGCTACGGCTTCAATGTAGGACAGTATGTCTGTGACAAGGATGCCCAGATTGCCTGTATGATGGTTGCCGAATGCGCAGCCTGGGCAGCTGACCAGGGGCTTACCCTCTACGGACTTATGCAGAAGATATACAAGGAGTTCGGCTATCGCAAGGAGGCCCTCTCGAGTCTTGTCCGCAAGGGAAAGGCCGGTGCCGAGGAAATCCAGGAGATGATGCGTTCGCTGCGTGCCACACCTCCCGCATCTATGTGCGGTTCGCCGGTATGCAAGGTGGTGGACTATCTGGAACCCGAAAAGACGGGGCTGCCTTCGTCCAACGTCCTGCAGTTCTTCAATGAGGCCGGAGATGTGGTTTCAATCCGCCCTTCAGGAACCGAACCCAAGATCAAGTTCTATTTCGGAGCGGCTGGAGACGATGCCGATGCCAAGATTGAAGAACTGAGGCACCAGTTTGTCAAATGACACTCTGCGCATCTGGGATTCCGCGCGGTGCACACATAACGCCCGTGAAGAAGGAACCAGTGATGCGCCCGGGGACGCAGCCCCTCAGGAATATGACGCTCGAGGTCTTTTTCTACGGCCTCGGGCGTTTTCCCTTTTGAAAGACCAATGCGGCGGGCTACCCTGAAAATGTGGGTATCGACAGCAATCACGGGCTTGTCATAGACTATCGAAGCCACAACATTGGCTGTCTTGCGACCCACTCCCGGAAGGCTCATAAGGTCTTCGATGTCCGACGGAACTTCTCCGCCGAAATCCCGGCATAGCTTTTGGGCCATACCGATAAGGTGCTTTGCCTTGTTTCGGGGGTAGGATATCGAACTGATGAGCTCGAACACGTCTTCAAGCCCGGCTCTGGCAAGTTTTTCCGGGCTGGGATAGGCCTTGAAAAGGGCTGGAGTGGTGAGGTTGACTCTTTTGTCGGTGCACTGGGCAGAGAGGATTACGGCCACAAGCAGCTCGAAAGGATTGCTGAAATTGAGTTCGCTCTGAGCTTCGGATGCAGTTTCCACAAAAACGGATACCACTCCTTCGTATCGTTCAGACAGCTTCATATTCCGTCAGTTTTTCTGTCCCATCTCGCTTGAACCATCCCCGCAGGCCAGTTCTCTGCACTGCTCGTCTTTGCAGACAAAGACTCTTCCCGGCAGGCGCTCTATCAGCCTGTTGTCGTGGGTTACAATTATTATAGCCGTGCCGCGTATCTGGTTGATATCCTGAAGGAGCGTGAGAATCTCCCCGGCCGTCTCGCTGTCGAGGTTCCCTGTAGGTTCGTCGGCAAGTATCAGCTCGGGCTCGTTGAGAATGGCCCTCGCGATTGCCACCCTCTGCTGTTCGCCTCCAGACAGCTGATGGGGGAGTTTGTGCGCCTTCGTGTGCATACCCACAGCCAGAAGCACATTCTCAACCTTTCGGGCCATCTTTTCCTTGTCTTTCCACCCGGTTGAGCGGAGTACAAAAGTGAGATTGTCTTCGACTGTCCTGTCCATAAGGAGTTGGAAGTCCTGGAAGATGACTCCGAGCTTGCGCCTCAGGTATGGGATATCCCTGGCCTTGAGCTTTTCGAGCCTGAACCCGCAAACCTCGCCACGACCCGCTCCGAGCTTGTTCTCGCCTGTGAGTGTGCGGATTATTGATGTTTTTCCCGAGCCTACCGGGCCTGTGATGTAAACTATTTCTCCTCTATCGACGCAGAGGTCAACGCCGTGCAGAATCGGAGTTTCGCCTCCGAGTATATTGGCTTTCTCAAAAGATACCAGCATAACGACAAAAAAACCCTTGTATCTGCAAATATAGCGGATTTTTTAAGTAAATTTGTAAGTTTAACAAGCTTATTGTGCGTATGAATCACAAATACATTCCCGTGGCTCTCGGACTCGTACTGACGCTCCTTCCGCTGCAGTCCCAGGCTGAGGCTCAAAGCCGCTCCGAAGTTCGCCGCCACGCTGTCGAGCTTTATTCGAAATCGCTTTGGGACCCTGCCAGAACTCTCTTCGAGCAGGCCTGCGAGGGGAGAGGGGATGCCCTTTGCGAAGGCTATGTCGTGCTTTGCGCTATGAAGGCCTCGTCGCCCGATGCTGAAAAACTGTATTCTGACTATACCACCCGTTACAAGCGGAGCACCCTGCTGTCAACTGTGCTCTTCGAACACGGACGCCGACTTTTCGACGAGGGGCGTTACCGCGAGGCGGAGGCTGACTTCTCCGAGGTCCGTTCAAAATCCCTCGACCGCAGAAGCCGCTCCGAACTGGCATTCAAACTCGGCTTCTGCCGCTATACCGACGGCGACTACGCATCTGCAAGAAACTTCTTCCTCGACGTTGACAAGATGCCCTCGGGCGATTACTCCGCCCCTGCCAGGTATCTTCTCGGCTTTATGAACTACATTTCCAGGGATTTCAATGAGGCCCTCAGGTGGTTCTCTCTTTCGGTCAAGGATTCGCGCTTCGAAGCTCTGTCTCGCTTCTACCTTGTCGAGTGCCAGTTCATGCGCAAGAATTACGACTATGTCCTGACCGAAGGGGTGCGCTTCTTCGACTCCGTTCCTTCGGCAAGGCAGTCGCATCTTGCGAGGATGATTTCTGAGGCCTACCTCGTCCGGGGCGATGCCGCCCGCGCCAGAGAGTTCTATTCCAAGGTTACTCTGCAGGGAAAGAACAGGTCCGATCACTTCTTCTCGGGTTCGGTGCTCTTTGCAGTCAAGGACTACGAAGGAGCTATCTCGGAGTATCTTCAGATGCCCGACCGTACCGATTCGCTCGGGCAGGTGGCCAATTATCAGCTTGGTTACTCCTACATACAGACACGCAACAAGATTGCCGCCCTGGATGCCTTCAAGGCTGCCTCTGAACTCGATTTCAACTATAGAATCAAGGAAGATGCCGCATTCAACCACGCCAAGCTGTCCTTCGACCTGAATCACGACGGAGAGCCTTTCAAGCGCTATCTTCAGGACTTTCCCACTTTCGGCAAGAAGGACAAGATTTACGGATATATAGCCATTTCTGCATTGTATGAAAGAGACTATGCCGCGGCAGTCGAGGCCTATGATATGGTCGAGACACTCGATGAAGACCAGAAACTGAACTACGCCAAGGCCAACTACCTTCGCGCTACCCAGCTTATCTCGGGAGGAGCCTGGAGGGATGCAGTGCCATATCTCAAGGCAGCGGCCTTCTATATCCCCAGGAACGATCCATTCAACCAGCTCGCGCGTTACTGGCTGGCAGAAGCATATTACCACTCCGACTCTTATACCGAAGCCCTTTCGGTTTACAAAGACCTCTACAACATCTCCGCTCTTGACGGACGCTCTGAGGGGCTGGCTATCCTCTACAACGTGGCATACTGCCACTATCGCCTCAAGAGCTATTCAACGGCCGCCAAGTGGTTCGACCAGTACATCCTTTCCAAAGATCCTGTGTTCCGCGAAGATGCGATGACAAGGCGGGCCGACTGTGATTTCGCACGCCGCAGCTACAAGTCGGCCGCAGCCGCCTACGGCAGGGTGATTTCCGAGTATCCCGCATCAGGAAGTCTCTATGCCGTATATCAGCAGGGCCTTTCGTTCGGTCTTGCCGGAGATGTGAAGTCAAAGGTCAAGGCCCTGTCTCCCGTGCGCAAGGCTTCTCCTTCCAAACCTATGTACTGCGAGTCGATGTATGAGCTCGGAAGGGCCTATCTCGACCTTGAGGACTACGGCAACGCCATTTCTGCATTCTCGACCCTTCGAAAGAACGCTTCCGACAGCAGTTTCGCCGCCAAGGCCCTGATAGGGCTCGGAATGACCAACAGGAACCGTTCGGCATATGACAAGGCTCTGACCAACTACAAGGCTGTAGTGGCCCTGATGCCGGGGAGCGAGTATGCCGAGGATGCCCTTCTGGCGATAGAGTCGATTTATCAGACCATCAAGGAACCCGAGAAGTTTGTGGAATACGTTGAAAGCAACTCTCTTGCTGCCGGAAAGTCTGATGCCGAGAGAGAACTGATGTACTTCAATGCCGCCGAACAGCTCTTCCTTGCCCAGAAGTACCCCCAGGCAATAGCCTCGATTCAGAAGTATATGGAGAATTATCCCCAGGGATCCCAGACCCTTCAGGCCTGGTTCTATCTGGCTGAATCTTACCGTAATACCGGCGACAAGGAACGTGCCTGCGATGCCTATGCCAAGGTTCTGGCAAGTTCTGCTGACGGCCCCTTCACCGATATGGCCCGTCTTGGACTGGCTTCGCAGTCATACGAGCTTGAGCGCTATCAGGCTGCCTATGATGCCTACGAGCAGCTGCTCGAGAGCGCCGTTTTCGAATCTAACCGTTCTGCGGCGAGGCTTGGGATGATGCGCTCCGCCTACAGGGCAAGAAATTATACGGCCGCAATCGAAGCCGCCGGTCTCGTAGCTGCAGACCCTGCAAGTGACGACGCTCTCAAACGCGAGAGTCTCTACGTCGAGGCAAAATCCCTGATGTCGGTAAGCCGCAGGGCCGAAGCCTTCGAACTCCTCTCCAGGCTTGCTTCTCAGGCTTCCACGCCCGAGGGTGCCGAAGCCCGATTCCTGATGATCCAGGATTCCTTCGACAAGGGTGAATTCGAGCAGGTCGAGAGCCAGGTCTATGATTTTGCATCGGCCTCGGGCCACCCCTACTGGCTTGCCAAGGCCTTCATAGTGCTGGGCGATGCCTTCCTCGAGAAAGGGAATCTGGCCCAGGCCAGGGCAACCTATCTGAGTGTGCAGGAAGGATATGTCCCCGCTTCGGCTGATGATGACATTCCTTCAATCGTTAAAATGAAACTGGACCGTCTGAACAATGAATAAGAGTTTTGCGACCCTTTTCGGCGTGCTTGCAGCCTGTATGGCCGCTTCCGCCCAGAATCTGAATCCGGAAATCGTAGTTACCAACGAGTACGAGACCAGGATGCCCCTTGTTCCCAAGGTGGACCTTGCCATGTCCTGTCCGGATTCCCTGAAAGAATTCAGGTACGGCTTCGACTATTCCGTCTTCGACAACCCGTATTCCGGCTCATATGAGTTCTCGCCTTATGTTGTTAAACTCGAGCCGGGCAAGACTCCCGCCCGAGGGAGCAGCTTTTTCCTCAGGGCAGGAGCGGGCTATTCCCTGCATCCCGTTCTTGACTTTGCCTGGTCTCCACTTGTCACCAGCAAGGCTTCGGTCTCTCTGTTGCAGCATTTTGGAGGCTACTGGGGAAGCTACAGAGCGGTGGGAAATGACCTCCGCACCGTCAAGGGCAACGCTTATGAGGGGTACGACCTGGCCGAGTCGCTGACTTTGACCGGAAGGATGGGAATAGGCAAGGCCTTCTGCGAGGCTTCTGCCTCATACGAAGGCTTCTTCAACTCGTCGCCCTACGGGAGGTCGGCGTGGCACAACGCTTCTGCCCAAATCGGTGTGTCCTCGACGGGAGGAGGCCGCCGTATCCTGTCTTACGGGCTCTCGCTGGCATTCGATGCGGGTTCCGACAGGCATTCCTCAGGGATACTCTCTGAGAATCTTTTCAAGATAAAAGGAAGTTTTGAGCCGCAGATATCCAAGATTCCCTTCCGCATATTCGCCGACCTCTCCCTTGAGCTGGCAGCCTGCCAGGGAGCTATCGACTGCAGCGGATCAGCTTTTTCCTTTGCTCCAAAGGGTGTATTCCGCTTCGGGCCTCTCAACCTGCTTGCAGGTGTGAATATTTCGGCGGGAGCAGGCTCCGACCCCGGGAACGGGCCCTTCTCCAGAACAGGGCAGATACTCTATCCTGACGTTGAGGCAAGCGTGAGTCTCATAGGCGGGGCAATGGACATATATGCCTTGATAAAGGGTGGCGTGAGGCAGATTAATTATCACAGTCTCAAATCTTCAGACCATAGATTCAGCGGCAGCTGGGCTCCTTTCGGGGCTCTGCTCGACAACGAAATCGAGAGGATGAACGCAGGACTTGGTGTTCGCGGTATCATCAGCGACCGCTTCCAGTACGACCTTAATGCCGGATACGGTATTTATGCCGGAACTCCCTTCACGGGAATCGGACGCCGCTCCGACACAGGAGATCTCTTTCCTGTAGTGAGTTATCTCGACAACAATCTGCTTCACGCCGACCTGAAGTCCCGTTATGCCTACGGTCCTGTCGAGGTGGAAGGCAATCTGGCCTTCAGGAAATGTGATACTCGCCAGGGGAATGTCCCGGCGGTTCTCCCTGCAGCGCTGTCGGGAGGGCTGACGGCATCGTATTCGCTGCGCGGAAGGCTCGGTCTCTGCATAGGGGCCGATGTCAGCGGATCGCGCAAGGCTGTCGTGGCCGATCTCTCTCCCGGAGGATGGACTGCCTCCGACAATACTCTGACGGTGCCGGGATATGTCGATCTGAACATATCGGCTGAGTATCTTCTCAACCGTAACTGGGCCCTGTGGCTGAGGGCTGGGAACCTTCTCGACGCAGACCTCCAGATTCTGCCTCTGAGCGTTGAGAACGGCATCAATTTCACGGCTGGAATATGCCTGAAATTGTAGTTTTTTTCGTAAATTCGCAAACTTAAAATTGTACTTATACGAGATGATTGACAACGAAGAGATGAAGCAGGCGGAACAACAGTATTCCGCAAACAGCATTCAGGTTCTCGAAGGGCTTGAAGCCGTGAGGAAAAGGCCCTCGATGTACATTGGAGATATTTCCGAGAGGGGTTTGCATCACCTTGTGTACGAGGTGGTTGACAACTCGATCGACGAGGCGATGGGCGGCTTCTGCGACAATATTGAAGTAAGCATCCTTGAAGACAATTCGATATCGGTAAAAGACAACGGCCGCGGTATCCCCACAGGTATGCACGAGAAGGAGCACCGCTCAGCCCTTGAGGTTGTTCTGACCGTCCTTCACGCCGGCGGCAAGTTCAGCAAGTCGAACTACAAGGTGTCCGGAGGTCTGCACGGTGTAGGTGTCTCCTGCGTCAATGCCCTGTCCGACCTTCTCATCGCCGAAGTACACCGCGAGGGCAGAATCTTCCGTCAGAAGTATTCCAAGGGCAAGCCCATTACCGAGGTGGAGGTCATCGGCGAATGCGACGATACCGGTACCATCATAACCTTCCATCCCGATGCCGAGATCTTCACCCAGACCACCGTTTATAAGTACGATACCCTGGCCGCACGTCTTCGTGAGCTTTCCTACCTCAACAAGGGAATCAGAATCAGTCTCACAGACTACCGCGAGAAGGTTGACGAGTTTGTCGTCGATGAGAGCGGAGAATCCAAGGCAACAGGAAACAAGGTCTTCAAGAGCGAGGTCTTCTTCTCCCGCAACGGTCTGAGCGAGTTCATCGACTATCTCGACGCCGGTGCCTCCCACATCATCCCCAGCCCCATCTGCGTCACGTCTGACAAGATTATCCCCATCGACATAGCTCTCCAGTACAACAACGGCTATTCCGAAAAGATATATTCCTACGTCAACAATATCAACACCATCGAGGGAGGAACTCATCTCCAGGGCTTCAAGATGGGCTTGAGCCGTTCGCTCAAGACCTATGCCGAGAAGAACAACCTTCTTGCCAAACTCAAGGACCCCATTGCTCCTGAAGACTTCCGCGAAGGTCTTACCGCAGTAATCTCCGTAAAGGTCGCCGAACCTCAGTTCGAAGGCCAGACCAAAACCAAGCTCGGCAACACCGAGGTCGTTTCGGCCGTATCCCAGGCCACTTCCGCCGCAATGGAGGTATTCCTCGAGGAGAATCCCAAGCTCGCCAAGCTTATTGTTGAGAAGATAGTCCTGGCCGCCACAGCCCGCAATGCCGCCCGCAAAGCCCGTGAGGCCGTCCAGCGCAAGACCGTTATGACCGGTGCCGGAATGCCCGGAAAGCTTGCCGACTGCTCCGAGTCCGACCCCGAGAAGTGCGAAATCTTCCTCGTCGAGGGTGACTCTGCAGGCGGAACCGCAAAGCAGGGCCGCGACCGCCGTACCCAGGCCATCCTGCCCCTCAGGGGAAAGATCCTCAATGTCGAGAAGGCCACCGACGGACGCGCCTTCGACAGCCAGGAAATCCAGAATATCTACACGGCTCTCGGTGTCAAGGTGGCCGTAGAAGACGAAAGCGGCGAGAAGCATATGGACCTGAGCCGTCTGCGTTACCACAAGGTTGTGATTATGACCGATGCAGATGTTGACGGAAGCCATATCGCCTGTCTTATCCTGACCTTCTTCTTCCGCTATATGTTCGACCTCATCAAGAACGGATACGTCTATCTTGCCACACCTCCTCTCTATCTTGTAAAGAAGGGCAAGGAAGAAGTGTACTGCTGGACCGACGAGCAGCGTGACGAGGCTGCCCTGCGCTTCGGCAAAGGCACAGACAAGGGTTATACCGTCCAGAGGTACAAAGGTCTTGGTGAGATGAGCGATGAACAGCTCTGGGAGACCACAATGAACCCCGAGAAGAGGCGTCTGCGCCAGATTACCATCGAGAACGCAGCCCAGGCCGAAAGAACATTCTCGATGCTTATGGGCGACGACGTTCCGCCTCGCAGACAGTTCATAGAAGAGAACGCACATTATGCAAACATTGATGCCTGATTTGAGATATGCTTGACATTTTCGACAGAATAGGCCGTGACAGCGGCGGTCCGATAGGACAGTATTTTGAGCAGGGTTTCGGATATTACATGTATCCCAGACTTGAGGGTGAGCTCGGCCCCCATATGACTTTCAACGGAGTTCCGGTCCTTAACTGGAGCCTGAACAACTATCTCGGACTGGCAAACCATCCCGAGGTGCGCAAGGCCGATGCCGAAGCAGCAGCCCAGTGGGGACTCGCCTATCCTATGGGTGCCAGAATGATGTCGGGCCACACCCGCTATCACGAGGAACTTGAGCGGACCTTCGCCCGTTTCGAAAAGAAGGAAGATGCATTCCTCTACAATTTCGGATATCAGGGTATAGTTTCTACCATCGATGCCCTTACTTCGCGTCACGACGTCATAGTCTATGACGCAGAGTGCCACGCCTGCCTGCTCGACGGAATACGTCTGCATCTCGGCGAAAAGTACAAGTACCGCCACAACAACATCGAAGACTGCGAGAAGGTGCTTGCACGTGCCTGCAAGGTAGCAGACGAGAACGGCGGGGGAGTGCTCCTCATTACCGAGGGAGTTTTCGGAATGACCGGCGCAATGGGTATTCTCGACAAGATTGCCGCCCTCAAGAAGAAGTATTCTTTCCGCATCCTCATCGACGACGCCCACGGCTTCGGGCTTCTCGGCGAGCACGGTCGCGGAACCTCCGAACAGCTCGGCTGTATGGACGAAATCGACCTTTACATAGGAGCTTTCGCAAAGAGTATGGCTTCTATCGGCGGTTTTGTCGCAGGACCTCATTACATCATCAACTATCTGCGTGCCAATATGCGTTCGCAGATGTATGCCAAGAGTCTCCCTATGCCTCTGGTCATAGGCAATATGAAGAGGATGGAGATTATCGATTCTCCCGAGGGAGATGCCCTCAGGGCCAGGTGCTGGGAGATTACACATGCCATTCAGAAAGGCTTTGTCGAAGAAGGTTTCGACATTGGCGAGGCCCAGGCCTGCGTGACCCCCGTACATATCAAGGGAGGAGTGGCCCAGGCAACCAAGATGGCCAAGGATCTGCGCGAAAACTACAGGATTTTCTGTTCAATGGTCGTATATCCCGTCATCCCCAAGGGTATGGTCATCTTCCGCATCGTCTGCACGGCTGCACACACTATGGAGGATGTCAAATACACCCTCGACGCTTTCAGGGAGATACGCCGCAAACTCGACGAAGGCTATTATGACGGCGATGACATTGCCGCAATGACAGTCAAGTGATGAAACTCCGCAATTTCTTCGAAAACAAGGTTGTAATCGTTACTGGAGCCAGCTCGGGAATCGGGTTGGCTTCTGCCCGTTTATTCGGGAGCCTGGGTGCCCGGGTGGTGATGGCCGCAAGGAGGGTCTCTCTTATGGAGAGTCTCGCCCCTTCGGTAGCCCCTGCAGAGAGGCTGCTCTGCGTCGGCTGCGATGTGAGCGTTGAGGAAGACTGCCGCAATCTCATATCGGCAACTGTGGAGCGTTTCGGCCGCATAGACATACTTGTGTGCAACGCAGGCCTGTCTATGAGGGCAATGTTCAAAGACTTGGACCTCAAGGTGATACGCACCCTCATGGATGTCAATTTCTGGGGAACGGTTAATTGCACCAAGTACGCCCTGCCGTATCTGCTCGAGAGCAGGGGGACTGTGGCAGGGGTCATTTCCATAGCCGGCTACTCGGCACTTCCTGCCCGAAGCGGTTATTCCTCGTCGAAGTATGCCGTCAGGGGCTTCCTGGATACCCTCAGGATTGAGCATCTCAATGACGGACTCAATGTGCTGGTATTCGCCCCCGGATACACATCTTCCAATGTCCGCAATGCCGCATTGACCGCTGACGGAAGCAGCCAGGGCGAGACTCCTCTCGATGAAGACAAGCTGATGACTGCAGAACAGTGTGCCCTCAAACTTGCCCGAGCCCTTGCAGCCAGAAAGTCCGAAGTTATTCTCACTCCCCTCGGAAAGGCCACTGTCATTGCCCACCGCCTGTTCCCGAGGCTGACCGACAGACTTACCCGCACTTACATAGCCCGCGAAGCCGACAGCCCGTTCAAATAGCAGCTTATGAAATCCAGAACCGTACGCATTGTCATTCCCTTGGTCTTGTTCTTTGCATCTCTGCTTCTGATGATGCCGAGGAGCGAGCGCTTCGGCTATGAATACCGTCAGGGTTCTGCCTGGAAGTATGAGACTCTTGTTTCGCAGTTCTCCTTCCCCATTCTCAAGACCCCCGACCAGATTCTGGAAGAAAGCCAGAACAGTTCTGTAAAGGTTGTGCCCTATTACAGACAGGACGAGAGCGTGCTCGCAAATGCTCTGGCAGCCGTACCTGTCTTGTCTTCCGACGGACCGGAAGATTTCTCGGCTGTTACTGCTGAAATAATTTCACGCATTTATGGCACTGGAGTTGTCGGAGAAGACGGAGTGCGCCAGAGTCCCGGTGCCGAATCTGACATAATTTATGTCCAGAGGGGAAAGAGGGCATCCATGGTACCCGTTACAGAGGTGCTGAAGCCTTCTCAGGCCAGAGAAATGCTCCTCGCAAAGGCGTCGGAGCGTGTCCCCGGGGTGAATGCCGATTCCATCTACAGGGCTTGCGGACTTTACAATGCCCTGCTGCCCGACCTGGTCTTCGACTCCGAAATGACAAGGCTTGTGGCTTCTGACAAGAGCGTTTCCATCTCTCCCACTCTGGGCTATGTTCCTGCCGGACAACCTATTGTGAGCGAAGGTGAAATCGTTACTGCCGAGATAGAACAGCTTCTGGATTCTTACAGGCACGAGTTCGAAACCAATTTCGGAACCGACCAGTCCGCCCTCGTCCGCTGGATAGGAAATGCCGGAATCTCCCTTGCGATGGTCGTTCTTCTTCTGCTTGCCCTGCTGGCAAGTTATCCGTCGATCTTCGACAAGATGAACGAGTATCTGTATCTCCTGCTGATTCTGCTTCTGATGTCTGCCGGAGCCCTTGTTACCGACCGCATGAATGAGGATTTTCTCTTCCTGATTCCCTTCACGCTCGGAGCCCTTTTCCTTCAGGCCAATTTCCACAAGAAGGTTGCATTCTGCATCTATCCCATAGGTCTGCTGCCTCTGCTCTTCGTTTCGGGCAACGGAACTGTGCTGTTTGTGATGAACTTTGTTGCCGGTGAAGTTTCCATACAGCTTTTCAAGACCTTCTCAAGAAGGTGGAAACAGTTCATCCTGGCTTTTATTACCGCTTCGATACTCATTGCCGTGTTCCTCTCCTTCAGGCTGGTGCATCTGACAAGCGAGAGCATATGGCGCAGTATGCTGATGATATTCATCGCTTCAATGCTCACCGTAGCGGGTTACCCCCTGACCTTCCTTTTCGAGAGGCTGTTCAACCTGCTCTCAGACGCCCGTCTCGAAGAACTCTGTTCCACATCGAACAAGATACTGCTCGAACTTGAGCAGAAGGCTCCGGGAACCTTCCAACACTCGCTGCAGGTTATGAATATGGCCGATACAGCCGCCCGAAGCATAGGTGCCAACCCTCTGCTTGTCAGGGCCGGAGCCCTGTATCACGACATTGGCAAGATGCGTAACCCCCTGTGTTTCATCGAAAACGAGTCTATGCTCCTGGGTGCGAATGCTCCCGAAGGCTATCACAGCGGGTTGAGCCCCCTTCAGAGTTCGCACGACATCACCCGCCACGTCAGCGACGGCCTTGAACTAGCAGACCATTATCGTCTGCCCGGATTTATCAAGGATTTTATTGCGAGCCACCACGGAACAACCATCACCTCTTACTTTTTCAACAAGCATCTCAAGGAAGGAGGAGATCCTGGGGATGAAGACCAGTTCCGCTATCAGGGCTTCAGGCCCCGCACCCGTGAGCAGGTTATCCTGATGGTTGCCGACAGCATCGAGGCAGCATCGAGGACACTCAAGAACTACTCCTCACAGTCATTGTCCTCGCTGGTGGAACGTATCGTGGACTCCAAACTCGAAGAAGGACAGTTCGACGACAGCCCCATCACCCTCCGGGAGATTACGCTGATGAAGGAATCGCTCAAGTCCTATCTTGGGCAGATGTTCCACGAAAGGATAGCTTATCCCAAGAAATCAAGTACTAAATAATATTATCCAAAAACAATTATGAACGTAACAAAAAACGAGATTGACAAGCTGACATTCGAGCTTGTGCTTGACATCACCCCCGAAGATTATTCCGAAAACGTGCGTAAGAAGACCGCAGAGGTGAGACGCAATGCCGAATTCAAAGGTTTCCGCAAGGGAATGGTTCCCGCCTCATTGATAGAGAAGGTCTATGGCGACCAGATTCTGGTCGAGGCTGTCAACCAGGTCATAGGCAAGGGACTTGACGGATATGTCAAGGAGAACGGCCTTCACATTCTCGGCGAGCCCCTTTCTAGCAAGAACCAGCCCGAGATTGAATGGAAGAAAGGCAACTCCTTCACCTTTGTATTTGACCTGGCATACTATCCCGAGGTAGAGGTCGAAACCGTAAAGGAAGACACCATCCTCCGCTACGACATCACCGCTACCGCCAAGGAGAAGGAGGGTATGAAGGAGAACCTCAAGAAATACTACGAAGAGCACAAGGAAGCCGATGCCGAGCCCAAGACCGACGAGGACATCGACAAGGAAATCGCCGACCGTCTCAAGGAGAACTACCGCCAGCAGTCTGAGTGGCGCCTCAACAAGGATATCCGCAGCTTCTACATCCAGAAGGCCGGAATCGAGCTCCCCGAGGAGTTTATGAAGAGATGGCTTCTTGCCTCCAATGAGGGCAAAGTTACCGAGGAAGAGGTTGAGAAGGAGTTCCCTGCCTTCCTTGAAGACTTCAAGTGGCAGCTCGTACGCAATTCGATGATGAAGAAATACGAGTTCAAGATCGAGATTGACGACATCAAGCAGGCCGCCCGTTCCCAGGTTCTCTACCAGTACGCCATGTACGGTATGACCAATGTCCCCGACGAGGTACTCAATGATGCAGTTGACCATCTGATGAACGATTCACGTCAGATCGACCGTATTGCCGAGACCGTCGAAGACGAGAAGGTCATCAGCAAGATCAAAGAGACAGCTACATTCAAGGGCAAGAAGATTTCTTCCGAAAAATTCTACGAACTCAAGTAAGGTATGGAGATGACTATTCCCACCCCGAAGGAGATCAAGGCCTATCTCGACCAGTATGTGATTGGCCAGGACCGCGCAAAGAAGATTCTTTCCGTCTCGGTGTACAACCACTACAAGCGTATTCTGCACAATGTTCTGGATGCAGACGGGAAGGATGAGGTTGAACTGGAAAAGTCGAACATTCTTCTGCTCGGTCCCACGGGAACTGGGAAGACACTCCTTGCCAAGACTATTGCGAAGATGCTCTATGTGCCCTTCACGATAGTCGATGCAACCGTTCTTACTGAAGCCGGATATGTGGGAGAGGATGTCGAGAGCATCCTTTCCCGCCTGCTTCAGGAGGCGGACTACGACCCGTCCCGTGCGGAACTGGGCATTGTCTTCATAGACGAGATAGACAAGATTTCGCGCAAGAGCGACAATCCTTCCATTACCAGGGACGTATCTGGCGAGGGTGTTCAGCAGGCTATGCTCAAACTGCTCGAGGGGACGGTTGTGAATGTCCCTCCACAGGGCGGACGCAAACACCCCGACCAGGAATTCATCCATATCAATACCCAGAACATCCTCTTTATTTGCGGAGGTGCCTTCGAGGGCATAGAGCGACACATTGCCCGCCGTCTCAATACCCAGGTAATGGGCTTTGACGCAGGTACTTCGCAAAGAATCGACAAGGATAATCTCCTTCAGTATGTCGAACCCCAGGATCTTCGCTCGTACGGTCTCATACCCGAGATAATCGGCCGTCTGCCTGTCATCACGTATCTGGACCAGCTTGATGCAGATGCGCTCAAACGCATACTGACCAAGCCTAAGAATGCCATTATCAAGCAGTACCGCAGGCTCTTCGAACTTGACGGAGTCAAACTCGAAATATCTCCCCGGGTGCTTGACCTGATAGTATCTACGGCAATGGAACGCAAACTGGGCGCCAGGGGCCTGAGGGCCATCTGCGAACAGATCTTTACCGATGCGATGTACGAAGCCCCTTCTTCAGGGATGAAAGTATTCCGCGTCGATCTTCAATATGCAAAAGCAAGACTGAAATGAAAAACATTCTTGTAATCGGGTCCACAGGTCAGATCGGATCCGAACTCACTATGAAACTCCGCCGCGACCTGCCCGGAGGGACCACCGTTGCCGGTTACATCCCTGGGGCAGAACCCAAGGGAGTACTGCTCTCGAGCGGACCAGCCGAAGAGGCCAATGTCTGCAATGCCAAGCAGATAGCCGACATAGTGGATAAGTATGACATCGACACCATCTACAATCTGGCTGCCCTTCTTTCAGCTACTGCCGAAAGGCTTCCGCTGAAGGCCTGGGACATCCAGATGAACGGTCTTATCAATATCCTCGAAATTGCACGGGAAAAGCGCTGCGCCGTGTTCACTCCCAGTTCGATAGGTTCCTTCGGCCCGAGCACGCCCCGCGAAGACACACCTCAGGACACCATTCAGCGTCCTACAACTATGTACGGGGTTACCAAGGTCGCAACTGAACTGCTGAGCGATTACTATTTCCACCGTTTCGGAGTTGATACCCGCTCAGTGCGCTTCCCCGGACTCATCTCATATACAACCCTGCCGGGAGGCGGAACCACCGACTACGCAGTTGAAATCTACTATGCTGCGGTCAAGGGCGAGGAATTCATCTGCCCCATTGCTCCCGGAACCTATATGGATATGATGTATATGCCCGATGCTCTGAAGGCCGCAGTTGACATAATGAGGGCCAAGCCTCGTTATCTGAAGCACCGCAATGCCTTCAACATCGCTTCGATGAGCCTCGAACCTGAAGAAATCGCAGCCTCGATACGCAAGTACATCCCCGATTTCAAGATGCGTTACGAGGTTGACCCGATTCGCCAGCACATTGCCGACTCATGGCCTGACAGGATGGATGACACCTGTGCCCGCAAGGAATGGGGCTGGTCTCCTTCGTTCGATCTCGATTCCATGACCCGAGACATGCTCGAACATCTCAGAACAAAACTGCAGTAATATGTACGGAGAATTCAAAGACTATCTGGCCGCTTCGCTCAAAGAAATCGAAGAGGCGGGCCTGTACAAGCGCGAGAGGGTCATCTGCTCTCCTCAGTCGTCGGAAATCACCCTCGCCGACGGCAGCGTTGCGCTGAACTTCTGTGCCAACAACTACCTCGGTCTTGCCGACAATCCCTCGCTCATAGCCGCAGCCAAGGCTGCAATGGATGACAGGGGATACGGTATGTCCTCGGTACGCTTCATCTGCGGCCAGCAGGACCTTCACATCGCTCTGGAGAAGGCCGTTGCAGATTTCTTCCATACCGAGGATACAATACTCTATGCATCGTGTTTCGATGCAAACGGGGGAGTGTTCGAACCCCTGCTCGGAGCTGAGGATGCCATCATCTCCGATGCCCTGAACCACGCATCCATAATCGACGGAGTCCGTCTCTGCAAGGCAGTGCGCTACCGCTATGCCAATGCCGATATGGAAGACCTCGAGCGTTGTCTCAAGGAAGCCCAGGCCCAGCGCTTCCGTATCATCGTCACCGACGGTGTCTTCTCGATGGATGGTAATGTTGCTCCTATGGACAAGATTTGCGACCTGGCCGAGAAGTATAACGCCCTCGTAATGGTTGACGAGAGCCATTCCGCCGGAGTGGTTGGCCCCACAGGAAGGGGAGTGGCCGAACAGTTCGGATGTTACGGACGCATAGACATTCACACGGGAACCCTCGGAAAAGCTTTCGGTGGTGCCGTGGGCGGATTCACCACAGGGCGAAAGGAAATCATAGCTATGCTGCGCCAGCGCTCCAGACCCTATCTCTTCTCGAACTCCATACCTCCTATGATAGCCGCTGCAGGAGTTGAGACCTTCCGCATCCTGTCCGAAAGCAACACTCTTCACGACCGTCTGATGGAGAATGTCAGTTATTTCCGCGACAAAATGATTGCGGCCGGTTTCGACATCAAGCCCACACAGTCAGCAATCTGCGCCGTGATGCTCTATGATGCCCCTCTCTCGCAGAAGTTTGCTGCCGAGATGGCCTCGGAAGGCATTTTCGTAACTGGTTTCTACTATCCTGTAGTTCCTAAGGGACAGGCCCGAATCAGGGTTCAGCTGTCGGCAGCTCATCGCAGGGAGCATCTCGACAAGGCCATAGATGCCTTCATCAAGGTCGGACGCAAACTCGAAGTGATAAAGTGAGCACACTATGAAAGCATATATCGAGAGTAACAAGGAGCGTTTCTTCGAGGAACTGTTCTCGATTCTTCGCATCCCCTCCATTAGTGCCAGACCCGAGCACAAGGACGATATGGTCCGTTGCGCCAAGCGACTCTGCCAGTTGCTCCTTGAAGCAGGGGCCGATAAGGCTGATCTTTATCCCACTGCCGGTAATCCAGTAGTTTATGGCGAGAAGATAATTGACCCTTCCCTGAAGACCGTGCTGGTCTATGGCCATTACGATGTGCAGCCGCCCGAACCCCTTGAGAAGTGGAATTCCGACCCTTTCGAGCCCGAAATTCACGACGGAGCCATCTGGGGACGCGGAGCCAACGACGACAAGGGACAACTCTTTATGCACATAAAGGCCTTTGAGTTCCTGACCCGCACGTCTGCGCTAAAGCACAACGTTAAGTTCATCTTTGAGGGTGAGGAAGAAATCGGCAGCCCGTCGCTTCCCGAATGGGTAAGAGAGCACCGCGAAATGCTTGCTGCCGATGTGGTGCTTGTCTCCGATACCACAATGATTTCTGACAAGGTTCCTTCTATCAACTGCGGAATGAGGGGACTGAGCTACCTCGAAGTCTGCGTTAAGGGGCCAAACAAGGACCTTCATTCCGGGCATTACGGAGGTGCAGTAGCCAATCCCATTAATGTGCTCTGCGAGATGATAGCCTCGCTCATCGATGCCGACGGAAGGGTGACAGTACCCGGCTTTTACGACAAGGTTGTGGAACTGTCCGCCGACGACCGTGCCCAGCTCGCCCGAGCCCCATTTGACCTTGAGGAGTATAAGGAATTCCTTGATGTCAAAGACTTGCGTGGAGAGAAAGGCTACACTACTCTTGAAAGGACGGGAATTCGCCCCTGCCTGGATGTCTGCGGAATCTGGGGCGGTTATACGGGCCAGGGTGCCAAGACCGTTCTCCCTTCTGAGGCTCACGCCAAGATTTCGATGAGGCTTGTTCCGGACCAGAAGAGCTCTGAGATTACAAGACTCTTTGCCGAACATTTCAAGTCTATCGCTCCCGACTGTGTAAAGGTCGAGGTAACACCCTGCGAGGGCGGCGACGGCTTCCTCATTCCCATTAGTTCAGATGCCTATAAGGCCGCATCCATGGCAATGGGCGAAGTATATGGGATAGAGCCCGTCCCGAGCAGGGGAGGCGGCAGCATAGCAGTTCTGGCCGAGTTCCAGAAGATTCTCGGCATCGATCCCCTGCTGATGGGCTTCGGCCTCGAGAGGGATACGATACATTCCCCGAACGAGAGTTACCTGCTGAGTCAGTTCTTCCGGGGAATGGAGGCGATAGCGCTGTTCTACCGTTATTATTGAGAATCTATTTCAACTGGGGGTCGCAAGTAAGGTCGATCCCCAGTTTTTTGAATGTCTTGGTATCTACCTCGCTCAGCATTACCGTGCTGTGTACCTGACATCCCTTCAGCCTTGGCAACTGGTTGAGTGCCTTGCGGCAGTTTTCGTCGGTAGGGCTGAGCACCGACAAAGCGACCAGCACCTCGTCGGTATGAAGCCTGGGGTTGTGGCCGTGCAGATAATCTACCTTGGTCTTCTGTATGGGCTCAATGAGCCACTGTGGTATGAGTTTCTCCTGATGAGGGATTCCGGCCAGGTGCTTGGTGGCATTCAGCAGAAGGGCTGCGCTGGGGCCTAGAAGGTCAGAGGTCTGGGCACTGATAAGGGTCCCGTCCTCAAGTTCGATAGCTGAGGCGTGAGTTCCCGTATGGGCCTGCCTTTGCCTTGCGGCAACAACGCACTTCCTGTCCTCTACACTTATCCTGGCCTGTTTCATCACAAGCGAAATCTTGTTGACCTCAGCCTCGTTCAAGTCACCCGAGGCCAGTTTGCACAAGGCTCCGAAATAGCGTCTTATGATTTCGTCGCAGGCGGCCTTGCAGCACAGCTGTTCGTCGCTCATACAGTAGCCTATCATATTGACCCCCATATCGGTGGGCGACTTGTAGGGGTTCTCGCCGTAGATTCCTTCGAACAGACTGTTCAGAACGGGGAATATCTCGATGTCGCGGTTGTAGTTGACAGCAGTCTGGCCGTAGGCTTCGAGATGGAAGGGGTCAATCATATTGATGTCGTTGAGGTCTGCCGTGGCAGCCTCGTAGGCCAGATTCAGAGGGTGCTTGAGCGGAAGGTTCCAGATGGGGAAGGTCTCGAACTTGGCATATCCGGCCTTGATTCCGCGCTTGTGCTCCTGATACAGCTGGCTCAGGCATACCGCCATCTTTCCGCTTCCCGGTCCGGGAGCAGTTACAACGACCAGCGGCCTGCTTGTCTCTACGTAGTCGTTCTTTCCGAATCCTTCTTCGGAGTCAATCAGTGCAACGTTGTTAGGGTAACCTTCGATGGTATGATGGTAATAGACCTTGATGCCCATCCTGCGCAGTTTCTTGCGGTAGCTGTCGGCGCTTGACTGCCCGTTGTAGTGTGTGATGACTACTGAATTTACAAGAAAACCGCGTGAGGTAAAAACCTCGCGCAGTCTGAGCACGTCCATATCATATGTAATTCCGAGGTCGCTGCGGACCTTGTTCTTCTCGATGTCAACGGCGCTGATTACGATGACAATCTCGGCAGAATCAGCCATCTGGCTGAGCATTTTCAGCTTTGCATCAGGGGCAAAGCCAGGAAGCACGCGGCTGGCGTGATTGTCGTCGAAAAGCTTCCCTCCGAATTCAAGATAGAGTTTGTCACCGAACTGAGCGATACGCTCTCTGATCCGTTCGGTCTGGATCTTGAGATATTTCTCGTTGTCGAACCCGTTTTTCATAACGGGATACGAATTTAGTCACAATTCGCCGATTACGCAAATATCCCGCTGAACAAATACATCCAAACCGCAAATCTTGCCGCTTTGCCCACCAGAAGCAGAATGAAGGTCCCCACCCAGGGGGTCTTGTAAAAGCCAAGGGCAATGGTGATTACGTCTCCAATGCCGGGAATCCAGCTCAGCAGGGCCATCCATATTCCGTATTTGTCGATTCTCTCTTTCTGCTTTTCGAGGGTTTCGGGCTTGATTCTGAAGGCCTTCTCCACCCATTCCCATTTAGCCAGCCTTCCGAGCAGATACGAAGTGATTCCTCCCAGCCAGTTGCCAAGAGTACCTACGACAAGACAGCCGAGAGGATCCTTCGTCGCAGCAAGAATGCCCACAAACAGGGCATCCGAACTGAAAGGAATGAATGTGGCTGCTAGAAAAGTCCCTATGAACAGGCCCAGTAATCCTAATTGTTGCAGGGACTCCATATCGCGCCGCTGTCAGAAATGCTATTTGTGAGCGTCAAGGAAATTAACCACGTCCCCGACAGTATCGAAGTCGGCAAGTTCCTCGTCGGGAATGACGATTCCGTACATATCCTCAATCTTCATCAGGAGCTGAAGGATGTCGAGCGAATCTGCACCCAGATCCTTGATGATATGCGACTCCAGACGGATGAGTTCGGGGTCTATGCGAAGCTGCTTCGCAAGAATCTCTTTGACTTTGTCAAACATAGCAATTTAGGTTTTATTCCTCAAAGTGTTCGTAACGGGCTATCTGCTCCTCGATTTTCGAGGATAGCCCGCTGGTTTCCATTCGGTAAGCCTGCTCGATGCACTTTTCAATGGCCCTGGCCTTTGACGAACCGTGCCCCTTTACGACAACCTTAGAGGTCCCGAGCAGGACACTGCCTCCATAGTTCTGATAATCAAAGAACTCCTTTTCTTCTTTGAACATCTTAAGCAGGAACAGCGCCCCAAATTTATATAAAATGCGTGAAAAAATATCTTTTTTTACTTTTTTCAGCAGTTCAATTGCAGTTCCTTCGGTAGTTTTTACGAGCACATTCCCCGAAAAACCGTCGCATACTACAAGGTCATAATTGCCGGCCAGAAGGTCGCGGCTTTCCATATTACCTACGAAACTCACGCAGTCGGTGTCCTTCAGCAGAGAGTAGGCCTCGCGCCTGATTTCGTCTCCCTTCTCAGGTTCTACCCCGACGTTCAGAAGGGCTACCCTGGGCTTTTCGATGCCATATACATTTTCCATATACAGGCTGCCCATAATGGCAAACTGCCTCAGGTGAGCGGCTGTTACATCCACATTGGCTCCGCTGTCGCATACTCCTACGATTCCTCCTTTCACTGTGGGAAGAAGAGGGCAGAAGGCAGGACGAATGACTCCCCTGATGCGCCCTATCCGCACCAGGGCTCCAGTTACCAGGGCTCCGGTGGAACCAACCGAAACCATTCCTGCAATATCGTCACTGTCCCTGAGCATCATAATTGCCTTCATCATTGAGGAGTTCCTCTTGAGCCGAATCACGTCAGTGGGCTTTTCGTTGCAGGAGATGACCTGGGGGGCGTGGACTATCTCGAGGCGTGAGCTGTCATAGCTCTTGCCCTGAAGTTCGCCGCGGAGTATCTCTTCATCTCCGGTAAGGATTACATAAAGGTCAGGAAAGGAGGCCAGAGCCTTGACTGCCCCTTCTACAGGGGCCTGGGGGCAGTGGTCTCCTCCAAAACAATCTACAATTATCTTTATCATACGAGTTTCTTGCAGTAAGACCTGTAAATCTTGTGAATCTCCCTCTGGAAACGCTTCCACTGGTTCTGGATGGGGAAGTTGTCAAGCAGATTCAGGTTGGTCTCGGCGTACTTGATGTCGGGGTTGTCCT
The DNA here is from genome assembly GCA_029009115.1 of Bacteroidales bacterium. Taxonomy (GTDB): domain Bacteria; phylum Bacteroidota; class Bacteroidia; order Bacteroidales; family UBA932; genus Cryptobacteroides. The sequence continues at coordinate 15,909 of JAQXJU010000064.1, read as the reverse complement.
GAAGCATACGCATCACCGCGAGCGAAAGGGCTGCGGAAATGCCCCTGTTGAGGTATTCAGGATCTACACCCACAAGGCAGAGGTCCAGAACGTCAGGCTTGCGAAGGCAGCCAAGGAGCCTAAACAGAACCTTGGAAGTCAGCTTTCCGCGAGTCAGCGACAGAGCCCTTCTGAGCGAGGGGATAGCCAGACCGAAGCACACCATCCTGTCGTTTTCGTCGAGTATGCAGGCTGCATATTTGTTGCTGATGACAAGCTGGAAGTTCTCAATCATCAGTTTCTTCATATTCTCGGTAAAAGGAACTGTCCCGTAGAGACCTTCGTAAGATTTGTCAATAAGATCAAAGATGCCGTCTTTGTAGCGCCTGATAAAATCAGAACCGCTTCTGGACTCGCCGTAGTGCAGTTTGTAGCGCTTGAAGATGAACTCGGTAAGTTTTTCGAGTTCTGTGATGTCTTCGGGGCTTGCGGGACCGTAGAGGCGCGAACTGTTCCAGTCAACCTCCTTCTCATAGCCGTTGGCCTCGATATGGGTGGCATAGTAAGGGTAGTTGTAGAGTTCCTCGAAGGTTGCGGGGTAGTCGAAACCTTCTACCAGAAGCCCCTCCCTCTCAAGGTCGGAAAAACTCAGCGGACCGCAGGCGGTGTCCATTCCTGCCGATACTGCCCAGTCTTCGAAGGCCTTGAACAGTGCGGCAGAAACCTCGGGGTCGTCAATGGCATCGTAGCGTGTAAAGCGGGCCCTTTTTTCGCCGCGCTTCTCGTTCGAGGCTTTCTGGATTATGCCCTGGATGCGTCCGGCCATCTGTCCGTCTCTGTAGGCGTTAAAGCAGATGAAGTCGCAGCAGTCGTTATAAACGAAATCCTTGCTGAAAATCTTCTTCTCGTCCATATACAGGGGCGGGGTGAAGTTGGGGTTGCCCCGATAGAGGTCGAGCGGAAAATTGATGAATTCCTTCTGCTCCCTGCGCGTCCTGACTTCTTTTACCGTAATCATAGCTCAGCGGTTTTTGGCGTGGAAGCTCACTCCGATGGTGTCGGGGCCGCAATGGCTTCCGGCTGTGGGGTTGACTACTACATATTCAATATTCAACTTGCCGAATTTCTCTTCTATCATCTTCCCTAATTCCCTTGCCATATCCTCGGCATCGGTATGGGCAATGCAGATGTGATGGGCAGAGATGTCCTCTCCGAGCCTTGCGACCTCATCGGCCAGCCTCGACATAGCCTTGAAGCGTCCTTTCTCGGTTCCGAGCGAGACCATCTTGCCCTCGGGGCTCATATAGATGATGGGGCGGAGTCCAATCAGAGAACCCATTGTTGCGGCGAGTCCGCTTACGCGCCCGCTGCGGCGGAAGAACCTGAGGTCGTCGGCGAAGAAGTAGGTCGCGAACTTGTCAACCTCCCTGTCGGCCCAGCTGAGAATCTCGTCCAGAGATTTTCCGGCTTTGACCATATCTCCCACCTCGCGTACGATTACAAGGCTGGCAATCGAGATGCCCTTGGTGTCGATTTCTTCGAAGCGTACCTGGGGATACTTCTCTCTGAGTTCTGCAACTGCCTGGTCCATTGCCGCAAAAGTGTTGGACATAGCGCGCGAGAAATGAACGTAGAGTATGTCGTTCCCCGCGGCAAAATCAGGCTCGAAATAAGAGATGTATCTCTCTTTCGAGATTGCACTGGTCGTAGGGATTACTCCCGACCTCAGGGTGTCATAGAACTTGTGATAATCGAAGCTGTCGAAATCCTCGTAAGGGTTGACTGTTCTGGCATCGATGCTGTATGGCATCGAAATCAGAGAATAACCGTACTCCGCAGCTATCTGGGGAGTGGTATCGGTGTCGGTGTCGGTAAAGAGTTTTAGCATAGCAGTAGAATGTAATCGTAAACAGGCTGATTGCCTTCAATAATAATGGTTTCAGTACGTGGATATTGCCGGTTCATTGCGACGAGCAGTTCCTCTGCCTCGTCCGAGCCGGCTCCTTCGCCGCGGAAGATGACAGCAACATCGTGGGAAGAGCATCCCATAACGGATGCCAGTTTGAGCAAGGCCTCGTTTTTGGACGGCAGGCTGCAGACAATGTCCTTGTCGTAGATACCCAGCCAATCACCCTTCAGCCCTGCCTCGTTGTCGCGGACAGCCACTGAAACCAGTCCCGTGGCAGTTCCTTCAAGGCATTCATCAAGGGAGGAAACAATCTCTTCCACGGTCTTGGAAGTATCGATGTTGGCCATTGCGTAATAACCTTCGGCAAGGTTCCTTGTGCAGATTACCTCGATTCGGGCCTTGTCATACAGAGCGGCAGCCTGGCGGGCAGTCAGAAGAATGTTGCTGTTGTTGGGGAAGACGAGTATGCTTTCGGCATTTATTCGGTCGAAGGCCTCGATGAAGCGCTCCACGGGAGGGTTCATAGTCTGTCCCCCCTCAATTATCTCATCGGCTCCCATCTCGCGAAGAGTCCTTACAAGACCTTCGCCCGAGGCCACGCTGACTATTCCAAGGGGCTTGCCTGCCTTCTTGAAACGCTGGTCCATATTGTTCTCGTGATGCTGCAGGGTCATATTCTCGACCTTGATGGTAAGGAACTCACCCCACCTCTGGCAGTGGCTGAGAATGTCGCCTGGAGTCTTTGTATGGACGTGCACCTTGATTATGCTCCCGTCTCTGAAGAATACGAGCGAATCGCCCGCCCCGGACAGATAATCCTTTATGACGGACTCGTCGAAACTGTCGAGGTCCACCTTCGACCTCTGCAGGCGAAGAAGGAACTCGGTGCAGTAGCCGAACTCGAGAACGCTGTCTTCGGTAAAGGACGAGAAATCGACCTTGTGAGCCGCAGGACCTCCCTCCTGGGGAAGTTCAGGAATTACATCGGAGTGAAGTGCATCCCTCATTCCTTCCGTTATGCACAGAAGTCCTGCACCGCCGCTGTCGATTACTCCCGCCTTCTTCAGGGCATCCAGCAGTTCGGGGGTGTTCTGCAATGATATATCCATTCCCTTGACGAGCCTTGCAAAGAATTCATCTATGTCAGAGGAGCCTAAGGCAGCCTCGACACCCTCGCGCAAGACCGTAAGGATGGTGCCCTCAACAGGCTGGGGAACAGCGTTGTAGGCTTCCTTGACAGCTGCCTCGAAGGCATCCTCTATCTGCTTTTGCGATGCAACCTCGATTCCTTCGAATCCCTTGGCGAGCCCGGCAAATATGCGGGACAGTATGACTCCCGAATTCCCTCGTGCCCCCAGGAGCATACCCTGGGCAACGCTTTTGGACATCTCAGAGAGAGTCTGCCCGTCAGCGTGGGAACCGTCCTCGATTGTCATATACATATTGTCCCCCGTATCTCCGTCTGGAATAGGGAAAACATTAAGCTCGTTGATTGCTTGTCTGTTGGAAGCCAGCCTTGCTGCGCCTCCGCGAATCATTTTCAGGTATAGGCTAGAGTTCACAGTATGCAGTCTTGGTTAGTACTCGGCTCGTACCTTGAAGATGGCCTTGTGAATCGTGCCTTCTCCAATAAGGGGAGCGTGGGCGGTGTCGGGTTCGAAGGTGATTACTTCCCCGGCCTTCACGGTAACTGTCTCCTCGACGGGGTCGGCATAGAAGAGAATGTCTTTCACGGGGTCCATCTCGCCGACGGGCTGGGTGCATTCCGAGCGGGGCTTGATGCCGAAGGTCTCCTCGCAGGAGAGGGGGATCTGGATGTCAATGTACTTGTCGTGAACCTCAAGACGGGCTTCCTGCGTGGTCTTGAGCTTGCTGTCCACGATGTTGAGCCAGAGATTGTCGCCGTCAATGATGTGTTTGCCTGCTTCGAGATCGAAGAGGTCATTGTCCTGGAGAAACTCCATTGCCTTCGCGTAGAAGGGATTGTCCATCAGATTCTTTTCCATAACAAATCAATTGTTGTTGTTTTCAAAATAACTCAGCGACACTTCAAGCGCGTCCCGCATTGCGTCGGGGTTCCGCAGGGCCTCGAGCGGAAATCCGAAGCTCGCCGCCTTGTAACCGTCGCCATTGTATAATATTCCCGCAGATGTCCTGTCCTGCGGATATTGTGCTATGATTGTGCATCTTGAGGCACTTACCGGGGCTATGGCGTCGCACCTTTCCACGCAGTAGTGATCTTCGCAGGGGCTGTGCCAGAGCTCGAGCGCATTGCCCAGCAGTGTCACTCTGCCGTCCCTCGCTCCGAATCCGTTGACGCGCTTTATCCCAAGGACCTCGCGAACGAGCTCGATGCCGTGCTCCCTGCGAAGGCTGTCAGCTTCAAGCGGGAATATCCTGTCCCAGGCATCGGTACAGATGTTCGCTCCCGACACGATGAGGTTGCAGCCCTGCTCGGAGACCTTCCTAAGTGCGGAGCAGAGTGATTCGGGGAATACCTCGTAGCAGTTGCCTCCGAGCGCTGTGCGTACCTGCTTGCCGCAGATGAGGTCAAGGGTGCTCCATACACCGGGATCTGCGCGGAAAGCCTCGCTGCTCTGCGAGCAGAACGAATGTCCGAGCTGCATCAGGGCCTTTCCGTGTTCGGATACGAAGTCGAAGCTGTTCCCGGCTATCCGAAGTCCTGCGTATTCGTCAGAGCAGGCTCCGAATCCGGGATTGAGTGAACCGTCCCAGCCCAGTTCACGGCGGGCCTGATACACTTCGCCTATGAAGCTGATGTCGCTTATGCAGGGAACGCCTCCGTCAAGAGCGGGGTCGAAGCCCGCGTAACTGGGGGTATCGAACCAGGTAGGTCCGGAGATACGGGTGAAGTTGTTCACGACCAGAACAGGCCCACTGCTGTCTTGGGGAGTGTCGGGAATGCCCACTGCGAGGGTTTCGGAAGGGAAACTGCGGCCTCCGGCATTTACAGCCTCGACCCTGAAACTGTAGATATGCCCCTTTTCTATTTCAGGTTTGAAGGAACATCCCTGCACCTGTACTCCGTTGTCGAATCCGAGCGAGTCCTTGCGGGTATAAACGATATAGCTCTCTGGCGCTGCAGTAGGCTCAAGAGGGTCTTCGGAAGGCAGCCAGCTGAGGGTGCACTTCCCCTCGGGGCTCAGAAGGGCCGAGAAGGAACGAACCGGAAGAGGTTCCACCGTGTAAGGCCTGTTGTAAAGGTCGGCAACTGTCTTGAGTATGGCTTTGTAAATGGAACGGCACACATCGAAGCGGAACCTGGGGTCGAGCCCGTACTTCATATCTTCGAAGTTCTGGTGCGAGAGCAGTTCCAGAAGGACCGCCGGTACGTCGGTAGTGCGGGATTCGCTATAGGAACGGTTCCAGTTGGGCCTTCTGGTCCAGTCGGGATTCCAGAGCAGGCGAAGGTCAGAGACTATCTGGCTCTGAACCCTGTCTGTAAGCAGCCTGCAGGCCATCCTGTGGGTTCCGTCACTGAAGCGGCTGCTGCCGTAGGCCATAAGGGTGTAAATGCCGAGAGTTCCTATGATCCTGTCGTCGGGTGTAACTCCGGCGTCGGTGTGGAAGGCCAGAGAGAGGTCGAAGGGAACTCCCTTGTCATCTTTGAGCCATTTGACCCAGGCTCCCCTGGACGCATAGTCGCGTACGTATTCTGTCTCCCAGTCTGCATAGACCTTCGGATCGGCCCCGTACCAGATCTCGGAATAAAGGGCCCCCTCGGCATAGGCGGGATAGCCGGATGTGGTCCATTCTTCGGCGGGTGTGTCCTCGGGGCCGCGGACAACCTTGCCGAATCCGCCCCCGAAGCGCACGGCATCGGCTGTCACTACGCTTCCCTTGGAATGGCTCCTGCCTTTGGGGGTTGAGTTGTCGAGAGTTACCGAACCCTCACCCTCAAACTCGAAGGTGCCGAGGTAAATCCAGGTTCCGCCTCCCATTTTCTGGTTGACTATGAATTCGCTTGTCCCTCCGAGATGCTGTACCCTGTAGCGGGCGCAAGTGCTGCTCTCGGGCAGGGTTACGTATGAGACATACACTGCGTAGCTGCCCCTTCGGGGGAAATCGGCCTTCCATACCGCAGTGCTTGCGGGGGTGGAAGACGAAGTGCAGAGGCTCCTGCGGGCCGTTCCCATCGTGAAGGGATTCTCACCGAGATGGTAAAACTGCTGTCTGTCGGCAAAGCCAGAGGGGATGCTTTCCCAGCGCCCGAGGTCGGAGTAAGTACCCTTGCGGCGGCATCCCTCGCTCCTGTTGTCGAAAGAGGCGTCGTTGTCGGCTACTGCCTCGTCTCTTTGGACATCCCTCTCGCGCGGAGTCATCACACAGGCTCCGGCTCTTTCCAGCATTGGGATAAGAAATGGAAGCACATAGCTCTGGGTGTACATATCCTCCACTGTTCTCCACATCTTGGGGCGCTGCCAGGTCCAAAGCGAAGCGTTGTCATCGAAGTACATTCCGTGGCTCTGCCACAGGGCTATGTGTCTGCCGTCAAGCCCGCGGGGGCATTCAGGCACTCCGACCCTCTGCACAAGTCGTCCCGACTTCCTTTCCCGCCCGGGGAAGAGATAGGGCGAAGGGGCGCCGTCATTGCCGATTGGGCTGACCTGCAGATCTCTCAGGGGAGTGCGTTCTGTGAAAATCTCACCGAGCTGCCATTTGCTCCATTCCTCGGGGAAGAGAGATTCTACCTGACCGCGGAACCATCTGATATCGCCCGGGCGCCAGGGGTAGTCGGCAAGGCTTCGGCTGAAGTACAGGTCAAGTTTGCCTTTGCGCTTGAGTATCTTGTTGAGTGACAACGAAGAGCGTACACCTGTCCTGTCTTTGAGGAGTACGGCCAGCGAGTCGGAGGCTTCCTTGAATTCGCTCCTGACCTGTGCCGTGCCCAGTACTGGGATGGCAATGAGAAAGGCTGCCAGCAGGCATTTACTTCCTTTTCTTGCCATTGCGAATGAATATCAGACAACTAATCGAGGCGCTGACCAGGCATCCGAGGATGTCGGCATAAAAATCCTTGATATCGGGCGTCCTCGAAGGGGTAATTCCCTGGATGAATTCGGTTGCGGCACCGGTGGCACAACCCAGGATGAATGACAGGGCTATGAACAGAAAGGTCCTTGCCTTGCTTGATGTGTCAACTCTCATCGAGAGGAACATCAGCAGGGGGAAGGGCAGAAACATCACAAAGTGAACCAGTTTGTCGGTCGGAATGCCGAAGAAGTCCGCCCTGACAACAGGCAGGCTGGAAAAGCTGTGGAAACACAGATAGACCAGTGCGGCAAGGTATGCTGCAAAACAAATCCTTATCAGTGTTATCCTTTTCTTGTCCATAGCTTTATAACGACTGCATATCGTACAGCTTCTTGTAGAAACCGCCCAGCTCTATGAGGGAATCGTGGGTGCCTCTCTCGACTATTCTGCCCTCATCGAGCACAATTATCTCGTCTGCTCCCTTGATGGTCGAAAGCCTGTGGGCGATTGCGATTGTAGTCCGGTTACTCATCAGGTAGTCGAGGGCATCCTGTACTATCCTCTCCGACTCGGTGTCGAGCGAGGCCGTAGCCTCGTCGAGAATGAGTATGGGAGGGTTCTTGAGTATTGCCCTGGCGATAGAAATCCTCTGCCTCTGTCCGCCGGAGAGCTTGATTCCCCTGTCTCCGATGTTGGTGTCGTAGCCTTCTTCCTTCTCCATAATGAAGTCGTGGGCGTTGGCAATTTTTGCAGCCTCTATTACAGACTCGCGGTCAGCATTCTCCACTCCGAAGGCTATGTTGTTGAAAATGGTGTCGTTGAAGAGGATGGGGTCTTGGTTGACATTGCCCATAATCGAGCGGAGGTCGCTGATTTTCAGATTCCTGATATCCTCCCCATCAATGGTGATTGAGCCGGAGCTGACATCGTAGAAGCGGGGAATGAGGTCCACAAGCGTGGATTTCCCTGAACCTGAGGCGCCTACGATGGCTATGGTCTTGCCCTTGGGTATCTCAAATGAGATGTCCTTGAGAACAGTCTTGCCGTCTCCGTAGCTGAAACTGACGTGGTCGAAGACAATCTTGTCGTTGAAAGATTCAAGCCTTGAAGGGACGGCCTTTTCGACAATGTCGTTATGTGCCTGAAGGATGACGTCTATTCTCTCCATCGATGCAAGCCCCTTGGGAATGCAGTATGCTGCTTTGGCAAGTTCCTTTATGGGTTGGATGACGCTGTAGAGTATCACCAGATAGAAGATGAAGGTAGGAGCATCGATTCCGGCCCTGTCTCCGAGAATGAGCATCCCTCCGAACCAGAGAACTATAGCTATCATCACGGTCCCGAGGAATTCGCTCACGGGATGGGCCAGAGCCTGACGTACAGATACCCTGGTTATCTTGGAACGCATTGCGGCAGTTACCTTGCCGAAGCGTGCCGACATCTTTCCTTCAGCAAGGAAGGCCTTGATTATCCTCAGGCCACCGAGGGTCTCCTCGACCTGGGCCATCACGTCGCTCCAAAGGCTCTGGGCCTCGAGTGAGCGCGCCTTGAGCTTGCGCCCTATCACTCCCATAAGATAGAGCATCACGGGGGCGAAGACCAGCACGAACAAAGTCAGCTGCCAAGAAATCATCATCAGAGTCCCCAGATAGAAGAGAATCAGAACAGGATTCTTGATAATCATTTCAAGGACGTTGGTGATGGAATACTCGACCTCGGCCACATCTCCTGACATCCTGGCAATGATGTCTCCCTTTCTCTCCTGAGAGAAGAAACCTAAGGGAAGGGCGAGAATCTTGTCGTATATCATCATCCTCATATCCTTGACAATGCCAGTTCTCATAGGCACGAGAACGGCATTGGAACCGAAATAGCAGGCTGTCTTGATGGCCGTCATCACCGACAGGAAGAGGCACAGAACAAGGAGTACCCTCTGGGGGCCCCACTGGGTCATTCCTTCAGTAACATACCAGTAGAGATTGTTCAGTGCAATATCCTTGAGGCTTATCCCTTCGGTATCCCAGGCAATGAACTCATAGCTCATTTCGTTGACATTGAACAGTATCTGGAGTATGGGAATGATAAGCGTGAAGGAGAAGATATTGAATACCGCGCTCAGGACGTTCAGCAGAAGCGAACCTCCCAAGTACTTGGTGTAAGGTGAAGCAAAGCGCTTCAGTACCTTCCAGAAATGTTTCATTCAAAAAAGTTTCCGGGATGCTCCTCTGCAAGAGGGCATCGTGCAACTTGCAAAGATACTAAAATTTTGTCATATTACAGAATGAAGAGGGGCGAAGCGCTCTGGCGGGGGAGAGTCCTCAATGCCACCTTGCCTGTGACTCCCATATCGCGCAGTACCTGCTCTGAACTGGCAAAGGCTTTTTCGGGGGTGTTGTTGTTCTCACTCAGGTGACAGAGGAAAATGTTGCGCAGACCCTCGTGATAGAAGTGCCTTATGGCCTCGGCACATTCTTCGTTGCGAAGGTGTCCGTGGCCCTTGAGAATTCTCATCTTGAGTTCGTAGGTATAACTGCCGTTGATGAGCATCTGGTAGTCGTAGTTCGACTCTATCACTACAGTCTGGGCGTGCGATGCCCAGGATAGGGCCTCGGGGGTCATTGACCCTATGTCTGTCATTATCACAAAGCGGTACGAGTCAATGACTATTGCATAGCCGACGGTCTGGGTGGCGTCATGGGGCACTACGAAATATCTGACCTTCACGTGTCCGGGGACCACCTCGTTCCAGTCGCCCTCGCCCAGGACCCTTGAGCAGGCTATGAAATCCTCGCCCGATATGGTCCGGCCCGCAAGGCAGGAATGCAGCACCCCGCTCGTCCATACCGGCTTGCTGAGGCGCTTGCACCAGGAGCCCAGAGACCTGATGTGGTCCATATGGTCGTGGGTCAGAAGAACTGCGTGGATGTCGTCGGGGGAATAGCCGTGCCTGCGAAGTTCCTCCTTGAGGCGTCTGACGCTGACTCCCGTGTCGATTGCCACTCCAGCCTGGACGCGGCCTTGGGAATCCGTGCTTGCAAGAAAGTAGCAGTTTCCGCAGCTGCCCGATGAAAGCGATTTGAAAACTATGCTCATAGCTTGTCCTTCCTGCAATATCTGTCTATGACGCTGTATGCGTCTTCGATTCCGAGTTCACCTGCTTTCGAAAGGTCAATGCAGCCCTTCTCCTGGTCTTTGAGATACACGAGCACAAGTCCTCTGTTGAAATATGCTTCGGCCATTGCCGGATACAGGCTTATGGCCTTGTCGTAGTTCCTGAGGGCATTGACCATCTGCGACGACAGGCAGTAGAGGTTGCCGAGGTTGAACCATATGTGCGGGATATCGGGTAGAATTGCAGCCGCCTGCTCCATGTCGGAGATAGCCTCGGAACGGTCGAACACCCGTGTGCGGTTCTGCGAGGCCTGGGTCCTTGCAGTGCCGCTCTCGTCGAGCACAAGGGTTCCGGCACTGCTCTCGATAGAGGCAATGATGTCGGTCATCTCAGAACGCAGAACAGACCTGTTCATCAGGTAGAATGCCCTGTACAGCGCTTCGTAGGGGTCTTTCCCGGGACTGCTCTCTGAGAGGGATACCGCTTTGTTGAACCATTGCAGGGCCTGGCTGTACTGCTTGTTCTGTACCTCGTAGATTCCGTGCAGGAAGGCTGCGTGGGCAGGGCTGACAGGAGAAGCCGTTCCAGCTCCGGAACTGCTGTCGCCCGAGAGCAGAAAATCGAGGCTGCCTTCGAGCCTGGGGCTGTCTGTGGCTTCCTTGTCCGTGAGGGTAATGCTCAGTGGAACGGCCCTCACAAATCGGTTTATCAGAGGATTGTCATAGCCCTGTGCGAGTATGTTGCTCTCCTGAGAGAGCTCCTCGCCGGAAATCTGGAAGCGGAACAGAGGCTTGAGTCTTATGTCCACGTCTCTGTGCTGGAGGAGTTCGTTGTTGAAATCCTTGCGAGCGAAGTCTGCGTCGAAGGCTATGAATGAACTGTACGTGCGGGTGGTGTCGGCATAGGTTCCGGCAACCGCAGCATTCTTCTCCTCATATTCCCTGACTTTCTGGCGGGCGGTCTCGTAGTCTTTCTTTGACTCTTTCTTGCGCCCCAGCCTGCTCTTGGCATAGGAGCGGTTCATATACGCCTTGGCAAAGTCGGGGTACAGTTCAATGGCCGAGTCGTAGTCGTCGATGGCGTCTTCCCAGCGCCCCATCTCAAGGAAGAAGCCCGCCCTGTTGAAATAAGCCAGAACGTTGCGGGGATTGACGTTGATTACCCTGTCCATATCCTGCAGGGCCTTGTCGAATTCCTGAACCTGGGCATACATCAGACTGCGGTTGTATAGGGTAAGGGCATTGCCGGGGTCCGATTCGAGAACCTCTCCGAGGTCGCTTATGGCGTCCTTGAACCTGTGCAGTCCGGCATTGATGAGTCCTCGCTGGAAATAATAGTAGGTGCTTGCCGGGTCGAGACTTATGGCCTTGTTGATATCCTCGAGTGCCTTCTCGTTTTCGCCGGTGCTGCTGTACAGGGCCCCTCTGTGAACATAGCCCTCGGGGTAGAAACGGTCGGTCTCTATGGCCTTGTTATAGTCTGAGAAGGCGGCCAGGGTGTCACCCAGGGCAAGTTTGCAGTCGGCCCTGTAAACATATGCCGAGGCTTCCTGGGGTTCCCTCATGAGAAAGTAGTCGAAGTCTGCAATTGCTTCGTCGTGGCGTTTTGCAAAGTAGAATGTGAGGCCCCGGGTGAAGAACAGGCTGTTCATACCTGGACGGAGGCTGATTGCCCTCTGGAGGTCGCCGAGGGCCTGCTTGTAGTCGCCCGTGCGAATGTAACTCAGGGCCCTGACCCTGTACCCTTCGGTAAAGAGGGGGTTGAGGCGAACCGAGGTGCTGAAATCCCTCTGGGCTCCGCGGATATCGCCGAGGTCATATTTGGCTATGCCTCTGAAGTAGAAGGTGCGGTGGTCGCTTGAATCGAGTCTCGAAAGGACATTGAAGTTTTCGATGGCCTGGGAATACTTGCCGTCGAAGAGAGCCTGGCGGCCACGCATCATAAATACATCCCTGTCCCACTGGGCAAGGCTTGTGATTGCTGTGGCAAACAGCAGTGCTGATATCGATAACAGTTTCCGGTTCATCTCCCTGAATGTGGGAAAGTGTTGAAAAAAGTAGTAATTTTGCCTTTCGCGTCTTGCAAAGATAACATTAATTGTGCCCGAATTGAAATACTTGAGCAATTTTCTTCTTTTGTCGCTGTGTCTGATTCTTAACGGGACACTGCTTTCTGCGGGCATAGTTTATGGCCGTTTGCAGGCTCCCGCCGCCTCCACGGTCGAAGGCACTGATGGTCGTTTGAAGTCTCTCGCCTCCACGGTTGAAGGCACTGATGGCCGTTTGCAGTCTCCGCCGGCCCTGGTCAGGGTGTCGTTTCCTGATGTGCAGGCGTCTCTGCCCAAGGAAATCAGCGGTCTTGAAAAGCATCAGTGCGGCTCTGACGTTGAGTTTCTTGCGAGCGTCATATGTGAAGGCCGGAGGTCTGGTACAAAGGGTTATGGTGAGGCTTTTGGCTATGTTTGCAGGAGGATGTCGGCCATTGATGGCTTGAGTGCCCCCGAGGCGCTTTCTTTTCCGCTTTCTGACGGGGTAATAGGGCATAATCTCGCTGCATTCCTGCCTGCTTCGGAAAAGACAGGTTCCAGAAACTATATTGTCGTGATGGCATCGCTCGACGGGATGGGGACCATAAATGGAAGTATGTATCCGGGGGCGGACAGCAACGCCTCGGGCGTTGCGGCGATGCTGGGCATCGCCGGGCGGCTTGCCGCCGCCCCTGTCCGCCCCAGGAATGTGGTCTTCGTTGCCCTGGACGGACACAGACACAACTGTAGCGGATCCCAGGCTCTGTGGGATGCAGTTTCCAGTGGCAAACTTACCGACCCTATGACTGGTTTCCCCGTTCGTGCATCGCAGATATCCCTCGTTGTGAACCTTGACATTATAGGCAGTTCATTGTCTCCTGTTGTCAAATACAACAAAGAATACCTCATTGCACTTGGCGGAGCCTACTATTCCCGCTCTCTCGAAAGTGCCAACAAGGCTTTCGGCCTGCATCTGACCTACGATTATTACGGGAGCCGCGACTTTACCAGACTCTTTTACAACAGAACCGGCGACCACAGGATTTTTCTTGAGCACGGGCTCAGATGTGTTGTTTTCACATCCGGAATCACTATGCTGACCAACAAGCCCGAAGACCGTCCCTCCGCCCTTGCCTGCCCCCTTCTTGAGAAGAGGATAGACTTCATCTCATCCTGGCTACTCTCTCTGCATTGACATCCCCGCGCAATTAGCCCCGCCCAAAGCCCGAACTTGAAGAAGGATAACCGCTGACAAAATGTATCAATCTTGCAAAGATTCATCTTTTTTAGCAGGACAGGGTTTACCCCTAGAATCTGCCATTCGCCCCTGATTTTAAAGAAACAAGTAAATCTTCATTAGACCACAGCAATCCTTCGTTATTCGGGAGTTTTGATTATACTTTTGTCGTCATAAACATTTTTGATTTATGGCGACTGATTCGGTTTACGGTCGGATAACGACCGATTTTATGTTCAAGCGCATCTTCGGCAGTGAAGACAATAAGGACATCCTCATCAAATTCCTCAAAGACATCCTCGAAGACAAGGACATCTGCGATGTAACCTTCAGGAATGTCGAGCACTTCGGCCCTTCCAAGGACGACAAAAGAGTAACGTTCGATGTGTTCGTCAGGACGGACAAGGGCGAGGAATACATCGTCGAGATGCAACTCGGGCGGGAGCGATACTTCAGCGACAGAGCCCTCTACTATCTGTCGTATCCCATTATGGAGCAGGGCCGACTTGCAAAGCAGCCCGAATCGGGTCTCGCAGCCCAGCGCTGGAACTATTGCCTGAAGTCTGTAAAACTCATCGGAGTGCTGAACTTCCAGCTCGAGCACAACAAAGACTGGCCCGAAGAACGGTACCATTCCTCGTACAGCCTTCGAGAGGACAAGTCCGGGGAACTGCTGATGGACAAACTTCAAATAATCTTCCTCGAGATTGCTCGCTTCAACAAGTCGGAATCCGAAATTGAGACCCCTTACGACAAATGGATGTATCTGTTCAAGAATATCCAGCAGCTTTCGGAGCAGCCCGGTGTCTTCACAGAGAAGGAGTTTGACCATTTGTTTGAGATTGCAAAAATCTGTAACTTGCGTCCCGAAGAATACGAACAGTACAAACACTCTATCGATATGGACTTCAGTTACTACAACTCGATCGAATACGCTGCTGAAGAAAGCTACAAGAAGGGGCTCTTGGAAGGTGTAGCCCAAGGCCGGGAGGAGGGGATCGCCGAGGGCCGCGAGGCAGGGATCGCTGAGGGAAAGGCTAAACTCCTTGCGACAGTGGCCGCACTGAAGGCCGCAGGAGTTGATGTCCTGACGATCGCCAAGTGTACTGGGTTCTCTGTCGAAGAGATTGCCAAACTCTGATTGTTCATAGCTAATCCAGAACCTCCAGTCGCCCACCCGGTGAAATTCACCTCTGAGGGCAATGTGCCTCTGAGGTGCTTCTGGCTGGGGTCACCCTTCTCGGTGAAATTCACCTTGAAAAGCAATGTGCCTCTGAGGTGCCTGTAGTGGTGGTGCGGCGCCGAGGTGGACACAAAGTCATTCCACCTCCACAGACCATAGGCCTCTGAAGGCCTTCTGGTGGGGGTGCGCCCCGAAGGTGAATTTCACGAGGGCACGCTATTCGCCGCCCATCTATCACTGCCCCCCCCTTGTCTTCACCGACATACTACTGCTTCGCCTCGAATACTATTAGGGTAATTAGTTGTTTATCTGAATCTTACATCATAAGATGAATAGAATATTCTTGACTCAGGGTTGCAAGATAAAACACTGCCATCTGTCTGCGCCCCTGATTCCCGCTTTGCAAATAGCCTTCCAGCCGAAAGTTCTGCCCAGCCGGATAAACCCTACCCGAACTCTTCCTCCGAATAGTTCGTTCCGGGTAAACCCAGCCCGAGCCCTCCAGCCGAGAGTTCTGCCCAGCCGAGTAAAACCTACCCGAACTCTCCAGCCGAACGGCCTGAACCTAGCCTTCCTTGCGACCTTGCTCTCTGCGTTTTGCATCATCTCCTGCTCGTCACAGCAGAAACTGTCAACTCTACGCTCCGGCGCCCTGCTGCCGGAACTCAATGCCACCCATAAGCATCCGCCGGCATCAGTAAGGTCAAACTTTTCCGTTGAGAGGGATACTCTTAGTTTTCAAGACGATGGGGGAAATGAAATCTTTATTATGAAGGCTGTCCGGGATGTTGATGGCGAAATGGTTGCGACTGATGTCATTGATGCCGCCTCCGTTAGTGCCCGCTTCTCAAATGTAGCTGAGCGACAGGGTCTTGTGACTCTATCTTTCCAGATTCGTATTCCTGCCGGAATGCTCGACAATGCCTGGCAGATTCGCCTGACCCCGACTCTTGCAATCAACTCGGACAGCCTTGCCCTCGATCGTGCCGTCATCACCGGACCGGCATATCGAAAGGCCCAGTTGAGAGGCTATCAGCAATACGAACGTTTTGTTTCGAAAATCATCAATGACACCACTGCTTTCATACGCAAGAGGGAACTCGAAATATTCTTGAAACGCCATTTGCCCGAAGTCTATGCTTTTCGAAACGACAGTTCTTTCGTGAGCGATTCTCAACTCCAGAGTGCCTTCGGTGTCAGCGGTCCTGAAGCTCTCGAGCACTACACGGACCATCTTGGCAAATGGATGAACGAAAGAAGGAAAAGTCTGAGAGCCAAGAAGTTCCGCCAGTATGTCAAGAGCCCTCTCCTGAGTTCTGGGGTTCATCTCGATACGCTGCTCGGCAATAGCGAATCAGACTTTATCTATGAATACGTGCAGACGATTCCATATAGACCGGGAATGCGTAAGATTGATTTGTTCATCAGCGGCGGCATCTGGGAGATGGACAAATGCATCCACAAGATT
>JAQXJU010000063.1 GCA_029009115.1 Bacteroidales bacterium | reverse complement strand
TTATCGTGATGAAAAGACTCATAATTACCCTTGCAGCGCTGAGCATCATCAGCCCTGCTGCCCTTTGCGGGCCTTCAGTAAAGACATCTGGCGACATCGATGCCCTGATGTCGCGTATGACCCTCGAAGAAAAAATCGGCCAGATGAACCAGCTGGTCGGCCCCAAACTGACGGGAATTGCCGCCAACAAGAACCTTGTGGAAAAGGTTCGCCGGGGGATAGTCGGAAGCGTACTGAATATGCGCGGCCCCGAGGTTGCCAATCTGCAGAAGGTCGCCGTAGAGGAAAGCCGCCTCGGTATTCCTCTCATATTCGGGCTAGATGTTATCCACGGCTACGAGACCTGTTTCCCCGTGCCTCTTGCAATGGCTTCGTCCTGGAATATGAAGGATATCGAAAAGGCCAGTTCGATTGCCGGAGCCGAAGCCAGCCGCGAAGGCATAGGCTGGACCTTTACTCCTATGTGCGACATAGCCCGCGATGCCCGCTGGGGCCGAATTGCCGAGGGTGCCGGAGAAGATCCCTTTCTTGGCGGCGAGGTAGCAGCGGCGCAGGTGCGCGGATTCCAGGGCAGGCTCGACCGCAATACCGACATCGCAGCCTGTGTCAAGCATTTCGCCCTATATGGAGCTCCCCAGGCCGGACGCGACTACTACACCGTGGATATGAGCCGTCAACAGATGTTCAACGAGTATCTCAAGCCCTATCAGGCTGCCATTGATGCCGGGGCTCTCACTGCAATGTCTTCTTTCAACGAGTTCGAAGGAATTCCCCTGGCCCTGCATCCGTATATGCTCGACACCCTGCTTCGCTCCAGGATGAACTTCGAGGGAATGCTTGTCACCGACTATGCTGCGATTGCCGAATGCATCCAGCACGGAGTTGCCCGCGACCTTGAGGAAGCCTCCATCAAGGCGGCGCTTGCCGGTACCGATATGGAGATGGTCTCCGAGGGATTCTCGAAGTTCCTTGCAGGGGCCGTCCGCGACGGCAGGGTCCCCGAGTCGGTGGTTGACCGCTCCTGCCGCCGTGTGCTCGAACTTAAACTTGCCCTCGGACTCTTCGAAGACCCCTATAAGTTCTGCCGCAGCGACGAAGCTGCCCTGAACGGAAGTGAGGAGAATATGAAGGCTGCCCGCGAGATTGCAGCCCGCAGCATAGTTCTTCTGAAGAACGACAACAAGCTGCTGCCCCTTAAGGAAGGCTCGAAGATAGCCGTAATAGGCCCCCTTGCCGACCTCCCCAAGGAAATGCTGGGCTGCTGGAACGTAATGCCTTCGAAGCACCTTCCTGTTACCCTTCTCGAGGGTATGCGCGAACGCTTTGGCGAAAAGAACGTCGGCTTTGCACGCGGCTGTCACATCCTTTGCGACCGCACCCTCGAAAAGGCCGTGTCTTACCACTCCGACCAGGAGCGCGGCTGGGACAAGGACGATGCAGTCCTTCTGAAAGAGGCCCTCAGGCTCGCTCGCAAGAGCGATGTTGTCGTGGCTGCTCTCGGCGAGACTGCACTGATGAGCGGAGAGGGCTCTTCGCGTACCGATATCCACCTCCCCGAGCCTCAGAGGACCCTCCTGAAAGAGCTCTGCAAGCTCGGAAAGCCCGTAGTGCTCGTGACTATGGCCGGTCGTCCGCTGATTCTGGACTGGGAAGACGAGAATGTCCCCGCAATAGTATGCGCCTGGCATCTCGGCTCAAAGGCCGGAAATGCGATTGCCGACGTGCTGAGCGGCGATGTGAATCCTTCGGGGCGCCTGACCGTGACCGTCCCCAGGAATGTCGGTCAGATACCTATATACTATAATCACAAGAATACCGGAAGGCCCGAAGGCGACTTTGCCCCTTACCGCAAATACAAGAGTTCTTATATCGATGTGGTGAATGCTCCTCTGTATCCCTTCGGATACGGCCTGAGCTATGGCGAGCTGAAGTATTCCGACCTCAGGCTTTCTTCGCGCAGACTCAAGGAGGGCGAAACTTTAAGCGTAAGCGTAAGCCTGAGCAATCCTTCTCAGTACGACCGTACCGAGACTGTCCAGCTTTATGTCCGTGACCTTGTGGCTTCGATAACCCGCCCTGTTATGGAACTTAAAGGCTTCCGCCAGGTGTCGGTAAAGGCAGGTGAAACTATCCAGGTGAGCATCCCCCTGAATACCTGCGAACTTGGTTTCTACGGCTCCGACCTGCGTTACGTTGTAGAGCCCGGTGAGTTCGAGATTATGGTGGGGCCTTCGTCCGACGCACGTTTTCAGCTCAAGGACAAGATAGTGCTTGAATAGACTAAATTGTTTTGGTCATCTTCTTTCGATAACCGGTGGGCTTCTCACCGGTTATTCTTTTGAATGAGGTGCTGAAGTACTCCTCGTTGTCGTAGCCGAGTTCCGAAGCAATCTCGGCTATGCTCATACTTGTCTCGCAGAGCAGGTTCTTGGCCTTGTTTGTGCGCACCTGAAGTATGTACTGGCCCAGGCTCAGACCGGTGTAGGTCTTGAAAAGCTTGCGCATCTTGGAATAGCCTACGTTCACCTTGTCGGCCACTGACTTGGGAGTGACGGTGTTTACATTTTTGCTTATGAAAGCCCTTGCACTGCCTATTATCTCAAGGACCTTGTCTTCGCGGTAGGCGATGTTCTTCTCGTAATACAGGCAGGCCGAAATGATGTGGCAGGCAATTCCGCAGAGCATCTGCTGGTAGCCCGATTCCTGCCTGTCGGCAACAGTCATAGCCTCGCGGAAGAGCTCGATGATGTCGCCCCTTATGCCTACGTGGTTCAGCTGCCGGTCGCTTGAGATGAAGCCCTGGGCCTGCCACTGCGAGGCAATTCCTCCGTTGAAGCCAATCCAGTACTCGGTCCAACCGGTTTCGGCCAGAGGAGAGTAGCTATGCCACTTGCCGGGGAAGAGCAGGAACATATCGCCCTCGTTGATTTCGAACTCATCGCCGGATTCGGTGCGGAACATCCCCCTGCCTTGGGTGATGTAAACAAGTTGGTATTCATCCAGGACCCGCCCCCTCTGGGGATTGAAAAGGTGGCTCGAGGGATGGCCTGCCGGGGGATACTGCTCCCCGGGAGCTATGGCCTGTGTCCCGACACAACTCACAATAAGCCCCCAGTTCCGGTCTTCGGGGCTTGCGACAAGATACTTGTGATGTAACAACTGCATTGTGTCAGTATTTCAAAATTATGTGTCAAATATATCACTTAAATTCTTTTAATACAACATATATTTGCGAAATTGCCAATGTCAAAATTCTATGAAATACTACATTGCTGTTGATTTGGGCGCGACCAGCGGTAGGGTCGTGCTTGCCTCGCTCGATTGCGAAGGCAGGGTTTCTATGGACACCCTGCACCGTTTTCCGACGCCTTTGGTTCAGGAAGAAGACCGGTATTACTGGGATATCAATGATATCTTCGAGAATATCCTCAAAGGCCTTGCCGAGGTTGCTGCCAGGGGAATTCAAGTTGAATCGATAGGCATCGACACCTGGGGGGTGGACTTTGTGGGCGTACGCGCGGACGGCACTCTCTGCGGTCCTCCCCGCTCATACCGCGACCCTTATTCCTATGAGGCCCAGAAGCACTTCCTTTCCGAAATGCCCCGCGAAGAACTCTATTCAAGGACGGGCATACAGATAATGAACTTCAACACTGTTTTCCAGCTTTATGCCCAGAGCCGTTCGGGAGAACTCGCCGATGCCTCGAAACTGCTCTTTATGCCGGATGCTCTGTCGTATCTTCTGACCGGGGAAATGGTCTGCGAGTACACCATCCTTTCGACTTCCGCCCTGATGGACCCGAGGACCCGGAAGCTCGACCCCGCTGTTCTGGAAGTATGCCGGGTGGGGGAGGGACTCTTCCCCGAAATCGTGTATCCCGGACACAGGGTCGGCACCCTGACTCCTGAAATCCAACATCGTACCGGGCTAGGAGCAGTGCCGGTGCTTGCAGTTGCCGGGCACGATACTGCTTCGGTCGTAGCTGCCGTTCCTGCCGCGGATTCGCACTTTGCGTATCTTTCCTCCGGAACCTGGTCGCTGATGGGAATAGAGACGAGCCAGCCGTTCATCACCCCCGAGATGTACGAACTCAACTTTACGAACGAAGGGGGAGTGGGGGGCACCACGCGGCTCCTCAAAAACATCACTGGAATGTGGATACTGGAGCAGTGCCTTGCCCGTATCCGCTCCGAGGGACGCGACTACTCCTTCCCTGATATTGCACGAATGGCGGCCTCGGCACCCACGCCGGAGCATCTCATCAATCCCGACGACCCTGCTTTTGCTTCTCCTACAGATATGGTGGCCGCTATCAACTCCTCTCTTGCAGAAAGGGGATTCTCAGCAGTGGAGAACGACGCATCTCTTTTCAGACTTATATATGATTCGCTTGCAGCGCGTTATGCCGAGGTATTCCAGAAGCTGCGCTCGCTTGCTCCCTTCCCCATAGATACCCTTCACATAGTTGGAGGAGGCTCGCAGAACGACTACCTTAACCAGCTTACCGCCAATGCCTGCCGGGTGAGGGTAGTCGCAGGGCCTGCCGAAGGCACTGCTCTCGGCAATGTAATGGTTCAGGCCGGGCTCAGCCGGCAGGACATTCTGAAATCTATCAACACTAAAGTCTATAACTATGAATGAACAGAAAGTACACCAGGCTTATGACCTGGCAAAGGAGCGCTACGCCGCCCTTGGAATCGACACCGAGAAGGTCCTTGCCCAGTTGCAGGACTTCCATCTGAGTATGCATTGCTGGCAGGCTGACGACGTGGCCGGATTCGAGAGCGCGGGCGACCTTACCGGAGGCATTCAGGCCACGGGCAACTATCCCGGAAAGGCTCGCAACGTCGATGAACTTCGCCAGGACATACTCAAGGCCAAGAGCCTCATTCCCGGCAGTCACAGGCTGAATCTTCACGAGATTTACGGAGAGTTCGCAGGCAAGAAGGTCGATCGCGACGAGGTGGGCGTAGAGCATTTCCAGGGCTGGATTGACTGGTCGAAGCAGACCGGTACCCCTTTGGACTTCAACTCCACTTCGTTCTCGCATCCCAAGAGCGGCAATCTTTCGCTTTCAAGCCCCGACCCTGCCATCAGGGAGTTCTGGATTGAGCACACCAGACGCTGCCGCGACATCGCCGACGCTATGGGTAAGGCCCAGGGCGACCCCTGCATTATGAACGTATGGGTTCACGACGGCTGCAAAGACCTGTCGGTCAATCATATGATGTACAGGGAGAACCTGCGCGACTCGCTCGACAAGATTTTTGCCGAAAAGAAGGAGAATATGAAGGACTGCATAGAGGGCAAGGTCTTCGGAATAGGACTTGAGAGTTTTACCGTGGGTTCGCACGACTTCTATACAGCCTATGCAGCGCGCAACGGCAAGATTCTTACCATCGATACGGGGCACTATCATCCCACCGAATCACCCGCCGACAAGGTTTCTGCCGTCCTGCAGTTCGTTCCCGAACTTATGCTTCACGTAAGCCGCCCGGTGCGCTGGGATTCCGACCACGTCACCCTTATGGACGATCCTACCCTCGAACTCTTCGCCGAGATTGTCCGCGCAGGTGCAATGGACAGGGTTCACTACGGACTCGATTACTTCGATGGAGCCATCAACAGGACAGGTGCATATGTCATTGGTTCGAGGGCTGCGCAGAAATGTATGCTCAGGGCCCTTCTCGAGCCTGTAAGCCTCATCCGCAAATGGGAACTCGAGGGCGAGACCTACAAGGTCCTCACCTACCTCGAAGAGGCCAAGACTATGCCCTGGGGAGCCGTTTACGACGAGTTCTGCGTACGTAACAATGTCCCTGCCGGCAGCGATTATATGGCCGAAATCGACCGTTACGCCGCCGAAGTCACATCCAAACGATAAGCCCGGATATGAAAATCGTAATCGGACTTCTGATTATTGCTCTCGGGGCGTTCGCGCAGAGCAGCTGCTATGTGCCCATCAATAAGATAAAACGCTGGAGCTGGGAGAGTTACTGGCTCATTCAGGGGCTCTTCGCCTGGATTCTCTTCCCTCTGCTGGGCGCGCTTCTGGCCGTGCCGTCGGGCGAGAGCCTGCTGGTTTTGTATGCATCCAGGCCGGGGGATTCGCTTATGACCGTGCTCTTCGGCGTGCTCTGGGGAGTCGGAGGTCTGACCTTCGGGCTTAGTATGAGGTATCTGGGAGTGGCTCTCGGGCAGAGCATAGCCCTTGGAACATGCAGCGGGCTCGGGGCAATACTCGGACCTGTCCTCACCGGGCACTCGCACGACCTGAGTTCGTCGGTTGTTATAGGGGTGGTCGTGACTCTTGTGGGTATAGCCATCATAGGAATTGCCGGCGGAATGAAGGCTGCCGCCCTGCCCGATGAGGAGAAGAAGAAGGCAGTCAAGGACTTCAACTTCGGCAAGGGCATAGTCGTGGCTCTGCTCTGCGGACTGATGAGCGCCTGCTTCAACATAGGCCTGAGTTTCGGGGCCGGACTCTACTGGGAGCAGACTCCCGAGCTTTTCAAGAGCCTCCCCGCAACCCTTCTGGTTACTCTGGGCGGATTCCTGACTAACGCGGTGTACTGTCTTGTGCAGAACCGCCGCAACGGCACTTTCTCAGACTACAAGGACCCTGCCCTGTGGAAGACCAATATCCTATTCTGCGCACTCGCAGGACTCCTGTGGTACTGCCAGTTCTTCGGGCTCAGCCTCGGAAAGGGCTTCCTTACAGAGGCCCCGGTGCTCGTGACCTTCTCCTGGTGCATACTGATGGCCCTGAACGTGACCTTCTCAAATGTCTGGGGGATTATACTCAAGGAGTGGAAGGGTGTATCTTCCAAGACTATAGCGGTGCTCGTAGCTGGAATACTTGTGCTGGTTTTCAGCACTTTCCTCCCTGAACTCATCTGAACTGAAGCCGGCCTGCAACTGACAGGCTTTCAATTTTGCGGCCTTTTGGCCTGCGGGCTGGCGAATTTTTATATCTTTGCAAGCGTATGTTGAAAGAAATCGAACAGACTGCAGAAGTTGCGCTCTACTTATGGCAGAAAGGCTGGGCCGAACGCAACGGCGGAAATATCACTGTCAACATCACCGACAGCCTTGATCCCGAAGATAAGGCTGTCCCTGCAATAGCAGGCCCTTTCAGTATTGGCCTTACGCTGCCTCATCTGAAGGGCTGCTTCTTCTATGCAAAGGGTACGGGCAAGAGGATGAGAGACCTCGCACGGGATCCTATGTCCAACGGCTCCATCATACGCATCTGCTCCGACTGCTCGAGCTACGAGATTGTCAGTTCTCCTGCGGTGATGCCTACCTCCGAATTGCCTTCGCACCTGGCTCTGCACAATTACCTTGTAGGGAGCGGAAGCAACTACAAGGCCTCGCTGCATACCCATCCCATTGAACTGGTGGCTATGTCGCACTCTCGCGAATGGCTCAACGAGCAAAGGCTCACGCGAACCCTTTGGTCTATGATTCCCGAGACTCTTGCCTTTGCTCCTCTGGGCATTGGTGTGGTGCCTTACGCTATGCCTTCGTCCATTGAGCTTGCCGAAGCGACTCTCGAAAAGATACGCCAGTACGACGTCGTTCTCTGGGAGAAACACGGCACAGTTGCCGTGGGGGTGGACATTATGGATGCCTTCGACCAGACAGATGTCCTGAACAAGGCTGCTTCGATTTATATGTCGGCCCGCAATATGGGCTTCGAGCCCGAGGGAATGACTTCAGAGGCTATGAAGCAGGTTCAGGATGTATTCAATTTACCTAAAACAAGACCAAGCAATTATGGAAAATAAGAAAAGAATGGCTTTCAGAATGCATCTGAAGCCCGGTTTTAAAGAAGAATATAAGAAAAGACACGCAGCCCTCTGGCCCGAGATGAAGGCCATACTAAAGGAACAGGGCGTGTCGAACTACTCCATCTTCCTCGACGAGGAGACAGGCTATCTTTTCGGCTATCAGGAAGTTGTGGGCGATGCCGGTTCTCAGGACCTCGGTGACAGGCCCATAGTCCAGAAATGGTGGGACTATATGGCTGACATTATGGATGTCAATCCCGACAATTCTCCGGTGTCCATCCCTATGGAGCAGATGTTCTTCCTGGAGTAAGCTTTTACCTAAGACGTGTACTATATGAAGAAAATCAGACCTTTAATTCTCGCATTCACCGTTGTAGCCTCGGCACTTGTCGCCTGGGGACTTTTTTCGAGACCTCGTCCCAAGGCTCTTGACGCCGAGGGCTTTTCTGCCGCCAGAGTCCTGCAGGATATCGAAGTGATATCCCGCAAGCATCATTCCGTGGCTCATCCCGAAGAAAGGGCCGAGGTCAGGGCCTACCTTGCCTCGCGGCTGCATTCGCTCGGGGCCGACAGCGTCGCTTTCTATACCTACGATTCGATAGTTGGTCCCAAGGGAAAGCACGTGGAGTATCTCTTCGATGCCACCGATGTCCTTGCCGAGTTTGCTCCTCTGGGGGCCGGGGCCGACAGCGCAACTTACCTGATGTTCGTTGCCCACGCCGATTCGAGGTACTCCCAGCCTATGCCCCGCAGAGATACGGTATGGTCGTACGGTGCTGCCGATGACGGATACGGACTTGGAGTGGCCCTCGAGACCGTCAACTGCCTCCTCAAGGACAGGGCCTCCTGGAAACAGGGGGTTAAGGTTCTGTTTACCGATGCCGAAGAAGCCGGAATGGATGGTATGTACGGTATCTGGGAGAACAACAGGGAGGTTTTCGAGAATGTGGGTCTGATTGTGAATATCGAGGCCAGGGGCCCCTGGGGACCGGCTCTTCTGTTTGAGACCAGTCCTGGCAGCAGCAAGATTCTAGACCTTTATTCAAAGAACGCACGCCATCCCTTCACATATTCTCTTACGACGGTAGTCTATAATATGATGCCTAATTTTACCGACTTTACCGTTGTCAAAGATCATATCCCGGGGATGAACTTTTCGACTGTAGCCGATGTCAACCACTATCATACCGACCTTGACAACTTCTCGAATGTCAGTGCTGCCACCGTGCAACATTACGGGTCGCAGATTCTTCCGGTGGCGCATGAATATGTATGCGGAGAGGAGTATTCCGACCGCAGTTATTTCGTTTCGGATACTGATACGGTCAACTTTACCTTCCCTCTGTTGGGTATAGTCAATATGAGCCCTGAACTGTATCGCATTGTAAATATCGTGCTGCTTCTGCTCTTTGTGCTCTTGTTTGTGATAGAGATTCGCCGCGGCAGCGTACGCCTCGGGTCTTCACTTGGTGCTGCCTCAATTGTGCTGGCATCCGCCATTGGGGTTCTTGCTCTTGGCGAGGGGGCGGCCTGGGTATGTGCCCGGATTGCCGGAGCCCGCTTTAAACTCTTCGGAGTGATTGCCGGTATCAAATTCGACAATGCGGCTATGATAGTGCTTACAGTTCTGCTGTTTGCCCTTACTCTGCTTGTTTATCTGAGGCGCAAGGGGAATCGCGATAATACGCTTCTCTTTGGAGTTCTTGTTTTGGATGCGCTCCTTTCGGCTGTGCTGCTCGCCGCTCTGGGAGAGAATCTGATGTTCTTCATTCCGCTTTTCTGCTGCGTCGCTGCCCTTTTGCTATGGCGCATCAGCGGGTGGAAGTTCTGGATTCCTCTTGCCGAGGCTGTAATTCTGCTTCACGCTTTCTCTTTCCTCTATGCCCTGGCTATGGCTCTGACAATAGGGGCATACGGAGCCGTTGCGATGATTGCTTTCATCGACATCGCCCTGCTTATTCCTATGTCGGAGATTTACCTGAAAGACTGATAAGATATGGGAAAAGGTTCAGACAACATCCGATACGCCCAGATGAAGACTGTCGCGGGCGAATATATTCCTGAAGTCGATATTGAGTATCCTGTGGACGATTCGGCATCCCGTGTCGTGAAGGTACGTTACGACGGTAGGGAAGTGGAGGCTCTTGACGAGCATTACAGTTACCTCGACGATTCGTTTTCGTTCAAGATTCAGCATCTGATTAACCGAATAGGAATGAGGCTCTTCCTCGTTCCTATGAACAGGCTGCGTTACGGGCTCCGAATCAAGGGGCGCGAAAATCTTAAGCCTTTCCGCCGTCAGTTCCGCTCCGGGGCCATAACCGTGTGCAATCACGTTTATCGCTGGGACCTTGTGAGTGTGCTTACAGCCACGGGAATGCACGAGACTTTCTTTCCTATTCTCGCCGACCATATGAGGGGCAAGGATGCTTGGTTTATGCGTTATGCCGGAGGTGTCCCCGTGCCTGAGACGCGTTCGGGGATGAGGGCGTTCAACCAGGCTTTTGATGCTTACCACGAGCGTGGGAAGTGGATTCACGTCTTCCCCGAGGCGACCAGCTGGCGCTTCTACAAGCCTGTCCGTTCATTCAAGAAGGGGGCTTTCACTATGGCTTACCGCTATGGACTGCCGGTGATTCCCTGCGTGATTTCGTATAGAGAAAGGACTGGAATCTATAGTCTTTGGGCAAAGGATGAGCCTCTGGTGACTCTTAATGTGGGGACTCCTATTTTTCCCGACTTAAGCAAGCCGCGCAAGGCCGAGACCGAAAGGATACTCAAAGAAACCCACGCCCAGATGGTCAGTATGGCCGGCATCACCCACAACCCCTGGCCCGCAGAATGGACCGAGGCAGGAGAACTCTGAGTGATTTACCTTTGTGCCGGGGGCAGGGGAAACAGTTCCGTCACCGGGCGGGGTAGCCTCAGTCGGATATCAATGAGAGTATCTGCTCGGCGTGAATCTTGGTCTTGATTTCCTTTGGCCCGAGAATCCTTTCGATCACACCCTCCTCGTTCACGAGATAAGTCGTGCGAATGGTTCCTATGGTCTTGTGACCGCAGGCAAACTTCTCGCCCCAGCATCCAAGAGCCTGCAGAAGTTCAGTCGAAGTGTCGGCAATCAGAGGGAATTCGAGTCCGTATGCCTGGGCGAATTTGGCCTGGGCTTCCTGCTTGTCTTTGCTTACTCCGATAATCTCGTACCCTCTTGTTTCAAGTTCAGCCTTGTGAGCCTGAAGAGAGCAGGCCTCGGCGGTGCATCCGCTTGTGTTGGCCTTGGGATATGAGTAGAGTACAATCTTGCGTCCGCGGTAGTCAGATGCCTTGATGAGTCTGCCGTTCTGGTCTGTTCCCAGAATCTCGGGTATGGAGTCTCCTACTTTCATAATACTTTTGTTTGGGGATAATCGATGTTGAAGTTGTCTGATTCGCCGTGCAGGTTGACAACTATCTCAGGGGCAGGCCCTCCAGACAGTGAATCTCCGACAAGATCAAGATTGCGGATGTCGATGTTAAGGCAGCCCTTTGTCTTGACAGGGAAGCGGCAGAGATACAGGGGAACCGGCTTGCAGCCTTCTTCGTACTCGAAGCGCATCCCATCAATCCGTACCGACGACATATGCTCAAGGGGTTTGCCGTATTCATCCTTGCCGTTGGTAATCTGGAAGAGAATCATCTTGTCGGCATCCCTCGGGACCTTGACCGTAAGGTTCTCTATCAGCACGTTGGGCCAGTTTTTGGCAACGTTTTCGGGCCTCTCGTGAATCTTCGCGTTCAGCTTTCCCATCCTGAAGACGTGGTTGTACTTAGGAGCCATCACACAGTTCCTAACGACCAGTTCGAAGGGAACATAGGTGTAGTAGTCGTCTCTGCAGGTGTAGGGATGGCACTTTTCGAGATAGCAGTCTTCTACAAGTATGGTTCCGAAGATTGAAGCCACCGGAACACCCCTTCCGAGGAGGGTGCATCGCCTCACCGTGATATTGCGTCCGTAGCAGTGGGTGTCGAAGCGTTCCACTTCGCTGTCTTCGAGCACCGAGTCGTGGGTGTTGTTGTTCCCGAATATTCCCCAGGCGCAGTTCGAGCTAATACGGCGGAATACGCTGTTCCATACGCCGTTGCAGCTGATTCCGTAGCCGTACTTGTCGCGCAAGGAGTATGTTCCGTCGAATGAGATGTCTTCGCAGAGTATATTGGTGCACCAGTTGATAGAAATGGTATAGTCGCCGTTCCAGCCGCTGTTCTGGGGCGTCTTGACGGTGACGTTGCTGATATGGAAGTTGTTCTGCCCTGAGATGCTCATCAGCATCACCATTTTGCTTGACTCCTCGGCTCTTACGAAGTTGAGGTTGCAGAAGGTCTTCTCCTCGTCGCTGGCCTGGCAGAAGAGGGCCTTCACCTTTGTTGCAGGGGTGTCGTAGGGAGCGCAGGGTCCATTGGAGCCAAGACCGTCACGCACAAGACAGATATCTCTTCTTGTGGCCCCGTATGGTCTGGTCCCTCTCTGTTTTACCCAAGGGGTTTCATCTTGAATCGCAAGAATCCAAAGCCCTGATGACAGCTCGCCGACCTCGCGGAAATCCGCATCGTCGATCTGTTTGCCGCTTACGTTCACAGGCTTGAAAGTGGCACTGCGGCTGAACAGGGTGAAGGGTTTGGTGGTCGATACCACTCTCAGGGTAGCTCCCTTGAAGTCGTTGTGCTTAGTCAGGGGTATGCTTCGTGCATCCTGCGGAATTGCCAGCTCGGCATAGCCTATGCCCTTGTAGTCAACGTCAACTCCTTTGGCAACAGCTGCACAGTGTGTCTTGTACAGAACCTCAAAGCGTTCCTCACCGCTGCGGGCCTTCTTCCAGCCGAAGTCGAAGGGGGATAGGTCAAGGCTCCTGTGCCTTTTTGCTGCAGGACTGCTCTCGGCAATGGAACTGTCAGCAGAACTGCTTTCTCTTGAACTGATGAAGGCGGGGCTTCCTGACATAAGGATAATTGCTGCCAGGAAAAGGATGGGACTGTTCATTTCAGATAATCTTCAAAATAGTTGGTAATCTTGCTATAGAGATGCTTCCGCCAGGGCCCGAACACATTGTGCTCGCTTTTGGGGTAGGGGAAGTAGTCCAGAGGAACGCCGAGCTCGATGCACTGCTGTGCAAAGCTGAGGGAGTGCTCCCAAACCACGGTGGGGTCTATAGCTCCCTGACAGATAAGGAGTTTGCCCTTGAGATTGCCGGCTTTTGCGATGAGTGAAGTCAGGGAGAACCCTTCGGGGTTGGTCTGAGGGTTGTCCATATAACGCTCGCCGTACATTACTTCGTACCACTTCCAGTCTATGACCGGGCCTCCGGCAACTCCAACCTTGAATACTTCGGGATAGGTGGTCATCAGCGAGATGGTCATAAAGCCTCCGTAGCTCCACCCGTGGACTCCGATTCGGGAAGTATCAATCCAGCTGTTCTCGCAGAGCATGCGGATGCCCGCCATCTGGTCGGCCATCTCGGCTTGTCCGCAGGCGCGGTTGATGGCCTTTTCGAAGGCCGCTCCCCGGTTCTGGGTGCCTCGGTTGTCCTGGACATACACGACATAGCCTTTCTGGGCCATCAGCATCTCCCACATCCTTATTCCTCCGAGCCAGCGGTCCTGCACCATCTGCGAGTGGGGGCCTCCGTAAACATATACAATCAGGGGGTATTTCTTCGAAGGGTCAAAGTCCCTGGGCTTGAAGAGACGGTAATAATTCTCATAGAGCCCGTCAGCAGAAGGAACTGTTCCGAATTCGACTTCGCACTTGGCAAAGCCTTCAAGCCCGTCTTCGGTTCTGTAGAGTTCTCTCTCGAGCGAGCCGTCGCAATTCCTAAGAGCTGCCGCTGCTCCCAGGTCGAAGGCGGACCAGCTGTCTATGAACTGCTTCCCGTCGGGAGAGAAAGATACTCTGTGCCATCCTCTTTCGAAGGTCAGTCTCTGGGCGGGCCCTATCTTCACGTCGCAGACCTTACCGCTGCGTTTCTGCCTGAGCTCAATCCTGAAGAGATGGTTCTCGACAGGGGAGACCTCGGCCGAGCAGTAGTACACCCAGCGTCCGTCGTTTCGGACATAGCTGACATCGGCATCCACCGTGGTGATTCTGCGTATGGTTCCGAGGGTGTCGCACAGATAAAGGGAGCGGTAGCCGTCGCGGTTGTTCGTGCGGTAGATGAACTGTGAATTGCTTCCCTTGAGGAAATAAATCGGGTCAAGAGGTTCTACCCAGGCGGAGTCTGACTCGCTGAGAATTGTTCTGACAAAACTTCCGTCGCTGCTTCGGTACTGGTTGAGGTTCATCTGGTGCTGCGGGCGGTCCACTACCTGTATGAACACGTACTTCGAGTCGGGAGACCAGCTGATGCCGGTAAGATAGCGCTCGTCGTCAAAGTCCTCGCAGTGTACCCAGGCTGTGCTGCCGCTGGCTTTGTCCCAGATTCCGAGACTGATATGCTCACTGGGCATACCGTTCATAGGATAGCGAATCTCCCTGAGGGAACCGGTGCGTGTGCCTATGTCCAGAAGGGGGAACTTCGTTACCTGTCGCTCGTCCTTGCGGTAGAATGCAAGCTTTGATGAATCAGGTGAGGGGAAGATTCCTCCGTTTATTCCGAATTCGTTGCGGCTTACACTCTCACCATATACTATCCCGTCCTCTTCCGACAGGGCAACGGCAAGAGTGTCGCATCCGTTGCTGTAGAACAGCGAGGAGTTGTGGGAGAAGAAACTCTCCCTTATGGGCTTTGCCTTCTGGTCGGGCTTTGCTTCAGCAGCCTCGCGGGTATCAACGCATTCGCCTTTTTCATTCCAGATATAAGGAACGCCTGAAGGGTAGGTCCCCTTCTTGAAGAGGTCTTCTATGGTAAGCAGCCGTCCGTCCCTTGCAGGGCTGGTCGCGATAACTCTGGGGCCTTGAACTGTAGCTCCGGCTGCCCCTGCACTCATCTGAGCGCAGACAAGGGCCCCGAGAGCAAGCAGCAGAAATCTTTCGGTTCTCATCGGATGTTACTCTCCTGTAATGGGGATTGTCGTTATCGGAGCTTCTATGTCTTTGACCGACAGAATTTTATCAACTATGTGCCTTTGCATTCCCCTCCAGGGAAGAGTTCCTCGGTACTCCTTGTAGTGCAGTTCGACCATTTTGCCTGAGCAGCGCATCAGCGAATCTGCCACCTGCTTGTCCACAACCGAGAAATTGAACTCGTTCGACTGGATACCGCTGCCCCGGGAACTGGCGCCGCTACGGAATCCTGACTGGATGAGCCGGCCTTCGTAGGTCTTCCATACCCATCCCTTGTACATAAACTGATTCAATTCACCTGCCTTGACTCCGCTTCCGAATACGAAACAGAAACGGAAATAGACAAAGATAGCCAGCGCAAGAACCACTGCTGCGCATACTATGGCCAATACCTTTCCTCTTGTTCTCATTGTTTTTAATCTCAATTCACAAATATAAAATAAATTGGCCATAATGACGAAAACGACCTGTGCAATTCGCCCGTTTTCTGGCAAATGAAAAAACAAGAGACCGACCCCTGGGGCCGGTCTCCTTTACCTGTCTGAACAGAAAGATTACTTCTTTCTGGCCTTGTATCTCTGGTAGAACATATCAACGCGTCCGGCGGTATCGACAATCTTGGTCTTGCCGGTGTAGAAGGGATGAGATGTGTTGGAAATCTCAAGCTTCACGAGCGGATATTCAACACCCTCGATGTTGATGGTCTCCCTTGTGTTTGCGCAGGAGCGGGTGATGAAAACATCCTCGTTGGACATATCCTTGAAAGCTACAAGACGGTAGGTTTCGGGATGGATTCCTTTCTTCATAATACACTAGTGTTTGAAACGGGCGCAAATATAAGCATTTCCCGCTATTCTGCCAAAAGAATCTGCGTTTTTTTGACTATTCCAGGCCCCCTATTTCATTCTGATGGGGGCATCGTCGTAAAGAGTGAAGCGTTTGGCCTTGCGTATCCACTTCTGCTCCTCGGACTTTACGTGCTCCTCAACTATGTCGAAGCTGATGCCGCCTTTGAGATACTCCTCCATTACAGGGTCGCCCAGCTTCAGAAAGAATCCTTCATTGAAACTGAACTGAGGGTATCTCTCGTGCAGGTAACGCATCAGCTGAAGGGTATGCAGCAGCGAATGGTACACGGCTCCGGGCTTCAGGAGTATCTGGTAGCCGTAGCACTTGCTGTTTTCGTACTTTCCGGCGGAGGGGGTAAAGTTGCACGGCCGCATCAGGACTCCCTCGGGGGCAGGCAGGTCGGAGGCATCGTCATTGATTATGAACGGAGCTCCGAAGTACTCGTACGGGCGGGTTGTGCCTATGGCGGGGGTCACGCTCGTGCTGTTCCACAGGGCTCCTCCGCTGTACATCAGGCTGGTGAACATTCCGGGTATATCCGGAGCAGGGGCTATGGCCCAGGGCATCAGCATCTTGTTGGAGTCAGTAGCCATGGCTGAGATGATGTGCAGGGGGAAGTTTGCCCCTATCTCATTGTAGTACAGATAGCAGAGCTCTCCGAGAGTAAGCCCGTGCCGGTGCGCCACCTTGGGAGTCCAAAGGTCGGCCTCGACAGGGGGCATACTCCCTTCGACGAATCTTCCGGCGGGATTGATATGATCGACTATGTAGATTGAAGGCCCCTGGGCCATCCTCGAGCGGAAGAGCATCAGGCGGCACACGTCGCGCGTGTAGTTGAAGTAGCGGCTCCCCACGTCCTGAATCTCCACCACCACGGCCGAAAGCCCTTCGAGTTCGTCCTGGGAGAAGTCGATGTGGCTGGTCCCTGGGGTGAGTTCGGTAGTTCCGGGGCCGAAGACCTTCGCAAGATTTCCCCTTTCCCTGAAAAGCTGGGGCATATATCGGCCGCGAAGGGTATCCCAGCAGCTCTGGGTGCAGAAGCATCCGACCTGTCCTTCGGTCAGGCCTTTGTCCATCTGGTCCTCAAGGGGAGTTGTGCGGAAGGAGAACATAGTCTATCGACTGATTATTGACTCTGCGATGCTCTTTATCTGGCAGGCCAGAGCCTGGGCTTCTTCCTCTGAAGGAGCCTCGGCATATATTCGGATGATGGGCTCGGTGTTCGAACGGCGCAGGTGAACCCACTTGCGCTCGGCCTCGAAATCAATCTTCACTCCGTCGATGGTGTTGACCTTTTCGTGGGCGAACCTGTCCTTCACCGTATCCAGAATCTTGTCTATCAAGGCTTTGTCCGAGAGATCGATGCGATTCTTGACAATGCAGTAGTGGGGGAGCGATGCCTTGAGAGCAGAGACCGAAGTCTTGCTCCTCGCGAGTTTGCTCAAGAACAGTGCAACTCCAACCATAGCGTCTCTGCCGTAGTGGCTGGCGGGGTAGATGACTCCTCCGTTGCCTTCGCCTCCAATCAGGGCCCCGCTCTGGTGCATCAGGGTCGTCACGTTCACCTCTCCGACTGCAGAAGCGCGGTAAGTGCCTCCGTGCTTTTCGGTGACATCCCTGAGACCGCGGCTTGAAGAAAGATTCGATACGGTATCGAGGCACTCGACTCCGTCGGCGGCCGCCCTTTCGAGCACGTAGTCGGCTACGCTCACGAGGGTGTTCTCTTCCACGAAGGGCTCTCCGTTCTCGCAGATGAGGGCAAGCCTGTCAACATCGGGATCGACGCTGATTCCGAGGTCAGCCTTGTGCTCAACCACGGCATTGCAAAGGTCTTTGAGGTTGGCGGGGATGGGCTCGGGATTGTGGGCGAAATCTCCGCTTACCTCACAGTTGAGCTGTACGCATTCCACTCCCAGCCTTTCCAGGAGCCTTGGCATAATGATTCCTCCGACAGAATTGACTGCGTCGAGGACAACCTTGAATCCTGCAGAACGAATAGCCTGGGCATCAACATATTCGAGCGAGAGAACTGCATCGAGGTGCTCCTCGGTAAAATCGTGCTCGGTGATGTGGCCAAGGGAGTCAACGTCGGCAAAGTCGAAGTCGTCGGACTCGGCACATTCAAGAATGGCGCGTCCCTGCTCGTCATTGAGGAATTCTCCGTTCTCATTCAGAAGTTTGAGGGCATTCCACTGGCGGGGGTTGTGCGATGCGGTTAGGATGATTCCTCCGTCGGCCCCCGAGAAGGTAACAGCCATCTCCGTTGTGGGAGTGCTGGCATATCCGGCCTTTATTACGTCAACCCCGCAGGCTACGAGGGTCCCGCAGACCAGCTGTTCCACCATCTCGCCGCTGAGGCGTCCGTCGCGACCGACAACCACTTTGTACGGCCTGCCGTCGGGATGAGGCAGTCTTTCGCGCATCTTGACGCAATAAGCATAGGTAAACTTGACGATATCGACCGGAGTCAGGCCGGCGCCTGCAGGACCGCCTATCGTACCGCGGATTCCTGAAATGGATTTGATGAGTGACATTATTTGAGTTTAGTTCGGGTGGCAAAAAAATGCCCCGCAAATTTAATATTTTTTTTTGGAGGTTCAGAAAAATTACATATCTTTGCAGTCCCAAAAGACAAACGGTGGGTTCGTATAACGGTTAGTACTCGAGATTCTCAATCTCGCAATAGGAGTTCGATTCTCCTACCCACTACTCCAAGAAGATGACCTTTCGAGGCCATCTTTTTTTTGTTTTACTCCTTCCTATTCGGTATATTTGTATGTTTAAATCAATTTTACTGAAATGAAAAAAATACTTACTGTAGCTCTTTGCGGTCTGATTGTCCTTTCAGGCTGCTCTTCAATGAAAAACTCAGCCAAGGGAGGTCTTATCGGAGGTGGTGCAGGTGCCGCAATCGGTGCCGGACTCGCTGTTCTTTTCGGGGGTGATGCCCGTAGCGCCGCCATTGGTGCTACTCTGGGTGCTGCCGTAGGCGGCGGAACCGGAGCCATCATCGGAAACCAGATGGACAAGAAGGCCGAGGAACTCGCAAAACTCGAAGGGGCAAAGATTGAAACCATAACCGATGCCAACGGCCTTACCGCAATCAAGGTTACCTTCGACAGCGGCATTCTCTTCGGTACCAATTCTACGGCCCTCAGTGCCGAGGCCAAGAGCACTCTGGCAAAGTTCGCCACAAGTATGAAGGATATGCCCGATACCGATCTCACAATCTGGGGCCATACCGACAACACCGGCTCGGATGCTGTAAATGAGAGAATCTCCAAGCAGCGTGCCCAGTCTGTGTCTGCGTATCTCCAGCAGAATGGTATGAACAACAGGATGAATGTCGAAGGCAAGTCATATTCTATGCCCGTTGCAGATAACGGCACTCCCGAAGGCCGTGCGCAGAACCGCCGCGTCGAGGTTTATGTATCTGCCAACGCCGATATGGTAAAGGCTGCCGAGGCTGCTGCAAACGGCAAATAACATATGTCCCCCAGGGCATACATAAGAGTCCTACTCCCACTCCGCCTGGAGTGGGAGCCTTGTTATTGTATCCCCGGGGAGCAAAAACTCAGGATTGGGCAGAGGATTGAGGTCTCTTTCTCGGGGCGCAATTATATAGGAGTGGTAACAGCCTTAGAACTGACTCCCGGGCTGGATGCTTCAAAAGTGAGGCCTGCAGGGCGTCTGGACACTGCTCTTCCGGACATAACCCCTGGGGAGTTGCGCCTCTGGTACTGGATAGCCTCGTATTATGCCTGTACCCCCGGCGAAGTTTATAAGGCAGCTTACCCGCAGGGGAAACTGCTGGGGGAGGAGGTGAGCGCGAGGACAGATGCCCGCAGGCGTGCTGTGCTCGAAAAGGAGATGGCCCTCTATCGGGCTCGGATTTCCAGACTCGAATCAAGAATACTCGCCAAACGGGAATCCCTTTCGAGGCTGAAGAATCCCGATACCAAGGTATATCAAGCAACCAGTGAGTCGCTGTGCAAGCTTGAAGCAGAATTGTCCGGCCTTAAGGACCGCCTGGGTCAAATCATTCAACCAGAACCCGCAGCATCTGCCGCCACGTCCGGAGTAAAACCAGCCTTGGAAGCCCCGGAG
>JAQXJU010000062.1 GCA_029009115.1 Bacteroidales bacterium | reverse complement strand
ATATAATGGAAGAGGCCATCTCCGATGCTATGATGCAGCTTGATGGTGCAGCCTCTGTGGTGGTGCTCACCCGTGAGGCGATGTTCGTGTGCCGCGATCCCTACGGTTTCAGGCCCCTGTCCATTGGCAGGCTTGGGTCCGGTTGGGCCGCAGCGAGTGAGACCTGTGCCCTTGTAAAGATAGGCGCTACTGATATTTGTGATGTCCTGCCCGGAGAGATCGTAACGTTCAGTGTCCAAGGAATCCGCCGCAGGATGTTCTCTGCCCCGACAGCCTCCATCTCCCCCAACCAACCTGCCAACCAGGGCACATCGGCAGACCATACCGAAAACCCCGACCAACCTGCCAACCAGGGCACACCGGCAGACCATACCGACAACCCCAACCAGCCCGACCAACCCAGCATCTCCCCCAACCAACCTGCCGGCCAAGAATCCGGCCAGGTCCCCACTCAAAAGCCCCTCAGCAGGATGTGCGCGATGGAGTACATCTACTTCGCGCGACCCGATTCCGATATCGAGGGGGTTAATGTCCATTCTTTCCGCAAGAACAGCGGCAGGGTTCTCTTCGAGGAGAGTCCTGTAGATGCAGATATGGTAATAGGCGTACCCGACTCGGGGATGAGTGCAGCAACGGGCTACTCCGAAGCCAGCGGCCTGCCCCTGGAGATGGGACTGCTGAAGAATGCCTATTCGCGCCGCACCTTCATCCAGCCATCTCAGGGTATGAGAGACCTCGGGGTTATGATGAAACTCACCCCCGTCCGCTCGGTCATCCGTGGGAAGAGGCTGATTGTAATTGATGACTCCATAGTCAGGGGAACCACCTCGCTGAAAATAGTCCGTATGCTCCGCAAGGCCGGAGCATCCGAAGTTCATATGCGAATAACAAGCCCAATGATTACCTCACCCTGCTTCTATGGGGTTGACATTTCGTCGCGGAGCGAACTTCTCTGCGCCGACCGCGACCTCGAGAAGGCACGCCAGGCAATTGAGGCCGATTCACTCGCGTTCATCTCCCAGGAGGGCCTTCTGCGAGCCTCGGGCCGCAGGAGTCTTTGCTTCGCCTGCTTCGACAGAGACTATCCCACAAAACTATATTCTCACCAGATATGAAAGCAATTACTGAAACACATTTCTCACTCCCGGGTATGAAGGGAGTCTATGTCGGAAAGGTCAGAGATGTCTATGACCTTGGAGACAGGCTGGCAATGGTTGTGACCGACAGAATTTCGGCCTTTGATGTGATACTCCCCGAAGGAATCCCGTACAAAGGGCAGATACTCAACCAAATAGCCGCCCGCTTTCTGGATGCGACATCCGACATTCTCCCCAACTGGAAAATAGCAACCCCCGACCCTTCGGTCACAGTTGGATACAAGTGCGAGCCATTCAAGGTAGAAATGGTAATCAGAGGCTATCTCGCCGGACACGCCTGGCGCGAGTACAAGTCCGGCAAAAGGGAACTCTGCGGAGTCGCACTACCCGACGGAATGGTAGAAAACCAGAAACTCCCCCACCCCATCATCACTCCCACCACCAAGGCTGAGGCCGGACACGATCTGGACATATCCCGCGAAGACATTATCGCTCAGGGAATTGTCGGAGCAGAGGATTATGCCGCCCTTGAAGAGTACACCTACAAACTCTTTGAGCGGGGCACTGAGATAGCAGCAAAGCGCGGGCTCATCCTCGTCGATACCAAGTACGAGTTCGGCAAGAAGGACGGACGCATCTTCCTGATGGACGAGATTCATACCCCCGACTCTTCGCGCTACTTCTACTCCCAAGGGTACGAGGAGCGTCTCGCAAGGGGCGAAAGCCAGAAGCAGCTCTCGAAGGAATTCGTTCGCGAGTGGCTGATGGCCGGAGGATTCCAGGGCCGTGAGGGCGAGACTGTTCCCGAAATGACCGCGGAGGTTGTTGCCGGGATAACAGACAGATACATAGAACTTTATGACCATATCACCGGCGAGGCCTTCGTTCGCGACGACCGCGATGCCGCCGAGATGGAAAGACGTACTGTAGAATACCTCAATTCACTTGGATAATGATTGAAAGATATTCCCGCCCCGCCATGAGGGCAGTTTGGACCGAAGAAAACAAATTCAACGCTTATC
The DNA here is from genome assembly GCA_029009115.1 of Bacteroidales bacterium. GTDB lineage: Bacteria > Bacteroidota > Bacteroidia > Bacteroidales > UBA932 > Cryptobacteroides. Next base: position 5,920 of record JAQXJU010000062.1, on the reverse strand, counting down.
TCAAGGTTGAAATCCTCGCCGACGAGGCCTGGAGCGAGCTCGGCAGGATTCCGCGCGAAGATGTGGCAAAGATTGCCGCAAATGCCCGTTTCGACATAAACCGCATCAAGGAAATCGAAGAACAGACCCGCCACGACGTGGTAGCCTTCACAAGATGCGTCTCCGAGAGCCTCGGCGAAGAAAAGAAGTGGGTTCACTTCGGCCTTACCTCTACCGATGTCGTAGATACTGCCAACGGATACCTCATCAAACAGGCCAATGCAATACTGCTCAAGGACTTGGAGGATCTTCTCGCCGTGCTGAAAAGACGCGCCATTGAGTTCAAGGACACCCCCTGCATAGGTCGCACCCACGGCATCCACGCCGACATTACCAGTTTCGGCCTCAAATGGGCCCTATGGTACGAGGAGATGAGTCGCAACCTCGAGCGCTTCAAGATGGCTGCAGCCGGGGTTGAAGCCGGAAAGATTAGCGGAGCAGTGGGCAATTTTGCCAACATTCCTCCCTTCATTCAGGACTATGTCTGCGGCAAACTCGGCATCGAAAGCGCCCGAATATCCACCCAGGTCCTGCAGCGCGACCGTCACGCCTTCTATCTGTCGGTCCTCTCGCTCATTGCCTCTACCCTCGAGCAGATGGCTACCGAGGTCAGGAGCCTGCAACGTACCGAAATCCGCGAGGCGGAGGAGTTCTTCGCCAAGGGGCAGAAGGGATCCTCGGCTATGCCTCACAAGCGCAATCCCATCAGCAGCGAGAATATCTGCGGATGCGCCAGGGTGATGCGGGGATATATGCTGACATTCAACGAAAATGTAGCCCTGTGGCACGAGAGGGACATTTCACACTCCTCGACTGAGCGCCTGATTCTTCCCGATGCCACCGCCCTGCTCGACTATATGCTGGTGCGATTCACAGGAATCCTCGACCACCTGACCGTATATCCCGAGAATATGCTCGCCAACATCTATAAGACTGACGGAGTGATATTTGCTCAAAGGGTTATGAACGCGATGATAGACAAGGGCAACTCCCGCGAGAGTTCATACGACACGGTACAGCCCCTGGCTATGCAGGCCTGGTCGAATCACGAATCATTCAACGCCCTGCTCAAGGCCTCTCCTGCCATCAAGGCGGTCCTCAGCGACAGCGAGATTGACTCCTGCTTTACACTTGACTACTATATGAAGAACGTTGACCTTATCCTCGGTCGCGTCGGAATACTCTGATACTGAATGGAATCAACAATGAAGAGAGCCGTCCTGAGGCTCGAGAACGGAATGGAATTCGAAGGCTGGTCCTTCGGATACGATGGTCCCTGCGACGGAGAAGTGGTATTCTCCACAGCTATGGTAGGTTATCCCGAGAGCCTTACCGACCCTTCATACAGCGGGCAGATACTCTGCGTGACCTACCCCCTGATCGGGAACTACGGTGTCCCCGAGGAGGGAGCCGACGAGAACGGCATTTCACGTAACTTCGAATCGGAGAAAATCTGGACCAGAGGTCTGATAATCAGCGAATACTCCGAGGAGTTCAGCCATTGGGATGCCGTATGCAGCCTTTCGGACTGGCTCAAGCGCGAGAAGATCCCCGGAATCTGCGGCATAGACACCCGCGAACTTACCAAGATTCTGAGGGATAACGGTTCGATGCTCGGGATGATAGTGCCCGAGGGTGTCGAGAAGGACTTCCCCGTTGCCGACCCCAACCTCGAGAACCAGATTGCAATTGTCAGCTGCAAGGCTCCCATTCATTACGGACACGGCTCAAAGAAGGTCGTACTGGTGGACTGCGGAGTCAAGCACAATATACTCCGCTGCTTCCTCGACCTTGACGTGGAACTCATCAGAGTGCCCTGGGACTACGACTTCAACACCCTGGAATACGACGGACTCTTTATCTCCAACGGCCCCGGCAATCCGGCTTTCTGTGATGTAACGGTACGCAACATACGCGAGGCCATGAAGAAGGGCAAGCCCATCTTCGGAATCTGTATGGGCAACCAACTCCTTTCGAGGGCGGCCGGAGCCAATACCTACAAGCTGAAGTTCGGCCACCGCAGTCACAACCAGCCTGTGCGTATGGTAGGTACAAACAAGTGCTATATCACCTCTCAGAATCACGGATATGCAGTGGATGACACCAAGCTGGGCCCTGACTGGGAGCCCTGGTTCGTCAATATGAACGACGGAACCAACGAGGGAATACGCCATAAGACCAAGCCCTTCTTCTCGGTTCAGTTCCACCCCGAAGCATCGAGCGGCCCCACCGACACCAAGTTCCTATTCGACGAATTCTTATCGAAATTATGAAAGATCTGAGCATAAAAAAAGTCCTGCTCCTGGGTTCGGGAGCTCTTAAGATAGGTCAGGCCGGCGAATTCGACTACTCCGGCTCGCAGGCACTCAAGGCCCTGCGCGAGGAGGGTATCGAGACTGTCCTTATCAACCCCAACATCGCAACCGTCCAGACCTCGGAGGGAGTCGCCGATAAGATTTATTTTCTCCCCATAACCCCGTACTTCGTAGAGAAAGTCATCGAACAGGAACGTCCTCAGGGCATACTCCTGTCTTTCGGAGGACAGACGGCACTTAACTGCGGAGTGGAGCTCTACACCTCGGGAGTGCTTGAAAAATATGGTGTCAAGGTCCTTGGCACACCCGTCCAGGCCATTATGGACACCGAAGACCGCGACCTCTTCGTACGCAAGCTCGACGAGATAGGGGTTGCCACCATAAAGAGCCATCCGGCTGACAACTATTCCGAGGCTCTGGAAGCTGCCCACTCGCTCGGATATCCCCTGATTGTGCGAGCCGCCTACGCCCTGGGAGGACTGGGCTCCGGCTTTGTCGAAGACGACGCCCAGCTGGAGGCAGTCTGCGAAAAGGCCTTCTCATTCTCGCCCCAGGTGCTTGTAGAGAAGTCGCTTAAGGGCTGGAAGGAAATCGAGTATGAGGTAGTCCGCGACAAGTACGACAACTGCGTGACAGTCTGCAATATGGAGAACTTCGACCCGCTCGGAATACATACCGGCGAAAGCATAGTCGTAGCTCCATCGCAGACCCTCTCCAACAAAGACTATCACTTTCTCAGGGAACTCTCGATAAAGATTGTCCGTCATATAGGCATCATAGGCGAGTGCAACGTTCAGTACGCGTACAACCCCGATGCTATGGAGTATCGCGTGATTGAGGTCAATGCCCGGCTCAGCCGTTCCTCCGCCCTTGCATCAAAGGCTACCGGTTATCCCCTGGCCTTCGTAGCGGCAAAACTCGGACTCGGATACGGCCTGTTCGACCTCAAGAATTCGGTTACCAAGACCACTCCTGCCTTCTTTGAACCGGCTCTGGACTATGTTGTCTGCAAGATTCCCCGCTGGGACCTTACCAAGTTCCGCGGAGTGTCGCGCAAGATAGGCTCCTCGATGAAGAGTGTCGGCGAGGTTATGGCCATAGGCCGCTCTTTCGAAGAAGCCATTCAGAAGGGACTCAGGATGATAGGTCAAGGCGCCCACGGATTCGTGGCTAACAAGGAACTCTCCGTCCCGGATATCGACGCTGCCCTCAAGGAACCCGACGACAACCGTATCTTCGTGATTTCTAAGGCGATGCTCGAAGGCAGAACGGTCGAGGAAATCCACGCCCTGACCAAAATCGACCGCTGGTTCCTGGATAAACTCGCCCGTATAGTTGCCACTTACAAACGTATGCAGGAGTGCTCCTCGCTGGAGGAAATGCCCGCGGAACTGCTGCTGCGTGCCAAGAGGCAGGGCTTCTCCGACTTCCAGATTCAGAGGGCAGTCTTCAAGGATGCCGAAGGCATAGGCTCAGCCCAGGGGCAGGATATGGTCCGCGCTTACCGCAAGAGCCTCGGGATAGTGCCGCACGTCAAGCAGATAGACACTCTCGCGGCCGAATTCCCCGCCAGGACCAACTATCTCTATCTGACCTATAACGGCACCGGAGATGACATCAAATATGAGAACGACGGCAAGTCGGTGATAGTGCTCGGATCAGGTGCCTACCGCATAGGAAGTTCGGTAGAGTTCGACTGGTGCTCGGTGAACTGCCTCGAAACCGTCCGCAAGCAGGGCTATCGGGGGGTACTGATAAACTACAACCCCGAGACCGTATCGACCGACTACGATATGTGCGACCGCCTCTACTTCGACGAACTCTCGTTCGAGAGGGTGCTGGATATCTGCGAACTCGAGAATCCGCACGGAGTGATCGTCAGTGTCGGTGGGCAGATACCAAATAACCTTGCGATGCGTCTCGCCTCGAAGAAAGTGCCCATTCTGGGTACCCAGGCCGAGGATATCGACAAGGCCGAGGATCGCGACAAGTTCTCGAGCATAGTAGATGCGCTCGGAGTTGACCAGCCCGTATGGAGCGAGCTGACCTCGATTGAGGATGTTGACAAGTTCATCGCCCGGGTCGGATTCCCGGTGCTGGTCAGACCTTCGTACGTGCTTTCAGGAGCAGCGATGAATGTCTGCTACGATGAGGAGAAGTTGAAGCACTTCCTGACCCTTGCCTCGGAGGTCTCCCCCGATCACCCCGTGGTTATCAGCAAGTTTATGACGAGCTGCAAGGAAATAGAATTTGATGCGGTCGCCGATGGTGGCGAGGTCATAGCCTATGCAATCTCGGAGCATATCGAGTATGCAGGAGTGCATTCAGGCGATGCTACCATACAGTTCCCTCCTCAGAAACTATATGTCGAGACTGTCCGGCGCATCAAAAAGATTGCCCGTTTGATTGCCGGAGCCTTGAAGATATCAGGGCCTTTCAATATTCAGTTCCTTGCCAAGGACAACCAGATTAAGGTCATAGAATGCAACCTGAGGGCATCAAGGAGTTTCCCCTTTGTCTCCAAAGTGCTGAAACTCAATCTGATAGACCTTGCCACGAAGGTAATGCTCGGGCTTCATCCCGAGGCTCCACACAAGAGCGCCTTCGACCTTGACTATGTGGGAGTCAAGTCATCGCAGTTCTCGTTCGCAAGGCTCGAGAACGCCGACCCCAAACTGGGTGTGGATATGTCCTCCACGGGCGAGGTGGGATGCATTGGCGACGACCTGAACGAGGCTCTGCTCAAATCAGTTCTGGCAGTTGGCAACGACATTCCTGCCAAGAGAATTCTGATGTCAACCGGCGACCCTGTCCAGAAGGCCGAGATGCTCGGCGCCTGCCGCCTCCTATCCGAGAAAGGTTATGAGATATATGCCACGGCCGGAACTTACAGATACCTGGTCGAAAACGGCATCCCCGCCACCCGAGTCCTCTGGCCAGATGAGGTAAGTGGAGTAGGTTTGGCCTCGGGGGTTGCTGAAGGGCACGATGCTGGCGTGGCTTCGGGGGTGGCTGAAGGTTTGGCGGATGGACCGAAGCTTGGTTCGACGGCTGGGTGCAGGTCAGCGCTGGAGATGATTCAAAAACGCGAGGTTGATATGGTAATCAACATTCCAAAGAACCACTCAACCGAGGAATTCACCAACGGATACCAGGTCAGACGGGCAGCCATCGATTACAACATTCCACTTTTCACAAACGAAAGGCTCGCAGTCGCCTTCATAAGGTCATTCTGCTCAATGAGCATCAACGACATCCAGATTAAGTCCTGGGATAAGTATTAGAGCATAAAGGTATTCCTTCTGCCAGAAAGAGATTCTAACAAACTTCTGATAGCTTAGAGGCAGGTTTCGATTTACCTCTGTCACTCAACTAAAGAGTGTTATGTTAACACTTAGAATGGTTGAGGAGAGGATTGTTGTCGAGAAGGATTGTTGACAAGAAGGGTTGTTGACAAGAAGGGTTGTTGTCGACACGGGTTGTTGTCGACACGGCTAGTTGACGACACGGCAAGTTGACGATGCTCCAAAGAGACACTTCTATTATAGATTCTCGAAAGCGGAAAC
>JAQXJU010000061.1 GCA_029009115.1 Bacteroidales bacterium | reverse complement strand
AGTGGTCCCTGCAGGGCATGATCCTGCGACCCACTGATTATGAGTCAGTTGCTCTAACCAACTGAGCTAAGGGACCTTTGGAGCCCGGCTGCTAGAGCCGGGTTGGTGTCTATCTGAGTACTCAGACCTTGATTTCAACCTCGACTCCTGAAGGAAGCTCAAGCTTCATCAGGGCATCGACAGTCTTGGCATTGGAATCATCAATGTCAAGGAGGCGACGGTAGGAATCAAGTTCGAACTGCTCGCGGCTCTTCTTGTTGACGAAGGTGGAACGGTTCACAGTGAAAATCTTCTTGTTGGTAGGAAGAGGAATAGGACCGTTGACCTTTGCACCAGTCGCCTTCACAGTCTCGACGATCTTGGTTGCCGACTTGTCGACGAGCATATGATCGAAGGATTTGAGTTTGATTCTGATTTTCTGGCTCATATGATTTCTTCTCTTATTGATTCAACTTATTCATCGTCATCAGACAGCTTGAAGCCGCTCTTTTCTATGATGTCCTTGGCCATCGTTGCCGGAACTTCGGAGTAATGGTCGAAAGACATTGTGCTTGTAGCACGTCCTGAAGACAGGGTCCTGAGAACAGTAACATAACCGAACTGCTCGGAGAGGGGGACGAATGCCTTTACAATGCGGGCTCCGTTCGAGGCGGTGTCCATTGCAACAATCTGTCCGCGACGGCGGTTGAGGTCGCCTACGATTTCGCCCATATAATCCTCGGGAGTAACTACTTCAAGGTTCATTATAGGCTCCATAATGACAGGCTTGCACTTGGGACAAGCGTGGCGGAATGCCATACGTGCTGCAAGTTCGAACGAGAGCTGGTCTGAATCGACAGGGTGGTAGGAACCGTCAAGGACAGTGACCTTGAGCGACTGAACCTCATAACCTGCGAGAACACCGTTGGCCATAGCAGCCTCGAAGCCCTTCTGAATGCAGGGAATGAATTCCTTGGGGATATTTCCACCCTTAACCTTGCTTTCGAACTGAAGTCCGGAAACTCCCTCGTCGGCAGGTCCGATTTCGACGATGATGTCAGCAAATTTACCACGACCGCCAGTCTGCTTCTTGAATACCTCACGATGCTGGACGGAGGCGGTGATGGCTTCTTTGTAGTTCACCTGAGGTGCACCCTGGTTAATCTCTACTCCGAACTCACGGCGGAGACGGTCAACGATGATATCCAGGTGGAGCTCACCCATACCGCTGATAACGGTCTGGCCTGTATCGGGATCTGACTTCACAGTGAAGGTAGGATCCTCCTCGGCGAGCTTGCCGAGAGCGATACCGAGCTTGTCAAGATCTTTCTGGGTCTTGGGCTCGACGGCGATACCGATAACGGGATCGGGGAATTCCATTGACTCAAGTGTGATAGGCTTGTTCTCTACGCAGATCGTGTCTCCTGTGTGAAGATCCTTGAAGCCGACTGCTGCACAGATGTCTCCGGCCTCGACGAACTCGATAGGGTTCTGGTGGTTGGAGTGCATCTGGTACAGACGGGCGACCCTTTCCTTCTTGCCCGAGCGGACGTTGTACACATAGGAACCCGCATCGAGTCTTCCGGAGTAGGCACGCAGGAAGGCAAGTCTTCCGACAAAGGGGTCAGTTGCAATCTTGAAGACAAGACCGCAGAAAGGCTCGCTTGCATCGGGCTTGCGCTCCTCTTCAGCACCCGTTTCGGGATTGGTTCCGATGACATTACCCTTGTCAAGGGGTGAAGGGAGATAACGCATCACTGCGTCAAGGAGGAACTGAACACCTTTGTTCTTGAAGGATGAACCGCAGCAGGCAGGGACTATCTGCATAGCGATGGTACCCTTGCGGATTGCCGCGATGATTTCATCTTCAGTAAAGTTGTCGTCTCCTTCGAGATAGCGCTCCATCAGGGTGTCATCGCACTCTGCGGCGGTCTCGATGAGTTTCTCTCTCCAGGACTCGACCTCGTCCTGCATATCTGCGGGAACATCCTGAATCTGGTAGTTCACCAGATTGTCGCTTGCGTCATAGACGATTGCCTTGCGGGTGATAAGATCCACGATGCCGGCGAACTTGTCCTCGGCCCCGATGGGGAGGCACAGGGGAACTGCCGTTGCGCCAAGTTTGGTCTTGATTTCCTCAACTACTGCGAGGAAGTCGGCACCGACGCGGTCCATCTTGTTGATGTAGGCAATCTTGGGGACCTTGTACTTGTCAGCCTGACGCCATACGGTTTCAGACTGGGGCTGTACACGTCCTACTGCACAGAATGTGGCAATTGTACCGTCCAGAACTCTCAGCGAACGCTCGACCTCGACTGTAAAGTCAACGTGGCCCGGAGTGTCAATGAGGTTGATCTGATAGGTCTTTCCGCCATAGTGCCAGAAAGCGGTGGTTGCTGCAGAAGTGATGGTGATACCTCTCTCCTGCTCCTGGACCATCCAGTCCATTGTCGCAGCACCTTCGTGAACCTCTCCGATCTTGTGAGTCTTTCCGGTATAGTACAGGATACGCTCGGAAGTGGTTGTCTTACCGGCATCGATGTGCGCCATGATGCCGATATTACGCGTGTATTTTAAATCCCTTGCTGCCATCGTTTAGAAACGGAAATGTGCAAATGCCTTGTTGGCCTCGGCCATTCTGTGCATATCTTCCTTGCGCTTGAATGCACCACCCTCGTTGTTGTAGGCGGCGACAATCTCAGCGCAGAGTTTTTCTGCCATGGAGCGGCCAGAACGCTTGCGGGCGAAGGAGATCATATTCTTCATCGACAGCGAGACTTTGCGTTCAGGGCGCAACTCCGTAGGCACCTGGAAGTTTGCTCCACCGATACGACGACTCTTGACCTCGATCTGAGGGGTGACGTTCTCGAGAGCTTTCTTCCAAATATCCAGAGGAGCCTTGTCAGAATCTTTCATCTTCTCGCCTACCAAATCAATGGCGTCGTAAAAAATAGAATACGCGATACTCTTCTTCCCCTGCAACATCAAGTTGTTCACGAAACGGGTTACCTCAACATCGTGAAACTTGGGATCAGGAAGTAGAATCCTCTTCTTAGGCTTCGATTTTCTCATTTTGTTTGGAATTGAATTAGATAAACACTACTTCTTGGGCCTCTTGGCACCATAAAGGGAGCGGGACTGGGTCCTGCCCTCTACGCCAGCGGTATCCAAGGCACCACGGAGGATGTGGTAGCGAACACCCGGAAGGTCCTTGACACGGCCACCGCGAACGAGCACGATGGAGTGCTCCTGCAGGTTGTGTCCTTCACCGGGGATGTAGGCGTTGACCTCTTTGGCATTGGTAAGACGCACACGGGCTACCTTACGCATAGCGGAGTTAGGCTTCTTAGGGGTAGTAGTGTAAACCCTAAGGCAAACGCCGCGCCTCTGAGGGCAAGCATCCAGAGCGCGAGACTTCGACTTGATTTCGATTACCTCGCGACCCTTGCGAACCAGTTGTTGGATTGTGGGCATAAATAATTGTTAATGTATTACTTATATCTTCCCCCTAATTTTTGGGGGCTGCAAATATACGAAAAATTTTAAAAACGCAAAGCAAAAATTAGCGTATTGTGACAAACTCGATATCTTTTGCAGCACGCTCCTTGAGGCTGGCATCGGCTGCTGAAGCTTTGTCAAGCAGTGTCTTGGCCTCGGTGGCCTTGCCGGCTCGTGCGGCGAGTATGGCCTTGATATAGAGCGAGCGGGCATCGTCTGAGCTGATGGCAGAAGCAGCGGCATCGAGCCTTCCGACAAGCAGTTCGCTGAGGGCTTCGTTGACATTGCCCGTTCCGCGGAGAGCCTCGGCGGCCTTCTGGTAGGAACCGTGAACTATATCTATGGCTGCGAGATTGGCCTTGGCATCGGCGTCACCCGACTTGGTGAAGAATGCGGCGGCATCGTCGAGCTTGCCCCTGCGCATAGCAATCACTCCGAGGGCATTCAGAACGTCGGGACCGGGGTTGGAAATCTTTTCGAGGTAGGCCTCGGCAACTTCGGGTTTGCCCGAATCAAGGCAGGTCATTGCAAGGTTGTATAGTCCGCGCTCGGAACCGAATCTCTCGGCGGCAAGACGGTACAGGAGGGCCTTCCTGTCGGGATCTTCGGTAAGCGAAGCAACTCTCAGCACAGCCTCTTCGTCGAGAATGTACATCCTGCGCTCGGCAATCTTCTTGAGTTCCTCTTCAGAATAGTTGTTGTATTCAGAGGTGGTGATGAAGCGGGCCCTGCGGAGTTCGGGGAAGACCTCTTCGCTCAGTTCGGTGTACAGGGCAGACATGTTCTTAATTTCGCTCTCGCGTACGGCAGGGTCGGAGTACATAGAGAGAACCCTGAGAATCAGGTCCTTGTCTTTGATGTCAGACTTTGCGACAGCCTCCTGGAATCCTTCCCAGTCCTGGCCAACGCTCTTGACCTCGGGGGCCGATGCCTTGATATCCTTGGAGATGGACTTCCATGCTTTGCCGGCAGACTCGGCGCGCTTGTCGGAGAGTTCGGAGTTGAGCTTCTCGCCTCCTTCAGGAGAGGCATACGAAACAATGCGGGTTCCGGTAATCTTGATGCGGTCGCTCTCCTGCATTTCCCTCAAGGTGTTCTGCATATTCTTGATGGACTCGGAGTTGAGCTGGCTGCCCTTGACAGCAGCGGAGTTCACGTCGTACATAATCTGACCCTCGGTGGTCTGGACTATCTTCTCCTGGTAGTCGTCGGAGCGGTAGGTATAGACTCCTTTGGTGTCAACGAGCTGGAAGGTGGTGTTGCATCCGTCTGCAATCTTCACGGGAGGAAGGTTTATCTTTTTGTCCTTGAGGATTACGACGCTCTTGAGCTCGAGGTAGGACTTTTCCATACCCTTGAAGAAGTCGAACTCCATAGTTTCGGTGACGGTGCCTCCGGAAGTGGGGATGACTTTGTAGTTGTCTTTGATCTTCTCGCCCTGGTAAACGAAGGGAGTTCCAGTCAGCTGACCTCCTTCGTAGATGAGCACCGGAGTCACGACCATCATAGCCTCGGGATGGAAATATCCGGCAGGATAGGTGACTGAAATCTTTACGGGAATCTTGGTGCCGACGAGTTCGAGAACTTCGGGAGTACACTCGGTGGTGATGCTCTGGGCGGCTGCAGCCATATCCTGCGACTTCTTTCCGCAGGAGCAGACGAGGGCGGCACAGAGAAGCGCCGCGCCGGCGGTTGTAAGAATTCTATTCATCATCTGTCATTATAAATGTACGGATACAAAGATATGAAGTTTTTTGCTAACTTTGCGAGGATATGGCTACGAATATCGATTCACAGGAGCTTCAGAGACTCAAAAACAGATATGATATCATAGGTAACGACGCCCTTCTGAACAGGGCGCTCGAAACCGCCGTCGCCGTTGCTCCGACCGACCTCACGGTACTGATCTCGGGAGAGAGCGGTGTCGGTAAAGACGTGATTCCGCAGATCATCCACCAGATGAGTCGCCGCCGCAATGGCAAATATCTGGCAATCAACTGCGGAGCCATTCCCGAAGGAACGATTAACGCCGAACTGTTCGGGCACGAGAAGGGCTCGTTCACTGGGGCCGTATCGGAACGCAAGGGTTATTTCGAAGAGGCCGACGGAGGCACTCTTTTCCTTGACGAGATAGGAGAGTTGCCGCGCGACACCCAGGCTATGCTCCTGAGGGTCCTCCAGAATGGGGAGTTCATCAAGGTAGGCTCTTCGAAGGTTCAGAAGACCGACGTGAGGGTTGTAGCTGCCACCAACGTGAACCTCGCCTATGCCGTTGCCCAGGGAAAGTTCCGCGAAGACCTCTACTTCCGCCTCAACGCAATCACCATACAGGTCCCTGCACTGAGGGAGCGGAAAGACGACATCTACCTGCTGTTCCGCAAGTTCACCTCCGACTTTTCGGAGAAGTACTCGCGCACCAAGATTTCGCTCACCCACGACGCAATTACTATGCTGCGCGCCTACCGCTGGCCCGGTAACATACGTCAGCTCAAGAACATAAGCGAAACTATCTCTGCCCTCGAGTCAGCGCCTCTGAGCCCCACATCGGAGCGCACCGAGGTCGATGCACGCACCATAGCGAGGTACATACCCGACGAGCAGGACAGCCTCATACCGGCCACGGTGTCGGCGGGAGGTGGCGGGAGTATGTCAGATTCTGACAAGCAGATGATAGTGAAGGCGATAATGGATCTCAAGCAGGAGGTGGACCACCTGAGGAGAATGGTGCTCGCCCAGAAGTCGGAGGGGGCTGACCAGAAGAGCGTAGCGACTCCTGCACTTCCCGAAGCCGGGTACTCCCCCGCCGCCGCAGATGTTCGTGACGAAGAGCCGGAGTGGCAGGAAAGCACAGCTTCATCGGGCCCGCAGAACGTTTCGCTGCGCAAAGCCAATGACGAGATGATTGAACGCGCACTCGCAAGGCACGGCGGAAAGGTCAAGGCTGCCGCGGCCGAGCTTGGAATCTCGGAGAGGACCATATACCGTAAACTTGCCGAAAGGAAAGAAAAATGAGAATTCGCCAGGCAATACTTCTCACATTTGCAGCGCTGACGCTGGTCTCGTGCGGTATTTACTCCTTCTCCGGAACCTCGATTCAGCCGGACGAGAAAACCATAACCATCAATTACTTCGAGTACAAGGCCCTGAAGGTCAATCCTTCGCTGAGCAACGATCTTACTGAAGCCATGCGCAACAAGTTCAGGCGTATGACTCGTCTCGAGCAGGTTGACATTGACGGCGACCTTGAAATAGTAGGCGAAGTGGTGGGATACGACGTCCGCGCACAAGGCATCACAGCCAACGAAGTGGCAGCCCAGAACAGGCTGACCGTAACCATAAAGATTCAGTTCATCAACCGGAAGAATCCCGAGTCGGGTTTCGACAGCAAGAGTTTCTCGGCATACAGCGACTTTGACGCAACCCAGTCTCTGGATGCGGTAGAGTCGTCGCTCTGCGCCGAGATTATCGAGAAACTGGTAGAGGACGTATTCAACGCAACTGTAGCACAATGGTAGGTTCAATCGACATCACAAGACTGAACCTCGACGAACTGCTCGGGGTGGTGAACCTTTATCCCTGGTATTCGGGAGCGAGGATGGAGTTGTGCCGGAGGATGGCAGCTATTCCCGACGCGTGGAGCGAGGAACAGTTCAAGTCTGCCGCCCTGTATCTCCCCGACAGAGGCCTGCTATGCTCTCTGGTGAGCGATGCCAGTGAAGCCGATTACTCGGACAAGGACATACAGAGCCTTCTGAAAGCCTATTTCCAGAGCTCGTCCGAGAGCTCTTCCAACACTAGCGAAGGTCCTGAAAGACAGGTGTTTGTGGTTGGAGGCGACTATTTTACCAAGGAGCAATACGAGAAGGCCCGCCGGAGTACAGACAATATCTTCGCGAGCTTTGCCTCAAAGGCAAGGGCCGAGAAGTATCAGGAGAATGAGGATGCCGAGTTCGATCTCTGCACCGAAACCCTTGCCCAGATATATGCCGAGCAGGGCTACCCCGAAGAGGCGAGAAAAATATACCGCAGGCTGTCGGAACTCCAGCCCTCGAAGGCCGTATGGTACGCCACCCTGATGGAAAAGCTGTAAAAGTCTTTCCGTCCAATATTTGCGATACTCGGAAAAAAGTATTTACTTTGCAGCCCTTAATATTCGGAAATATAAAAAGGTAACAGAATATGAACGTTTTATTTACAATCCTGACTGTTCTTATAGTCATAGCCGCAGTACTTCTGGTCGGAGTCGTGCTTCTTCAGAACGGCAAAGGCGGCGGACTCGCCAGCAACTTCGTAGCCGGAAACCAGACCTTCGGAGTACGCCAGACTGCAGACCTCCTCGAAAAGATTACCTGGGGACTGGTTGCATTCATCATTGTCGTTTCGATCATCTCTTCTTTCGCCATGGGTGGCAAGTCAACTTCCGGTATTGATATCACCGACCAGATTGAGACTCAGACAAGCACCGAGCAGCCTGCATTCCCCGCCGCTCCCATCCAGCAGGAAGATCCTTCAGCCCCTTCACAGAACTGACAATTTGTCACTGGAACAGGAGTTGAACTCCATAACGCCAGCCCCCGACCAATGAGGGCTGGCGATTTTTATTATGGAAAACACAAAGTATCAATTCTTGGACAAGTACGCCGTTGACCTGAATGCAATGGCTGAAAAAGGCAAACTCGACCCCGTGATAGGGCGGGACGAGGAGATCCGCAGGGTCCTGCAGATCCTTTCGCGCAGGACCAAGAACAACCCTATCCTCGTAGGCGAACCGGGCGTCGGCAAGACGGCCATCTCCGAGGGGATAGCCATTAAGATAGTTAAGGGAGAGGTTCCCGAGAACCTCAAGAGCCGCAAGATTTACTCTCTGGATATGGGTGCGCTGATTGCCGGCGCAAAGTATCAGGGCGAATTCGAGGAGAGGCTCAAAGGTGTAGTAAAGGAAGTTGTCGATTCCGAAGGAGAGGTAATCCTATTCATCGACGAGATTCACACTCTCGTAGGGGCAGGCCGCTCGAGCGGTGCAATGGATGCATCTAACATACTCAAGCCTGCTCTTGCAAGGGGCGAACTCAGAACTATAGGAAGCACCACCCTTGACGAGTACCAGAAGTACTTCGAGCAGGACAAGGCACTCGAAAGAAGATTCCAGAAGGTGATGGTTGACGAGCCCAGTCCCTCCGAGAGCATCGCAATACTCAGAGGGCTCAAGGAGAAGTACGAGAACCATCACCGCGTTCGCATCGAGGACGACGCCCTGATTGCGGCAGTGAACCTCAGCCACCGCTACATCAACAACCGTTTTCTCCCCGACAAGGCCATAGACCTTGTGGATGAGGCGGCTTCGAAGCTAAGGCTCGAGATTAACTCGGTTCCCGAACCCATTGCCGAACTCGACAGCAGCATCAGACAGCTCGAAATTGAGAAGGAGGCCATCAAGCGCGAGGGTGTGGGGCTGAAGATGGAGAAAATCGAAACCGAACTCAAGGAAAAGAGGGCCCAAAGGGAAGAACTTGGAGCACGCTGGAAGACCGAAAAGGATATAGTCAAGGAACTCAACGACCTTCGCCAGAAGCAGGAGGACTATCGCAGGGAAGCTGAGATAGCCGAACGCAGCGGCGACTACGGCAAGGTTGCCGAGATCCGTTACGGCAAGATTGCCCAGACCCAGAAGCGCATTGACGAACTCGAGAAGCGCCAGGCCTCTATCAAGGATCCCATCATTACCGAGGCCGTAACTCCCGAGGACATTGCCGAGATAGTAGCCCGCTGGACCGGCATCCCCGTCAACAGGATGCTCGAGAGCGAGAAGGAGAAGCTTCTCAGGATGGAGGATGCCCTGCACAAGAGAGTTGTGGGTCAGGATGCGGCAGTCAGTGCAGTTGCCGATGCTGTCCGCCGTTCGAGGGCCGGTCTGTCGAACGAGCACAGGCCCATAGGTTCGTTCCTCTTCCTCGGCAGTACCGGTGTGGGAAAGACCGAACTCGCGAAAGCCCTTGCTGAGTTCCTCTTCAACGACGAGTCGATGATGACACGAATAGATATGTCTGAGTATCAGGAGAGTCATACCGTTTCGAGACTCGTGGGCGCGCCTCCGGGATATGTGGGTTACGACGAGGGCGGACAGCTGACCGAAGCCGTCAGGCGCAAGCCTTATTCGGTCATCCTTCTGGACGAAATCGAAAAGGCTCACCCCGATGTGTTCAACATACTCCTTCAGGTGCTTGACGATGGCAGACTGACCGACAACAAGGGCCGTACCGTCGATTTCAAGAACACCATTCTGGTGATGACCTCCAATCTGAAGGAAGAAGAGCTCAGGCTGAGGATGAGGCCCGAGTTCCTGAACAGGATTGACGAGATTACCGTGTTCTCGCCCCTTACCAGAGATGATATCAGACAGATAGTCCGCATCCAGATGGGCATACTCTGCCGCAAACTCGAAGACGAGAATGTCGCTCTGACTTACACCAGGGCCTTCGAAGACGAGATGGTAGAGTCGGGTTACGACCCCGAATACGGGGCAAGGCCTGTCAAGAGGCTGATTCAGAGGGAACTGGTCAATAAGCTCGCAAAAGAAATCCTCGATGGGAGCATCCGTCGGGATTCAGCCATCGAGGTTGATTGCGTGAATGGTGATACTGTTCTGAGGAACCTTCCTAACGCTTCATCAGCGAAATAATCTTATTGGCAACGTCGCTGTTCTCCTGTATGCAGGCGAAATCCCTCGAATGGGGTCCGTAGGCAAACAGGGGTACGAATGAAGGGGTGTGGCTGGGGCTGGTATAAACAGCCTCGACCGCACCCTTTTCAGGGTTGCTGCTGCGAAGGGCTATGCCTCCGGTCTCGTGGTCTGCGCTGATGATTACCAGAGTGTTGCCGTTCTTTTCGGCAAAGCGTACGGCCACCTCTATGGCCTTGTCGAAGTCGAGGGTTTCCTCAACGGTTCCATCCATCCTGTTGCCGTGAGACTCCTTGTCTATCCTCGCTCCTTCGACCATAAGGAAGAAGCCCTTGCGGCTCCTCTCGGAGAGGTAGCGGATGGCAAGGTCGGTGGTTTCGGGGAGATAATTGCCGCGCACGGTGCGTTCGACGGTTTTGGGGAGGTAGATGACACGTTCTGAAGAGTTGACCTCGGAGGGGTCATAGACCACCTTGAACTTCTCTTCTATTGACTTGCGTGTCTTTTCGTCCTGCTTGGCATAGACCTTACTATTGCCACCGGAAATGAAGTCGAGATAGCAGGAAGGTATGTCGCCCCAGATTTCGGCAACCTTCTTGCGTGATATCTGATGGGCAAAGAAGGATGCGGGAGTGGCTCCGTGGATATCGTCTGTAGTAACAACGCCGGCAGCATATCCGAGAGGAACAACTATCTCGGGGATGTTCTTCACCGACTCGCCGTCGGGAGTGGTTCCCAATTGTCCGTTATTGGTCTTGTGTCCTGTTGCATAGGCGGTTCCGGAAGCTGCCGAGTCGGTTGTGAAGTTGTTGGCCGACTGGGTGCAGACGTATCCCATTGAACGGAGCGAGGTCATTGTGAGGGCGTGACCGTTGGCAAAATAGCTCGATGCCACTGCTCCAAATCCCATTCCGTCACCTATCATAAGGATGACGTTGCGAACCTTCCCGTTGCTGCCGTCACACTTGAAATCGGGGACGTAGGCATCGTGCTGAGGAACATTGGCAACTACTCTTTCGTTGCATACTGATTTTTTTGAGATCTCGGACAGGACTGGCTCCTGTGCATAGACGAAGGCCGCGCTTAGAAGCAGGGCAATCAAGATAAAGTACTTTTTCATCGTTTTTCTATTATTTTGCCGTGATCTCCGGCCACGGCTTCTTTCCATTTTTCTGTATATCCGGGCTGGGTAAGGCCGTCGGGAATTCCCTCGGAATAGGGAGAATGCAGGAAACGTCCGTCGGCATCCTGGGCCTTGACATTACCGTCTATGTACTTAACGGTCAGGGTCTCTTCGAGCTCCGACCACGACTCGAACTGATTCTGGGCCGTTTGGGTTGAGAAGAGGGTTAGCCTGCGGATAATCCTTCGGAGAGCCCCTTTGCGTGGAGTTCCGTCTTTTCGGGTGCGGTACAGGCCGAGGAGTTCGAGATCCATCTCGGGAACGGCCCTTGAAATCATATCATTCTCGAAGGCATCGATTCTCTCGCGCACATAGGGTGCCATCTGGTTGTACATCCTGTAGCAGGAATTGGTGATGCGGTTGTTGATCCAGAACTGAGCGCTGGGGCTATAGTGGAGAAGGTCGCCGTTGCCTTCGCGAAGGCAGTCGGGGACCCTGCGGGTATTCACATAGATGGGGGTGAGATAAGAGGTGGCAGCATCGTCGCATCCGAACCAGAGCAGGGCACCTATCTCGTCGGGGTAGGCCCCGCGCGACTGTCCGACGAACCAGAATCCAGTCTGCTGGGTGGCTATTGCACGCTCGTTGACGTAGTTACGGCCGTTCCAGCTGAATCCCATAGGACGCCAGCGATAGGGGCAGGCATTGCCTCCGGCTCCGATATCGCTTGTCATATCCATAGGAGTACCCTCGAAGTGGTCGCGCATAACGTCGGCCACGTCCTTGACGCTGATTTTGCGCGAGGGCTTGACGAATAAGGGCATCTCGCCCTTGAGGTCTCCGCCCATTGCATAGTTGAGCCAGTCAGAGGCCGGGCGGCTGATTTCGACTCCGTTTTCCTCGTAGGTGAAAACTCCGTCGCAGAGTATGTTGAAGGCACTCCAGGCACGGGCGTCACAGGCTCTTGCTCCCGAGAAGTCGAGAGGATTGTATGCGTCGCGGAAGCTGAAGGAGGAGTCGCTGCCGCTGAACCAGCCCTTTTCGCGGGCAAAGCTGATGACGTCGGGGGCATAGAGGCAGTTCTCGGGGTCATCCAGAGGGAAACGGGTGATGCGGGCCTGATTGGCGTGGGCGCAGATATATCCGTCGGGAATGCGCCTTGCAACCCATACTATACCCTTGTTGTCGGAGCCTTTTCCGACGAGGTCCATAACCCAGGCTTCCTCGGGATCGGCAATCGAGAAGGTCTCACCTTCGGAAGGATATCCGTAGCTGTTGGCCAGTTCGACTATGGTGGAGATTGCCTCGCGGGCTGTGCGGGCACGCTGAAGGGTAACGTAAATGAGCGAACCATAATCCATTATGCCGGCAGTATCAACCTGCTCCTCGCGGCCTCCCCAGGTGGTCTCGGCAATAATCAGCTGGTGCTGGTTCATATTTCCTACCGTCTGAAAGGTTCTGGGAACCTGGGCTATCTCACCAAGAGGACGTGCGGTGTCCCATTCGTTTATGGACAGAAGGCTCCCTTTTTTCCATTTTGCGGCCTTGCGGAAGTAAAGTTCGCCGTAGAGCCAGTGTGAATCGGCAGCATAGGAGACCATCTGTGAACCGTCGGTGCTCGCCCCTTTGGTGACTATGACGTTCGTGCAGGCTTCGGTTCGGACAGTTCCGAGGGCCAGCATTGCTGCGGAGAGCATCAGAAGGAGTGTCGGTTTTCGCATTTGTCTTTTGGTATTAATTGTTTAATTTTGCAGGTTGTTGGTATGAACCCCGGGGTTCGGGAGACTTTTACCGGCGTTTTGGCAGCGGCGCCCGTTCCGTGGGAATCTATTCAGCAAAAGTACAAATTTTCGGGAGCAGATGAAAATGTTCAAACTCATAATTTCATTGATTCTTGCCTTTGGGACGGCTCTGACGGGCATATCCGCGGGCATTGCGCAAAACCCGGATCAGCAGAGGCAGGAAAAGGAAATGCAGCAGAAGATAGACGAGGAAGTCGAAAAGTATGCCGACAACCTCAAACTTGCCGACTGGCAGGTCTTCTATGTCGATTCCATCCTCAACCACGACTACCGCGCGATGCAGGCAGAGTTCATCGAGATGAACAAATCGAAAGTAAGCAACACCGACTTTTACCTGATGATTCAGGACAAGTGGATGGAGCAGATATACAATAGTTTCCACAAATTCCTCGATGCCGACCAGTGGGCTAAATACCTTAAGACTGGCGCATCGAAGGATAAGAAAGCCAGAGACAAAAGGGCAGCAAAACGAAACGCAAAATGACAAGAGAAAGCATCGAGAGCATACGCGCCGAGGTTGAGGCGCTGAAATGCAGGACACAGAAAGAAATCGAGGAGGCAAGAGTACGTCTGCTCGGCAAGAAAGGTGAAATCACAGCCCTCTTCGAGGAGTTCCGGACCATCGACAAGGAGATGAAGAAGGAATTCGGGAAGACCCTCAACGAGCTCAAGACCATAGCCCAGACTAAGATTGAGGAGATGAAGTCTCTCGTCGGGATTGAAGACGGCGGAGAGTCCTCGAAGGAAGATCTTACAATGCCTGGAGAGCCTGCCCGACTCGGTTCGAGACATCCCGTGTCGATTGTGCGTCAGCAGATTGTGGATATCTTCCGCAAGTTTGGATATGATGTTGCCGAAGGGCCCGAGATCGAAGACGACTACCACGTGTTCGAAGCCCTGAACTTCCCTCCGAACCATCCTGCACGCGATATGCAGGATACCTTCTTCGTGTCTGCCGGACATCTGAACCCCATACTTCTGCGCACCCATACTTCAAGTGTGCAGGTACGTTCGATGGAAACTATGCCCCTCCCTATCAGGGTCATCTGCCCGGGAAGAGTGTTCCGCAACGAGGCAATCAGCGCCCGTGCACACTGCATCTTCCATCAGGTAGAGGGCCTTTATATCGACGAAAACGTAACTTTCGCCGACCTCAAGCAGGCTATTCTGCTGTTTGCCCGCGAGATGTTCGGGCCCCAGGCCCAGATTCGTATGAGGCCTTCTTACTTCCCCTTCACCGAGCCTTCGTCGGAGGTTGACGTAAGCTGCAATATCTGCGGTGGTAAGGGATGCAACATCTGCAAAGGCACAGGCTGGCTTGAGATTATGGGTTGCGGTATGGTTGACCCCAACGTTCTCAAGGCATCGGGGATTGACCCTGAAAAGTACAGCGGCTTTGCCTTCGGTATGGGCCTTGAGAGAATCGCCATGCTCAAGTGGCAGGTCAACGACCTTAGGCACTACTTCGAAAACGACCTCCGCTTCCTCGAGGAGTTTGCATCTGCACCCGAGATTTAAGAAAGGCAGCTATCGATAATATTTCTGTCGAAAAGTTTGCAGAATAAAAAATTCTGTGCTACCTTTGCAATCCCAACGCGGAAATAGCTCAGTTGGTAGAGCGCAACCTTGCCAAGGTTGAGGTCGCGGGTCCGAGCCCCGTTTTCCGCTCCAAAGAATTAGAGGGTAACCCCCAAAAGGGTTATCCTCTAATTCTTTATGGTATCGTCTGACGGTTGGTATGGGGTAGGGTTGGCAGGGTGCTGGAGTTGGCAGGGGGGCTTGGGTTGGTAGGGGGGCTGGGGTTGGTAGGGGGGCTTGGCAGGGAACTGGGGTTGGCATGGGGTAGAAGAATATCTAGAGAGCTGACTTGTCATTTCACGGGATTGCTCAATCGGCCTCAGAGGTGCTTCTGACAGGGGT
>JAQXJU010000060.1 GCA_029009115.1 Bacteroidales bacterium | reverse complement strand
AACCGGCATTTCAGGTACTTCTGACAGGGGTAACCCCGACCGGTGAAACCTACATTCCCGCATCAATACATAACGAGGCTATGCTTTCTGGTGCCTGGACATCCATAGCACAGTAGATATCCCGTTGCTTCGTAAGGATTTCACCGATTGGGGTAACCCCTGCAAGAGTGCCCCCAGAGGCCGGTTGGGCGATCCCGTGAAATTCACCTTCCTTGTCAGATAATAAACCACCGGCCCGACCAACCGGACTCTGGAACAATTCCAGAGAAGGTTGACCGGGCCGGGGCCGAATGAGTTCCATTATTCTTGGATCGCAGCGATGCCGGGGAGGACTTTACCTTCGATAGCCTCGAGCATTGCACCGCCTCCGGTGGAAACGTAGCTCACCTTGTCTGCATAGCCCATACGTGTAACGGCTGCAACGGAGTCACCGCCTCCGACGAGGGTGTATGATCCATTCTCGGTAGCCTCGGCGAGGTCCTGGGCAATCTGAAGGGTACCCTTCGCGAAAGCAGGCATCTCGAAGACTCCTACAGGACCGTTCCAGAGAATGGTCTTTGAATCCATAATAATCTTCTTCCAGTTCTCAAGAGACTTGGGACCTGCATCGACACCTTCCCAACCTTCGGGAATCTCGTGTGAGGGAACGAGCTGAGTATTGGCATCGTTGCTGAAATCGTCGGCGACGCGTGTTTCGACGGAGAGGGAGATGTTTACGCCCTTCGCCTTGGCCTCGGCAAGAATCTCAAGTGCATCGGGAATAAGCTCGTCCTCGTGCAGAGAGTTTCCGATACTTCCGCCCTGAGCCTTGATGAAGGTGTATCCCATACCTCCACCGATGATGAGATTGTCAACCTTGCCGACAAGATTCTTCAAGACAGCAAGTTTGGAAGATACCTTTGAACCTCCGATGATGGCGGTGAAAGGACGTCTGGCATTCTTGAGAACGTTGTCGATAGCCTTGATTTCGCCTTCCATCAGGTAGCCGAACATCTTGTCTTCGGGGAAGTACTTGGCGATGAGGGCGGTGGAAGCGTGGGCACGATGTGCTGTTCCGAAAGCGTCGTTGATATAGCAGTCGGCATAGGATGCAAGTTTGGCGACGAAAGCCTTCTGGCTCTCCTTGACAGCCGCTTTTGCAGCCTGCTTTTCTTCCTCAGAAGCATCCTCGGCGAGTCCGCGGGGCTTGCCTTCTTCCTCGGCATAAAAGCGGAGATTCTCGAGGAGAAGAGCTTCGCCGCTCTTGAGAGCAGCAACTTCGGCGTCAGCCTTCTGACAGTCCTCGGCAAATGCTACGGGAACTCCGAGGCACTCAGAGACGTGTGCGACGATGTGCTTGAGGGAGAACTTGGGGTCCACCTTCTTGGGACGGCCGAGGTGGGACATAATGATGACGGAACCGCCACCTGCGAGAACCTTCTTGAGGGTAGGCATTGCCGCACGGATGCGGGTGTCGTCGGTGATGTTGAAATTCTCGTCGAGAGGAACGTTGAAGTCAACGCGGACTATGGCCTTCTTGCCAGAAAAGTCATAGGAATCAATGTACTTCTGCATAATGTATCAGTTGATAGATATTTCTACTGCAAATTTAATAAAATTTCTTAAAAAGTAACTATCGGACCATCCTGACGAAAATAGAAAGAGGAAGAGCCCTCCCGGCCCGGTCGCGGAGGGCCAGTTCACCGCTCTCGACAAGTGCCGGGCTATAACCTGAGATCGGGTTGCCGGATGCCGATGACTTACCGGGGTCAGATGGAGCGACAAGTGACGGGCTATCAATGCCAGTGGAGCCGGGGCCTAGACCGAAGGCTTCGCGGACGAGGGTTTCGCCCAGCATCGCAGAATAGCCGTTTGAATAAAGATTCAGCACCAGGAAGCTGTCGCGGGGCTCGAGAATCGCACTGACTGAGCGGAGTAGCTCGAAGAGGCACTCATCCAATTTCCACTTCTCGCCGTCGGGCCCGTGTCCGTATGCCGGAGGGTCGAGGATAATCCCGCTGTAGCGGTGTCCCCTGCGCTCTTCCCTGCGGGCAAACTTCATCGCATCTTCCACTATCCAGCGGATACCGTCAAGACCTGAGCGTTCCTGATTGTCCCTGGCCCAGCTGACTACCTGGCGCACCGCATCGAGATGGGTTACATCGGCCCCGGCGGCTCTGGCGGCCAGAGATGCAGCTCCGGTGTATGCGAAGAGATTCAAGACCTTGGGCTGGGGGCGGGAGTTTTCCCTGGCGGAGGAGACGATTCGACGGGTGTTCGAGTAGATGAACTCCCAGTTCGGAGCTTGCTCGGGGAACACTCCGACGTGCTTGAAGGAGGTCAGGCCGAGGCGAAGATTGAACGAAGGTCCTCCCACCGAATAGCGGACAGGCCACTGCTCTTCCATACGCCTGCGGGTCCGGCTCCAGGTTCCGCTGTCTTCCTTTCCGGCCTTGCCGAATCCGGCTCCGGGAGTAAAGCGGGTGTGAATCATCCTGTTCCATTCAGCCTCGCTCAAAGCCTTGTCCCAGAGAGCCTTGGGCTCGGGACGTGCCAGGCAGTAGGGGCCGAAGCGTTCGAGTTTCTCGTAGTTGCCGCAGTCAATCAGTTCGTAGTCGGACCAGTCCGCGGAGGGGAATTCTGTCTTCATCTGTTTCTATCGGGGTACAGGGGTTAATCCGACCCTTTTACCAGAGCTGTGAAACTCTGTACTAACTTTTCTCCGAGTTCCTTGTCGGGAGTATTCTTGAGGGTATCGGCAAGGCAGTAGATGTAATTGCCGGCCATCTCGAAGTCATCCTTGGCAAACTCGTAGTATTCGAGATAGAATCGGGCTGTCACAAGAAGTTCCGATGCCAGCTGGCTAGCAAGATTGCGAGCCTTGTCCTCCTGACCGAGACGATAGTACAGGTCTATCATTTCAACAACTACATAGTCGTTGCCCGAAAAACCGATAGGGATAGCCTCTAGGGGATAGTGTGCCATCACCTCCATACTCTTGTCGAGCATCTCGAGAGCCCTTTCACTGCTACCTGCATCCATAAAGGCCTTGGCGCAGCTGACAAAGGTTCCGCGCACGGACTGTACTCCGAGATGAGTATAAAGGTTTTGATAATCAATAAAATAATCGCCTCGTGCAAGATTATCCCAACGGAATTTTTCGGTCATCAGGCTGTAGAGGTGGTCGGTATCGACCTTGCCAACCTTTGTGGTACTGGGACGGTTGCGGAAAGGAACCAGCCTGTAGGAATAGCCGCAGTACTCCAGATAGTCCTTGAGGCCTATGTTCAGGTCTCCTCCCATATTGAGCATATGTATGGGACGGTCCCATTCATATCCGGAGAGAAGGTCGAGCATAAACAACTCGGGCTTGCTGATGTAATCTTTGTCCTTGGGGATGGTGATGATGATGCTGTCGGCAATCTCATCGGCCTGTTCCGCCCTTATCAGACCGCATTTTACGGCATTGGCCTTGTTGACTGGTATGCTTATGCGCCTTGAGGCGATGAAGTCAACCTTGCGCCCGCTGGTAAGAGGAATCTTCACCTGGGGATGGCGGAAGAGCGTCATCACGTCGCGAATGTCCATCACCGAGTCGCGGGTGTCGTAGATGGGGATATATTCATTGGTACCGTAGAGGTACTGGGTATGAGGGACCTGGAGATTCAGGGGGGCGGACTCGTTGACCGCGTAGCGCATCTGGTCGATGTGCCAGTCGGTCCCGAGCAGAGAGGTGTTGCAGATACGCACGTCCGTGCGGATGGATTCGACCTCCTGGGCATACCACACGGGGAAGGTGTCGTTATCGCCGTGGGTGATGAGGATTCCGTCGGGGCCAACTGATTCGAGGTAGTTCGAGGCAAGTTCGACGGCAGTTGCCCTGTTCGAGCGGTCGTGGTCATCCCAGTTTTCAGCCGCCATAAGTGCCGGAACGAAGAGACAGGCCACGCTGCAGACGGCAGCCACGGCAACTCCTCCCCGACCCTTGAGAATATCTTCAATCCACTGGTAGAGAGCCGCTACGGCCAGACCTATCCACGCGGAGAAGAAGTAGAACGAGCCGGCAAAGGCGTAGTCTCTCTCTCGCACCTGGTAAGGAGGCTGGTTGAGGTACACCACGATTGCTATCCCAGTCATAAAGAACATCAGGAAGTTGAGCCAGCAGCCTCTCTTGTCGCGGGCGAACTGGAAGAAAAGGCCAATCAGACCGAGCAGCAGAGGCAGGAAATAGTAGTGGTTCTTGCCCTTGTTTTCGGCCAGGATTGCGGGGGCATCGCTCTGGTCGCCGAGACGATACTCGTCGATGAAAGATATTCCGCTCTCCCAGTTTCCGTGGAAGATGTTCCCCGGGGACGGGCTGTGAATGTCGTTCTGGCGGCCTACGAAGTTCCAGAGGAAATACCTCCAATACATCCACCCAAGCTGATAATCAATAAAATAGAGCATATTTGCTCCGAAACTCGGCTTCTTGTGCTGTGCCCCTCTTACGAAAGTGCCTTTCCCTCCGGTATAGGCCTCGTAGAACTCGATATAGCGGGGATCGGCATTGTTCCACATCCTCGGGAAGAACATCTTGCCCTCGGGACGGTACTCTGCATCTACCGGAGCATCGACGTACTTGTATCTCCCATCGACAGGAGCCCAGTACTTGGACTGCTTGAGGTCGTAGGGGGCATCGAAGTACTGCCCGTAAATCAGGGGGGTGCTTCCGTACTGCTCGCGGGTCAGGTAGCGTACCAGCGTGAAGGCATTGTCGGGCTGATACTCGTTGGTAGGAGTCTTGGCGCAGGAGCGGATGACATCAATCGCAAAAATCGAGAAGCCTACGAGTATGGATGCATAGCAGAGCAGGACAGTATTCAGGAAGACCTTGCCCTTCTTCATGGTCTGGAATGCGCCCCAGAAGCTCAGGGCCAGCAGGGCTGTCATAAAGAAGGCAGCACCCACATTATATGGCAGGTGGAGCACGTTTACAAAGAAGAGATCGACGTATGCAGCAGCCTTGGGGGTCCAGGGAATGATGCCGAAAAGTATAACAGCAACGAGCACGACACCTATTGCAAGGGCCTTGAGCATCATCTTGAAGCTGAACTTGCCTTCTTCGTTGTGCCTGTAGTAGAACATAAACACAAGAGCGGGAATGGCAAGCAGGTTGAGCAGGTGCACACCTATAGACAGGCCCATCAGGAAGCTGATAAGAACTATCCAGCGGTTGGAGTGAGGCTGGTCGGCTTCGTCATACCAGCGGGTCATAGCCCAGAACACCAGGGCTGTGAAGAGCGAAGACATAGCATAAACCTCGCCCTCGACAGCCGAAAACCAGAAGGTATCGGTGAAGGTATAGGCAAGGGCTCCCACAAGGCCGCTTCCGAAGATGGCCAGAGCCTCGCCCGTGCTGAATTCTCCCTTGCCCCTGTGGAACAGTCGTTTGGCAAAGAAGACGACGGTCAGGTAAAGCAGCATTATGGTCAATGCCGAGCACAGGGCGCTCATAGCGTTGACTATAACGGCAGCGTGGGCGCTGTCGCCAAACATAGTGAAGAAGCGTGCAATGAGCTGGAAGACAGGGTTTCCGGGAGGGTGTCCGACTTCGAGCTTGTATGAAGATGCAATGAATTCACCGCAGTCCCAGAAGGACGCCGACGGTTCTATTGTAAGAAGATATGTCACCGCAGAAACCGCAAAGGAGACAAGCGCACATATCCTGTTCCAGAACTTGAACTTTGTATCAGTCATCATATCTCGCAAATATAACAAAGTAAATCCGTAACTTTGCAAAAATCATTCACAGATGGCAGACAACGACTGGAAGAAGAGACTCGGGGTGGTATATTCTACCAATCCCGATTTCAAGTTCGAGCAGACCGGCTCCGAGCCCGAGGAACAGACTCCCCAGCCCGGCGCGCAGAAGCTGATTGTGCGGCTGGACCGCAGCGGGCGTTCCGGAAAGCAGGTAACTCTGGTACAGGGATTCAAGGGGCGCGTCTGCGATCTTGAGGACCTTTGCAGGCAGCTGAAGGTCAAGTGTGGAGTCGGAGGTGCTGCCAAAGACGGGGAGATAGTCATTCAGGGAGACCTTCGCGAGAGGATTACATCTATCCTCATTTCCTTGGGATACAAAGCCAAAAGAGGAAACTGATGCTGGAGGGGGCTGCTTATTTGCCGGAACTTGGGGGGAGTTCTGCTGTCACCCCCGCCGCTGCAATGTCCGGAGCACTGCCTGGGGGCGAAGGGCTTCCGGTGGAGGAGGCTTTCAGGACGGGGATCTGCGAACTCTCCGCCCAGACTCCGGTGGCCGATAGTTTCGACCCAGGGTGGCTGGGAATCAGCACCAATGCCGTTCTGACACTTCTGGCCGCATTCGCCTTTATCCTCCTTTTGAAAGACATCTTCCGGCTCGCTCCTGCAATAGGAAACTGTCTGGTGAGATACAGGGCGAACATCAGCCTCGAACACAGCCTCAGCCAGGCAAGGGAAAGAAACCTCGTGGCTGCTCTGGCACTGCTGACGGTTTGTCTTATGGCCGACAAATTCGGGTTCTATAGACCTGATTTTCTTGAACTTATACCCCGAGAATGGAGGGTTCCGGCCATTTTGGGAATTGCTCTTATGTATCAGGGACTGCGCAGAATGCTGCATCTCTGGATTCACCCCAAGAGAATTGACAGCGAGACCCAGAGGGCCGTCCAGAGTTCTATGGTCAACTACTTCCTCGCGATGATGTCTGTGCTCCTCGTCGCCGTAGGGGGCTCGATACTGTTCGGAGCGGGGGATAATGTCATAAGAACCTCTGCAGCAATACTTTCTGTGTCGTTTTTCGTTTTCGGATGCGTCCGGAAGGCTCAGATTTTGGCCTCTTCTTGCTCTTTTTTAGCGACATTTTTGTACCTTTGCGTCCTCGAATTTTTACCTGCATCCCTATTGATTGCAAGCGGCGCATTTTAAATAATTCGTGATTCGAAGATATGCAGATACACAAGATACTGATCAGCCAGAAGCAACCTTCCAATATGGTTCAGTATGCCCCTATAGTGGAGCAGTTCGGAGTTCAGATAGATTTCAAGCCTTTTTTTGATATTGAACCCCTCAGTTCGAGGGAATTCCGCGAGCAGAGGATAAACATTGCAGATTATACTGCCGTAGTATTCTCATCGAGGCACGCCATTGATGCATATTTTACTCTGTGTGAGGAACTTAGAATCAAGGTCCCCGATAGTTTGAAGTATTTCTGCACCACCGAGGCGGTGGCTATGTATCTACAGAAGCATATCGTATTCCGTAAGAGAAAGATTTTCTACGGCGACGGAACTCCCTCATCCATCATCTCTCTAATCGGGTCCAAGCACAAAGACGAGCGCTTCCTCGTCACAACTTCCGATTCAGCAGGAGGAAACGTCATCGACGGCCTTTTCAAGAAAGCCGGGCTGAACTACTCCACAGCGGTGCTCGTCAAGTCTGTATCATTAGACCTGAAGGATACCGACCTTCACTCGTACGATATTGTGGCAGTTCATAACTCAAACGATATCAAGTCTTTGAAAGAGAACTTCCCCGATTTCGAACAGAAAGACCTCAAGTTCATCTCATTCGGAAAATCCATTGTCAAGGCTATGGACGAGGCAGGGCTTAAGGCTGAACTTCAGGCACCGACTCCCGAAGCACCTTCGCTGTCGAAGGCTATAGAACTCTACCTGTCAAAGAACGGCTGACTTATGTCCGGTCTGGATTCATACGGGTCCGAACGGGGCGGCTCTTTCACCGGCATTGCCCGGGAGACTCTTGCCGGGGAGCAAGCCGGCCAGACCGTCAGACACTCCCTCAAGAAAGAAGAAATAATTTCGGGGAAAACCGCAATCACCGCCCTTATGAAAGGCGGAAAGTGGAACAGTTCAGGCGATTTACGCTACTGCGTCCTGCACAGGAACGTGGACGAATGCAACAGGATAATGGTCTCGGTCCCGAAAAGAAACTTCAAGA
This sequence comes from Bacteroidales bacterium, assembly GCA_029009115.1. Lineage (GTDB taxonomy): Bacteria > Bacteroidota > Bacteroidia > Bacteroidales > UBA932 > Cryptobacteroides. The sequence goes on along the minus strand of JAQXJU010000060.1, from coordinate 11 downwards.
GAGCGGTAAAA
>JAQXJU010000059.1 GCA_029009115.1 Bacteroidales bacterium | reverse complement strand
CAACCTCGGCCCCCAAACCAACATACCACCCCCCGGGCCACTAAAAAGACATCAAAATCAAGCCACGCTTAAGAAATACAAATTCAATCGATTGGAACACCTCCGGCACAATTATCTCCGCAGCGAGATAATCCTTACCAGTGATATTCTCATATCGACATTCGCATCCATTGTCACCATCTTCGGAGTCAAGCTTGCAGTGTATCCCGGTTTCTATAGCCTCCGATTCCTCATAACATATTTGGCAGCGGCCGTTCTCTCGACCGCGCTTCTATTCATTCTCCTCAAGACTTTCAGAATCATTATCCGCCACTTCGGAATCAAGGACCTTCTGCCCTTCCTCGCCGCATCTTTCGGCAAGGGCCTGGTCGTGTCCGCGGTTCTCGCGTTCGCCGGGATGTTCGACACCCTGATGCTGATAATCATAGTCCTCGACGCATTCCTCACCTTCTGCCTGCTCATAGGCATAAGACTGATGATGATTGTCGTGTATGACGCGCTCAACCGCAAGCTGCAGGAGAATCACGAACGGACCCGCATCTTGGTATTCGGAACTTCGGACAAGTCGGTCGCCACCATCGTCAGGCTGAACAGTTCCACCCACTACCGTCTCATAGGCTTCATCGACCATTCCTCACGAAAGGTAAAAATGTCAATCGAACAGTATCCTGTATTCGCCTTCGATTCAGAGAAAGACATAGACAGGATACTTAGCGAGAACGGGATAGACGCAATCCTCTTTGCCAAGGATACCGAGGCCCGCTCCGAGGAGAACTTCCTCATCAAGGAGAGCGCCAAGAAGGGGGTCAAGATTCTGATAGTTCCCCAGGTCGATGAGATAACCGACGGCCAGTCCATCCTGCGTCCTCGCGAAGTGAAGGTCGAAGACCTCCTCGGAAGGAACGAAATCCAGATCTCGCTAGATGAAATCAAGTCCTACTTCGCCGGCAAGACCGTGATGGTTACCGGTGCAGCAGGTTCCATAGGGTCAGAACTCGTCCGTCAGCTCGCAGGGTTCAAGGTCGGAAAGCTTGTCCTCTATGACAACGCCGAGACGCCTATGCACAACCTCCGGCTCGAACTCGAAGGCAAGTTCCCCGATCTCGACTTCGTCCCTGTGATTGGAGATGTCAGAGCCCCAGCCCGACTCGACTTCGCGTTCAGGACTTACCGTCCGCAGGTCGTCTTCCACGCTGCGGCCTACAAGCACGTCCCCCTGATGGAGGAGAATCCCTGCGAGGCAGTCCTCGTAAATGTCTTCGGAACCCGTAATGTCGCTGATAAATGCCTTGACTACGGAGTCGAAAAGATGGTGATGATATCCACCGACAAGGCCGTAAATCCCACCAACATAATGGGATGCACCAAGCGTCTCGCCGAAATCTACGTTCAGAGCCTCGGACTCGCCATCGAGAGGGGCCAGCGCGAAGGACGCACCAAATTCGTCACCACCCGCTTCGGGAACGTCCTCGGATCCAACGGCAGCGTCATACCCAGATTCCGCGAGCAGATAGCTGCCGGAGGCCCGGTTACCGTCACCCATCCCGACATCAATCGCTACTTTATGACTATCCCCGAAGCCTGCAGGCTCGTGATGGAAGCGGCAACCCTCAGTACCGGCAATCAGATTTTCGTCTTCGATATGGGCAAGCCCGTGAAGATAGATATCCTTGCCAGAAGAATGATCACCCTTGCCGGATTCACCCCTGATGTTGACATCAACATTGAATACACCGGCCTGCGCCCCGGCGAGAAACTCTACGAAGAAGTTCTCTCCGACAAGGAAAATACAATGCCCGCCTTCCACGAACGAATCAGAATCGCCAAGGTCCGCGAGTATGACTACCAGGATGCTCTGAAGGCAGTTGAAGGGCTTGAAGACCTTGCCCGCAAGGTTGAGATTCCCGATATGGTCCGCTTGATGAAGATAACCGTACCCGAATTCAAAAGCGACAACTCCCAGTTCAGCGAAATCGACCGCGAACTAGAGCGCGAACTCGGCCGTAAATAATTTAAAATGAAAATACTTGTTACCGGAGCCGCGGGATTCATAGGCTCCAAACTTGCCGGAACCCTCAGCGCCAGAGGTGATGAGGTAATCGGCATCGACAACTTCAACGATTACTACGATGTCCGGCTCAAGCACGCCCGCGTGAAGGAGTTCGGAATAGATGTGCGCTGCATCGACATCTCCGACAAGACTGCCGTCGATGCCCTTTTTGCAGAGGAACACTTCGACAAAGTGGTCAATCTGGCCGCTCAGGCAGGGGTGCGCTATTCGATAACCAACCCCTACTCGTATCTGCAGAGCAATCTGGTCGGATTCCTGAACATACTCGAAGCTTGCCGCAACTACGGAGTCAAGCATCTGGTATATGCTTCTTCGTCAAGCGTTTACGGGCTCAATACAAGCGTTCCCTACCGCGAGGCCGACAAGACCGACAGTCCGGTGAGCCTTTATGCCGCCACCAAGAAGAGCAACGAACTTATGGCCCACGCATACTGCAAACTCTACGGAATAGCGATGACAGGTCTTCGCTTCTTTACGGTGTATGGACCCTGGGGGCGTCCTGATATGTCGCCAATGCTCTTCGCCAATGCCATCAGCAAGGGCGAGCCCATCAAGGTATTCAACAATGGCGATATGATTCGCGACTTCACCTATATCGATGACATTGTCGAGGGAACCATTGGGTGCATCGACCACGAGCAGAAAAGCGATGCCAACGGTCTGCCTTTCGGAGTCTATAACATAGGTTGCAGCAATCCCGTGAAGTTGATGGACTTCATCGGCGAGATGGAGTCTGCCCTCGGGATTCCCGCCGTCAAGAATTTCCTGCCTATGCAGCCGGGAGATGTCTATCAAACGAATGCCGATACCTCCAAGCTCGAGGCGGAAATCGGATACAAGCCGCACGTCCGTCTTCACGAAGGGGTCGCCCGATTCGTCGAATGGTATAAAAGCGAAAAGAACCCCTTGAGATAAGCGCCCCGGCGGCCCCTCGCGGGCGAAAGCCCAGCCCCGGTGACCTCCCGGCGGCCCCACGGGGCCCTGGAAAAGCCTCTTCGGGGGCTGACCAAAAGCAAATAAACAATTACAGAATAATGAACGAGAACTATCAGAACAATCCTTCAAACCAGCTGCACAGCAGCAACAGTGAGGAGTCTTCCTTCCAGTTGCCGGACCTGATAGCGCTGGTGTGGAACAACAAGTGGTACTACCTCATTTGCGTAACCATCTGTCTGGCAATAGCCATCTTCTTCATCTACAGGACCCAGCCTACATATCAGCGCTCAATGAAGGTCCTGTTGGACGAAACCACCCAGCAGAATGCCCTCGGAAGCCTCGGAGTTCTGCCCGAAAGTGGATTCATACTCGGCAGTAACGCATCGGTAGCCAACGAGACCGAGGCCTTCCTCTCGCCCGACCTTATGCAGACCGTAGTCCAGAGGCTCGGACTTGAGACCCGCTACTACCAGAAGCAGCCCCTCCGCACCCGCGAGCTCTATCACAACAACCCCGTAGAGATGAAACTCGCCGGCGACAACCCCGTCAGCGGCTTCTCCTTCTCCGTCAATCTTAGCAAAGATGGCAAGCTGGAACTCAGCGATTTCCATTTCAGCAAAAATAAGGTCCACGTCACCGTTGCGGCATCGCTCAAAGACACAGTCGATACCCCCGTCGGAAGACTCATTTTCTATCCGACAGAATCTTTCGAAGACAACTTCAGCAAGCCCCTGCGCATATCCTGGAACAGGAGTATGACTATGGCCAAGTACTACTGCCACAATCTCACCATTGGCAAGGTAGGCAAGGAATCCACAGTTCTGAATATGTCTATGGAAGACTACTTCCCCGGCAGAGCCTCCGCCATACTCAAGTCGCTGGTGGATGTATATAACGAGACCTGGGTTAGCAACCGCAACAAATCATCGGTCAACACCTCAGAGTTTATCAACGAGAGACTCATAGTCATCGAAAAGGAACTCAGCGCCGTAGAGAATAAACTCAAGGAATACAAGGCCGCCAATAAGATTATGGATATGAAAGCCTCGGCGCAGGCGGCAATCACCGAGTCATCCGAGTACTCTACCCGTGCCTTCGACGTCAACAACAGGCTCACCGTAGCAGGCTACGTCAAAGAATATCTCAACAACCCCGAAAACACAAATAAGCTTATCCCTTCCAACCTCGGACTCGAATCCGGCAGCATCAACAGCCAGATAGGGGAGTACAACAACCTTGTGCTCAAGCGCGACAAGATTGTCGCCTCAAGTTCTGAGCAGAATCCCATTATCGTCGATCTCAACGGGATGATAGCCTCGATGCGGGTAGCCATACTGTCGTCGATCGACAACCTCATCGCCACTCTTACCATCCAGCAGGAGAAGATACTCGCCCAGGAGAAGCAGATACAGTCGCGAATATCCTCCAGCTCCGGCCAGGAACTCCAGCTCCTGTCAATCGAGCGTCAGCAGCAGATAACCCAGAACCTCTATGTGTTCCTGCTCGAGCGCCGCGAAGAGAACGAACTTGCCGCCCTTGTCAACGTGGGTAACACCCGTGTGCTGATGATGCCCAACGGAGGCGATGAGCCAGTCGAGCCCAACGCCAAGATGATACTGCTGGTAGCACTGGTGCTGGGTCTGGGCCTGCCCTTCGGATACTTCTTCATACGCAAGGCCCTTGATACCACCATTCGCAGCAAGGCTGACTTCAAGAATCTCTCGGTGCCCGTGCTCGGCGAAGTTCCCTCGATGGATGATTCCAGAACCAAATACAAGATATTCAGACGATTGCTTGGCAGGAACAAGTGTAAGGACAAAACCCAGATATGGGTGCGCAAGGGCTGCCGCAACTCCATAAACGAGGCTTTTAGGGTAATCAGAACCAACGTGGACATAGTCCTTGGCAAAGGCCAGGGGTGCAAGGTGATTATGTACACCTCATTCAATCCCGGCGCTGGAAAGACCTTCTGCTCGCTCAACTTTGCTTCGGCACTCGCCCTGAAAGGAGCCAAGGTTCTCCTCGTTGACCTAGACCTTCGCAAGGGAACCCTCAGCAAGGCGCTCGGAATCAAGAGCCGCGGTGCATCGGAGTACCTCAGCGGAATGTCCGAACACCTCGAATCCCAGAACAACGACGCCCGTAGCGGATCAGCGCAGGCCGGATACCGCAGTTCGGTAGTCACCCTCGACAACGGAGTAGATGTACTACCCTTAGGATCGCTACCTCCCAACCCTGCCGAACTTCTTATTTCAGAGCGTTTTGCACAGTTGCTCAAAGAACTCCGTGCCGACTACGACTATGTGGTGCTCGACTGTCCTCCCGTAGATATGGTCGTTGATTCGCTCGTAATTACCTCGCACGTCGATATGAGTATCTTCGTAACCAGAGCCGGTCTTTTAGACAAGCGTGCGCTGCCTATGATAGAACAACTCTACAAGGATGGCACATATACGAAGATGTCGCTCATAGTCAATGACGTTGACCATAGCAACCGTCGCTATGGATACGGATACGGATATGGTTATGGATACGGATATGGTTATGGATACGGAAACTGATATGAGAGAATTCAAGAATCTTAAGATAGCCGTAGCAGGTACGGGATACGTGGGCCTGAGTATGGCAACGCTCCTGTCGCGCACTCACGAGGTAACTGCCGTTGACGTCATACCCGAAAAGGTTGAAAAGATAAACGCCCGTATCTCCCCGATAAGCGACGAGTATATCGAACGCTTCTTTGCCGAGAAGGAACTCCATCTCAAGGCAACCCTTGACGGGGCAGAGGCTTACCGCGATGCCGACTTCGTGATCATCGCCGCCCCAACCAACTACGACCCCTCGAAGAACTTTTTCGACACCCATCACATCGAAAACGTCATCGACCTGGTACTCAGCGTCAATCCCGATGCCGTGATGGTCATCAAAAGCACCATCCCCGTGGGATACTGCCGCAGTCTCTATGTGAAGTACGCCCTCAAGTTCCTCACCGATCCTGCTCTCAACGGACGCGACGGGCAGCCCCGCAAGTGGTTCAACCTGCTCTTCTCGCCCGAGTTCCTCCGCGAGAGCAAGGCCCTTTACGACAATCTCTACCCTTCGCGAATCATAGTCGGATACCCCAAGAGCCTTCCTTCGAGCAAGGACAGCCTCTGGGATGAGGAGAATGCCGCTATCGAGGCAATAGGCAACCCGCTTGCCGAGGAGAACGCCCGCACCTTCGCGCGGCTACTCGTCGAGGGCGCCGAAAAGAAGGACGTTCCCGTGCTGATGATGGGAATGAAAGAAGCCGAGGCGGTTAAACTCTTCGCCAATACCTATCTGGCACTGAGGGTCAGCTACTTCAACGAACTCGATACCTATGCCGAGGTCAAGGGTCTGGATACCCGCTCGATCATCGAGGGCGTAGGGCTCGACCCCCGTATCGGCACCCACTACAACAACCCTTCGTTCGGATACGGAGGATACTGCCTGCCCAAGGATACAAAGCAGCTTCTGGCAAACTATCAGGACGTGCCCCAGAATATGATGACGGCAATAGTCGAGAGCAATCGCACCCGCAAGGACTATATAGCCGATGCCGTTCTTCGCAAGGCCGGGTGGTACGACTACAGCACCGACAACCAGTACGACGGCAACCGCGAGCCCGTTACCATCGGGGTCTTCCGTCTGACTATGAAAACAGGCTCCGACAACTTCCGCCAGAGCGCCATTCAGGGAATAATGAAGCGCATCAAGGCCAAGGGGGCCGAGGTAATCATCTACGAGCCCACACTCAACGACGGCGAAAGTTTCTTCGGTTCGAGCGTCGTAAACGACCTTGATGAGTTCAAGCGACGTTCAAAGGCTATCATCGCCAACCGCTACGACCCCTGCCTGGACGACGTGGCCGAGAAGGTGTACACGAGGGATATTTTCAAGAGAGACTAAGTCAGAGCATCCTAATAATATTAGATATGAGCATTTTCGCAGGAAAAACCTTAATGATTACCGGAGGAACCGGTAGCTTTGGGAACGCAGTACTTAACCGTTTCCTTAAAACAGACATTGCAGAAATACGCATTTTCTCGCGCGATGAGAAAAAGCAGGATGATATGCGCCACGAGTACCAGGCCAAGATGCCTGAGGTAGCGCACAAGATAAAGTTCTATATCGGCGATGTACGCAGCCTCGAAAGCTGCCGCGCCGCAATGCCGGGTGTGGATTATATCTTCCACGCTGCCGCCCTCAAGCAGGTGCCCAGTTGTGAGTTCTTCCCGATGGAGGCCGTAAAGACCAATGTGATGGGAACCGACAATGTCCTCACAGCCGCTATCGAAAACAAAGTGAAATGCGTGATATGCCTTTCGACCGACAAGGCAGCCTATCCTATCAATGCGATGGGTATCACAAAGGCAATCGAGGAGAAAGTTGCTGTTGCCAAGAGCCGTTACAGCGGAGAAACCAAGATCTGCTGCACCCGCTACGGCAATGTAATGTGCAGCCGCGGCAGCGTGATTCCTCTCTGGATTGACCAGATTCGTGGTGGCAACCCCATTACCCTCACCGAGCCCAAGATGACACGCTTCATAATGAGCCTCGAAGAGGCCGTTGATCTCGTTCTCTTCGCATTCGAGCACGGCCAGAACGGAGATATCCTCGTGCAGAAAGCTCCTGCTTGCACCATACAGACCCAGGCAGAGGCCGTTTGCGAACTTTTCGGAGGCAAGAAAGAAGACATCAAAGTCATCGGAATCCGTCACGGAGAGAAGATGTACGAGACCCTTCTCACTAAGGAGGAATGCGCCAAGGCCGAGGATATGGGAGACTTCTACCGCGTCCCTGCCGACAACCGCTCACTCAACTACGACAAATACTTCACAGAGGGCGATTCCAAGCGAGTGACAATCGACGAGTTCAACTCCGACAATACCCGTCGTCTGAACCTTGAAGAAACAAAGGCAAAGATTGCGAGCCTGGAGTACATCCAGAATGAACTCAACGGAATTGCAAACCTTGCGAAGTAATGAAGATACTTGTAACCGGAGCCAAGGGTTTCGTAGGAAAAAACCTCTGCGCCCAACTTGGTAATATCAAAACAGGCAAAGCCAAATGCTACGGAGACCTCACAATAGATGAGGTCTTTGAGTATGACCTTGACAGCACCCCCGAGCAACTCGAGCAGTGGTGCAGCGAGTGCGATTTCGTGTTCAACCTTGCAGGAGTCAACCGCCCCCAAAACCCTGAGGACTTTATGAAAGGCAACTTCGGCTTTGCCAGCACCCTTCTGGAAACCCTGAAGAAGCACGGCAACAAGGCCCCTGTGATGCTCTCCAGCAGTGCCCAGGCTTCGCTCACGGGGCGATTCGGCAACAGCGAGTACGGAAGAAGCAAGAAAGCTGGCGAAGACCTCTTCCTTCAGTACGGAGAGGAGAACGGGGTGAAGGTACTGGTTTACCGCTTCCCTAATCTCTATGGCAAATGGTGTCGTCCGAACTACAACAGTGCAATCGCCACCTTCTGCAACAATATCGCAAATGACCTTCCGATTACGGTCAACGACCCTTCGGTAGAACTTGAGGTCCTGTATATCGACGACCTTGTAGAGGAGATGATCCTGGCGCTCAAGGGAGAGGAGCATCATTGTGAATTTGAGGGACTTGAAGTGCTTCCTTCAGCCGAGGGACGCTACTGTTACTGCCCAGTCACCCATAAGGCTACCCTCGGAGAAATAGTTGATTTGCTCCATCAGTTCAAGGAGATGCCAAAGACCCTTATGATTCCTCAGATTCCATCAGACAGCTTTGCCAAGAGGCTTTATAGCACTTATCTGAGTTATCTTCCGAAGGAAGGCGCAATCTTCGACCTTAAAATGAACGTGGACGAGCGCGGCTCCTTCACCGAGCTGGTTCACACCCTTAACTGCGGCCAGGTGAGCATCAACATCAGCAAGCCCGGAATCACCAAAGGCCAGCACTGGCACCATACCAAATGGGAGCAATTCATAGTGGTCAAAGGACACGGAATGATACAGCAACGCAAGGAAGGCACTGACGAGGTGATTGAATTCGAGGTGAGCGGTGATAAGATTCAAAGTGTGATAATGCTCCCGGGATACACCCACAACATCATCAATCTCTCTGAAACTGAAGACCTTGTGACTGTGATGTACTGCAACGAAGTCTTCAACCCGGAAAGACCGGATACTTTCTTTGATCCAGTAAAATAGAAATACAATGGCACAATTTAAGAATAACGGCAAACTCAAACTCCTCATTATAGTCGGCACCCGTCCGGAAATCATACGTCTTGCTGCGGTAATCAACAAATGCCGCAAGTATTTCGATGTAATACTCGCGCACACCGGCCAGAACTATGACTACAACCTAAATGGCGTGTTCTTTAAAGACCTCAAACTTGCAGACCCTGAGGTATATATGAACGCAGTGGGTGCTGATCTGGGCGAGACAATGGGCAATATCATAGCAGAGAGCTACAAACTGATGGTAGAGACCAAGCCAGACGGAGTTCTTGTTCTGGGTGATACCAACAGCTGCCTCAGTGTCATCGGAGCCAAGCGTCTGCATATCCCTATCTTCCATATGGAAGCCGGCAACCGCTGCAAGGATGAATGCCTGCCGGAGGAGACTAACCGCAGGATTGTGGACATCATTTCTGATGTGAATATGGCCTACAGCGAGCACGCACGCCGTTATCTTGCCGATTGCGGATTGCCAAAGGAGCGCACCTACGTAACTGGTTCGCCAATGGCAGAGGTCCTGCACGAGAATCTTGCCGATATTGAGGCCAGCGACGTTCACAAGCGTCTTGGATTGGAGAAAGGTCGATATATTCTCTTGTCAGCCCATCGGGAGGAGAATATCGACACCGAGAAGAACTTCCTTTCGCTTTTCAACGCCATCAACGCAATGGCAGAGAAATACGATATGCCAATTCTCTACAGCTGCCATCCTCGCAGCCGCAACCGTCTCGCAGCCAGCGGCTTCCAACTCGACCCTCGCGTAATTCAGCACGAGCCCCTCGGATTCCACGACTACAACTGCCTGCAGATGAATGCCTTTGCAGTGGTCAGCGACAGCGGCACTCTCCCGGAAGAATCCTCATTCTTTACTAGCGTTGGCCACCCGTTCCCGGCAGTCTGCATACGCACTAGCACCGAGCGCCCCGAAGCCATCGACAAAGCCGACTTCATCATCGCCGGAATTGACACCAAGAGTTTGCTGCAGGCAGTTGACACCGCAGTCGAACTCTGCAGAGATGGCAGTCACGGTATTCCTGTGCCGGATTATGTTGACGAGAATGTCAGCACGAAGGTCGTGAAGATTATCCAGAGTTATGTGGGAATCGTGAACAAGATGGTTTGGAGGAAGGAGATTTGAGTAAAAATGTTGGTAGATTTGAGTAAAATTGTAGGGTGAATTGAGTAAATATCAGAACAAACTCGGGCCTCCCTGCATTTACAAATTCTTTCCATCCCAAAGGATCGTTCGTTGTCGGCACCGGCGGTGTGAACCTTAAGGATTTTCTCGGCTGCAATCTGGCGCTATTTCAGGAAATTCCATAACAAATAGAAAACATTAAACGACAATTCCTACTATAGGGTACCGGCAGATAACTGAACATTCAACAATATGATTAAAGCGTTTATTTCACATAGTAGCAGACAGAAAGATTTCGCTATCAGGCTATATAATCTGATAGGGCGAGATTTCTGCATTATTGACTGTTATGATTTCGAGCCAGCGTATAAGTCGATAGATGAAATCTATAGGAGAATCAATGATTGTACTGTCTTTGTGCTGCTGATATCTCGCGAGTCGCTTCAATCAGAATGGGTTACGAAAGAGGTAAGTGCTGCTGCCAAGAAGTTTGAACCATCACAGTTCGAGCGTTTCTGGCCTTATATCATAGATCCTGGTCTGAAACTTGAAGAATGCCCGGAGTGGATTCGGAGCAAAGAGTGCTTTAACCTCCACAAGTTTACAAGCCCCGAACTCCTCAGGTTGGATATTGAACAGAAGTTTCGGAGGATTATTTGGAGAGAGAATCCTGACATAAAGATTCGCGAAACGGGGCTTATTGGACGGCAGGAAGAACTTGGCCAGTTCGAACAGCTGCGATATTCAATGAACGGGCAGAATCTTCGTGCATTGATAATATCCGGACGGCAGGGTGTAGGAAAGGATGCCTTTGCAAAACAATGCCTCTGTAAACTGGGACGGCCCGTTGAGATGGAGCCTTGTCGCATATCGCTTGATGTCAAGAATGGCCTGGAGGACTTTATCATCCAGTTGAATCTTATTCTTTCGCAATATGACGATTCCCAAATAAAGACATATCTTGCTGGTAGTTATCAGACTAAGATTGATGTTGCGATTTTAATGCTCAACCAGTTGTTTGATATGCGGCAGGTGATTTTTGTCGACGACAATATGGCTTTTGTCTTGCCGGACAAGAGCGTCCCCGATTGGGTCGCCGATATAGTCTCTGACGATAAGCTTAACAAACAGCTCGCCCTGTTCGTAAAGTCAAGACTGACTCCTAATTCGTACATAGTAAGCGAATTGCCCAGACTGGCGCATATCCACATTAATCCTCTCAGCAAACTTGACCGCAAGAAACTGTTCTACAGCCTTGCCCAGAGTTATCATTTGGATTCCGGTTTTCGCGACAGTGATGTCGATTTCTTTGTTGAGAGATTGCTTGAGTCACCTTCCCAGATTCACGAAGCAGTGAAAGTCATTTCCCAGCAAGGAGTTGCCAAGGCAAAAATGGACATTGCGAAGCTCATTGAAATAGGAGACGAAAGGGCAAAGCCCCTTATTGACCATTTTAAAGATAATTCTCTTTCTCTGCAAGTCTTATGCATTCTGGCAAGGTTTGAATTCCTTGACTTCGACGCTCTGGAAGAAATATTCGAGGACGATGTGGAAATCCTTCACTATGCCATTTCAGACTTGCTGGTTCGTGGGGTCGTTTCTACTTTCGGGCCTTCTGACGAATATATCAGACTCGACCATTATTTGTGCGACTATATTCGCAGGAACCATATCCCTCTTCCCAAAGATTTGGAGCTAATAGTAGATGAGGTTATTGAAAAGCGAATTGTCAGTGCCAATATAACCAAGGATGTGTCATTGTATTTCTACGATCTTCAGCAGAAGATAATGAAGCAGCAGTATGCAAGTGACAGTTTTCTGGTTCCTTCAGTACTGATAAAGGCAGTAATTGAAGCATACAATGAGCGAAACTACAAACTTGTCATCAGCATCTGCGAGAAGATAAGAAATGACGGGCATTTCTGGAATGACGATGTCGATAGGGAATTGCTTTACTGGTACTGTCTGTCGCTTTGTCGTACATTGAAAGATGATGCCCGCAACAAAGACAAATTCTGGGAGTTAGTCAAACAGATTGACGGTGCCGATAAAGATTTTCTAAAGGGATTTTTCTTCCGCTACGATGAACAGTACCCAAGAGCCGAGAAATGCTTCAATCAGGCGTTGGATAAGAACCCCAATATGGAAAGGGCTAAACGCGAACTTGTGACTGTCTTGCTCGAACAGGGAAAATTCGATGACGCTCTAAAGTGGGCAAAAGAAAACTACGAGAATGACAAAGGAGAGAATACATATCATATCTACGCTTACTTCAGATGCCTGGTAAGAAAGAGTGACCTGACTTCTGGTGACAGAGAACAGATATTATTACTGATGAAACAAGTGCAAGAAAGTTACTCCGACAAGAAGGATGAACTGTATGCGGCTATGGAGATAAGCTATGCAACTTATATAGACAGAAAGCCACCTCTTGAGATGATGCAGTTTATTAAAGACCGCGAAATGGCATTCCCTAATTCGGTAAATGTATCACGCGCCGCCTACGAGTACAGAAAGAGGCAGGCTTTGAGGTAGGGTGTTGCAGCCAGTCTCCGGAAGTTGAGAAAAGGCAATCTTGAAGCCATTGATGAATGCACTGGAATTGCGGTGCATCAAGGGAATATGGAGGGATTGGTAGATAGGGACTGTCGGGAAATGTTGAAAATTTCCTAATAAATTGATTGCTAATGTATTAAATGATTTATATCGTTTGATACGGAGAAATATAATTCCTCCACTAGCCCTGACGAAGCTGACGGAAATCCTGTACATCTTCTTCGGCATCCACACGGCAAACGTGGTGCAGCTGGCGGACAGGATAGAG
>JAQXJU010000058.1 GCA_029009115.1 Bacteroidales bacterium | reverse complement strand
TTGGCCTTCATCGTAGGGTTGCCACGAGTGAGCCGTTTGATAGTAAGGTTGTCAGCCTTGTCGTTGGCCAGGCGCAGGTTGTTCTCTGAGCCAATGAGGGCGTCCTTAATCTTCTGGAGATGGGCAATGGACTTGTCAATTTCGTCGATGGCGGTCTTGAACTTCTCACTAGCGAGGCGATAGTTGCGACCGAAGGCGTCCTTGAAAGCCAGAAGCTGGTTCTCAAAGTTGGTGACATCCACGCTCTGACTGCGGGCAACCACCAGCTGGCGCTGGTAATCCACAGTTTTTTTCGCGGCATTCACCAAGAGGGTGATGATAGTCTTGAAGAACTGGGGACGGATGACGTACATCTTAGGGTCTTGCGGCGGTCCGTAGTAATAGATAGGTCGCCTTCTGTGGCTTTCGTAGAAAGACATAGATGGCGACACCGCTTTTAATCTTATAAGATTACTAAGAAAATGCCTTATAGACCAATCTTCCGGCTAATGGCTCAGTAAAGAGCAAATTGATTGTCTGTGTATTTATCTTAATCTCTATTAAGCCTAATTCCACAAGACTATCCTTTGCATTATTCTTATACCTAAGATCTGGACCACCATCTAATCTAGAATAGCGCCATTTCGTTCCAATAACATTATAATGTGGGAGAACATTAGAGGCACCCATTTCAACAGAAAATGTTCGATAAGACATTGATATACATTCCCTATCAACAACCACGAAATCATCCTTCGTCATCAATAAAAGACAATCCGGATAAAAGCACATCTCTATAGAAGGGAATAATAAAGATTGTCTTGGCGAGCTGTCAATATCAAAGAACAAACCATCCTTTTGAGTCATTTTAGAATACCTCGACAAATTTAACCTCTGAAATGGTTCAATTGTCGTATTAAGACTCAAGCACACATCACCATCAACTATCAAATCTCCTGACTTATCAAACGAAGCCTGATTCAAGACAATAGACTCTTTCAGTTTGGAGTTGCAAAGTATAGCAAGTTCAGTCCTATCCGAGTCTAACATCCTTTGATATTTATCTCTTAAATTAAATATCTTTCCGAATCGCTTTATTTTGGTCTCAAGACGAGATATAGATTCTTCACATTTTATAATTTTTGCCTCTATATTAGCATTCGTTTCAAGAGTCCTGAAATACTCAGCTCGCACAAAGTCATATTTAGAATTCTCGTTCTGCTCAGCAATGGATTTTACAATAAGTTCATACTGATTTAATCTTCGTACTTTGGATTCATCAGTAGACTTACTTTCGCCGCGACGCTTCCAGAAAGACTCAATAGACAAATATAATATGGCACCCCATACCATTAGTGGGATAAAAACAATAGCAAAAGTTATAAAGACCCCAATGAAAGAAAAATCAAAAAATTCAAAGCCGAAAGCAAACCAAGGTATGAACAAAGGCGCCAGTGCAACACCAATTATCAATAATATGATAGCAGCCTTCCTACTTATAGGATTATGGCCATCATATGACGAAGAAGAAGGTAACGCACTCATTATTGCAAACGGAGATACAATTAAGCCTGTCACCAGATTACTGAACAACCTACTTCCATAATTGTAATCACGCTTAGAAAATATATCTCCTCTTCTTCTGCCCATAGAGCCATTCTATTTACTTTGTAAACTGTGCTTCAATATAATCAAGCAACTCACCATCAAGTTTCTTAGGCTGCTGAATACTTTTACCACCCAGAAAACCATGATCCATAAGTTTACACTCTTCCAAAGCTGTACCGCCATACGATTCTACAAGAGTAAGATTACATATAGGTTTTCCTGATGTTGGTTTATACCAGTATTTCTGATCTGTACGAGGAACACCTACAGCAGTAACAGTCGTCTTGAAGCGGATACTTCTATCAGACGACATAAAGAGATACACAGTATCACCAACCTCGAATTTTCTATTATGTGGATTCCAACAAAGATAACCCATCTGGGCCAACGCTAAAGCATGTCGACAGCTCTCTTGCTGCGCAAATACAAGCCAACTCTGATTCATGATAAAATTCCCCCTAGATTAGATAATTATACGGTAAATATAATCATATTTCCGCAAATCTTACAAAGTACCACTACAATCTTACAATTTAGATGGCAACTCATTGATAATCACATAGGATAATTTTCCAAAATCTTACAAAAAGAAAATCCGTCTTACAGAATGGCCATAAAGGATTATGTATAAGACAAATTACATAACTTTGTGGCTCCGATACGCAGAAATGCGGATTCTTTAAATCTCGACACTAGGCACTCTTTATGGGTGCCTTTTTACTTACACTAAGAACTACGACACTAATGTCGCCGCCCATGCACCGGAGGACCTCCTTAAAGGCGAATCTCTTGACTTTCGTAGAACGGCTAGAGTTTCGCGGCGGGCCGGAGTTATAGATAGTTGCCTTCTGACCGCAGGGAAGAGGGCAAGTGCCGCTTATAATATGTCGAGCGAAGCGAGTTATATAAACAAGAAGAGATCCAGCCATTACTGCCAAATCTCCCTATAATGATATTTACCGAATAATCTACTAGAAATAGAAGCGGAAATGAACGCTTGAGTTATTAAGGTCAAATTTGAACTGATTTATTGTAGCCTTAGCCTCGGTGTCTGCATCTGTATAAATCGCTGAGCCATAGCTTATACCGCTAACAATAGCACCAATAGCAATCTTCTCAGAAACCCTAAACTCTAAAGAGAGAAGATTTGCATAAACGTCCCAGCCCCAGAATGGAGTCTTATATGTTTCTGACTTGCTTAGCTGCTCTTTCAACGATCCAAAATTCACAGAAACGCCGACCTCAGGAGTATAATAGAATCTATCAGCCAAACGCACATAGTAGGCAACATTTGGATTGATAGCAAACGCAGATGCTTTATCTTTGAGCCATTTACCATCAACCTCTTTAACAGGAGAAGATGAGAAAGGAACAGACATTGCCATAGCGAGCTTAAGATTATCAGCAACGAAATAACCATATTCAACACCAAATCCAAATGATGTACTTAACGGCTGGCTTACTGATGTAGAGTAACCTCCATCTGATAATGAAGTTGTCTGTGTTCCACAATCAGCTGATATACTTCCGGCGATGAACATATCACCTTTCTTCTGAGCAAAAGACGCCACACTAACAAGCATAGCAACTGCGAATAATACTAACTTTTTCATATAGCACTAGTTTTATATGTTTATTTCCCTCGTATGCTCACAAATATAACGAAAAATGGTCATTTAGTACCTCTAACCTGAATTATTCATAAAGAAAGTAAAGGAAACCTCATAATTATTTGGTAATCAGAGGATTAAATGTTATATTCATAATGGCGTTACAAAAACAGTTTTTCCTTTGCTTTATAAGCAAAGTTACTTCATCTCCAGAAGATTACCAAACTTTCCCGACATTGCTTGAACTTGAGCCTGTGGCCGGCAAGAAAGTGACGGTCGATTTCTCTGCACCCGAACTCTCCTCACTTGGTGGATTGACACTCGTTCGCGAATACGAAAAATCGTCAAGCCACATCATAAACGCATGGAATCCTGTATCAAAGACCCCAGCTGGGAACCGATGGTTATACATAGCCAGACGGAAATGCTCCTCCAGAGAATATACCTGATAATGGCCAGCTTCGAAGATGCCGACGATTGCGACAGGCTCTGTGGTGACGGTATCCTGAAGATGTGTGCCGGAAGGTCTGCTTCGGACGAGATTGACCTTGCTTCCCAGCCTACGATGATTCGTCTGGAGAACCGCCTGTCCCGCAAGGAACTGTTCGATATCGGAGAGGCCTTCATCAATGACTTCATCGCCTCGTATGACTCGGAGCCAGATTCCATCATCATCGATGCCGATGATACAAATGCCGACACATACGGCGCGCAGCAACTTACGCTGTTCAACGCCTATTACGGGGAATACTGCTATATGCCCCTGCTCCTGTTCGAAGGCCGCAGCGGAAAGCTCATCCTTCCCATCCTCAGGCCGGGCCGGGGAAACAAGGCGATCAACATTGCAGGCCTTCTCAAGAGGCTGATACTCAAGCTCCGCAAAAAGTGGAAACACACTCAGATAATATTCCGGGGCGACTCCCACTTCTGCTCCCACGACTTCATGGACTGGGCCACAGACCGTCAGGACGGCATCCATTTCATCACCGGACTTGCAGGGAACGTGAAACTCAAAAGGATATCTGCAAACTGGCTTGACACTGCGATTGCCTCCGACGAGGCCACCGGTGAAGAAGTGCGTATTTTCCATTCGTTTATGTACAAGGCCGGTTCCTGGAAGCATCAGCAAAGGGTTGTGGTCAAAATCGAGGTGAACAATCTCGGAACAAATGTCAGATATGTCGTGACGGACTTCAAGGGGCAGCGCTCCAGCTTCATATATTCTGATTGCTACTGCGAAAGGGGACGCATGGAGCAGATGATATCTGAACTCAAGAACGGCCTCAAGGCCGACAGGATGTCCTGCAACAAGTTTACCGCCAACTAGTTCAGGCTCTATTTGCACTGCGCAGCGTACGTAATCCTGCATTCGTTTCAGGCCGATATGCTTGTGGGAACCGAACTTGAATGCAGCACCATCACCACGATGAGGGAGAAACTGACCTGAGCGCGGTGTCCATCGACGAGAAGAAGACCTGCATACGTATTCGCTTCTCACAGAAGGCTCCGATGCTCCCCGAAACGGTGTCCGTATTGACCAGACTACGACATCTGCCACCGTCATAGACAGAGTAATGGTCCAAATATCCGTTGCGTAACCCCGGCAGGGGAAGCACGGCTGCGCTCCGCACTTGAAAAATCGCGCAATCCTGTGCCTTCTGACCATCTTCGAGTGCTGCCTTCAGGCACATCGACCGGATTTTGACATAAAATCTGTGTGGTTCCGGGAAAACCCGAACTGATCGAACGGTTACTTCGAAGACAAAGCGTGGAGGCTATGAATAATGCAGGTTAGAGGGAGTAAGGCTAGAAAGGTGAATTTCACAAGTCTGCTCAATCTGCCTCTGAGGGGCTTCTGGCAGGGGTTGCCCGGAGCCGTGAAATTCACCTCGAAGGACAACATGCCCCAGAGGGCCTTCTGGAGGGGGTCGGTCTGAAAGGTGAATTTCACGAGATCGCCGAATCGGCCTCTAAGGTACTTCTGGCAGGGGTTGCCCCGACCGGTGAAATTCACCTCGAAGAGCAATATGCCTCTGAGGGCATTGTAGAGGGGGTAAGGTTCTGAGGTGGATACCAAGTCGTTCCACCTCGAAGGCCAACCTGCCCCAGAAGGCATTCTGAAGGGGGTCGGTCTGAAAGGTGAATTTCACGAGATCGCCGAATCGGCCTCTCAGGTACTTCTGACAGGGGTTGCCCGATGCCGTGAAATTCACCTTCGAAACCAATGTGCCTCTGAGGGCGTTCTGACGGGGGGCGGCCCGAAAGGTGAATTTCACGAGATTGCTCAATCGGCCTCTGAGGCACTTCTGACAGGGGATGCCTCGACCGGTGAAATTCACCTCAAAAGGTAATGTGCCTCTGAGGGCATTGTAGAGGGGGTGAGGCTCTGAGGTGGATACCAAGTCGTTCCACCTCGAAGGCCAACCTGCCCCAGAAGGCATTCTGAAGGGGGGCGCCAAGAAAGGTGAATTTCACGAGTCGGCTCAATCGGCCTCTGAGGTACTTCTGGGAGGCGTAACCCCGACCGGTGAAATTCACCTTCGAAACCAATGTGCCTCTGAGGGCCTTCTGGAGGGGGTCGGCGCGGAAGGTGAATTTCGCGGGGAGGTGGTGGGTAAAGATGGTTGTTAACTTGCGATTATTTCGAGGGTTCGGATGAGGGCTGAGGCGAGGAGTTCTGTAATAGAAACAAGAATGTGGGGACAGCATCCTACGGCACTGAGAATCAATGACAGAATTGAAGCGGGCATTAGCAGAGATGTGAGTGGTAGGGCAAGAAGGTTTGTCAAAAGAAAGTACTGAGGGAAGGTGTGGAAGCGGAGCCATACGAGAGGGGCTGTCATTATCTGGCAGGATATTGAGATTGCTGCGGAAGTCCATATCAATTGCGTGAGCTTGTCAATCTGACGTGAGACGAATGAGATTTTTTCGTCACTGGCGGGACTTGGCAGCCAGGCTTGCAAACGGGGGAAGATTACAAAGATTCCTGTCATTGAAAGGTAGGATAGCTGAAAACCCAGAGACTTGATTACCAGTGGATTGGCTACAAGTTGAATCATCAATGCGACTGACAGTACCGAAAGCGGATGGCGGCTTCGGTCTGGGAAGAAACGGAGTGTTTCATTGATGAGAATGAAAAGGAATGCTCTAACAAGAGAGGGCGACGCACCGGTCATCAAGGTATAGAAAGCACAAAGCAATACTGTGATACAGGACCTTATGGCAAAGGCAACGGGTGAGCGGCCAAGTATGCTGAGGCACTTTGTTACGATACCGTAAATGATGCCGAGGTGCAGCCCGGAGAGCGCGAGGATGTGGGAGGCGCCGGCAGCCCTGAAGGCTGCGGCGACCGCGGGGTCAAGGGCCCCGCGGTCGCCAGACAGCAGGGCCCGAAGGAGCCCTGCTGTCTGGCGCCTCCCCCACCCTATGCCGTCGATTATGCCCTGAAGACGGCCCAGACACTCTCTTGTCAACGCAATCATCGGGCCATCATGGCTGAGTGCCGACATTTCCTTAAGAATCGCCGTTCCATAATACACGACTCCTATGAAGAATATAGAAATCAGGATAAAGAGATCCTGCAGACGGGTATGCCGCATCCCAGGGAAACGCTTAGAAAGAAGAAATGGAATGAAAGACAGCACCGCACCCATCTGACCCACCACTGACATTGACCAGGGGTCAATCGGACACAGCGAAGCTAATCCTACTCCCGCAGTAAAAAGGACAGCCACTTTCACTATGTGCCCAGCTATCATCCCGCACGGTTCATTCCATCACGACACACTCCGACCAACAATCTTCGTCAAGTAATATGAAGATTACCAAAGAAAGTGTAACGTCAGCACTTCCGCAAGGCATTCTTTATAAGAAACAGAAAAATCTGACCAGACCACAGAAAATACCACAACGCGGTATCATCCTGTAGTCCTCACGTAATATGAAGAAAATAAGTTGCTTCAGATTTGAATAAGATTTACAAGGTCAGATTTTCTTACGAAGAAGGAAATATGGCCCGGAAAGATATTCATAAGATGATGCAAGGTTATTTTTTGAAGATTACTATATTCAAAAAGGATTCTATGAGACTTTACTCACTCCGACCTGATATCCAGAACTCTCCAAATCTGGCCACCTGCAATGTTCCCAAGACAGGCCAAAACCCACTGAAGGGGCTGCATCCTGAGGTATCCGAACTCTGCAATGCAGTGAGGGAATCCGCACATAATAAAGAGCATAACACCCAGTATGGCTACCACGTTGCTTTTTGATTTGTACGCTGCGACCATCAGGATTCCGGTACCAATCCCGCCACAGAAAACCTTCCCAAGGCTCAGGGAGCAGGGCGGCATCTGAATGTCAAAAACGAAATGGCCGAAGGCAGCGCCGGCACAGTTTCCGGCAAGAATAGCGAGCATCAACCATTCAGGTTTCTCGGCGACTATCCCTGTAAAGAGAGGAAGACGGAAATGAATGATTGTGGTAAGTCCACAGGCAAAAAGCAATGCCCCTAAAGCTCCACCTACCTTGGCATTCACGGCACATCCCAAACTTATGAGAACTCCGGCAAGGAAGGATAAAAGGAATTTTGAAGTGAGTTTCCGCATATTTGTCGCGGGATAAAAAAAAGAGGTGGGACTTGGCAGATTCGAACTGCCGACCTCTTGCGTGTGAAGCAAGCGCTCTAAACCGACTGAGCTAAAGTCCCTTCATCCCCGAAGGGATTGCAAAGATACAATAAATTATTTCAATTCCAAAGCTTAGCTTCAGCTATTGGCATAACCACCTGCGGCCATTTCCGAAGCAGAGGTCAGACGGCGCCCGGCCTGTCAAAAAAGCCAACAGAAGACTAGCCGAACAACGAGGCTCCACCTGCGGCCATTTCCGGAACAAAGGTCAGACCGGCGTCCGGCCTGTCAAAAGCCAACAGAAGACCAGCCAAACTACGAGGCCCCATCTGCGGCCATTTCCGGGACAGAGGTCAAACCGGCGCCCGGCCTGTCAAAAAGCCAACAGAAGACCAGCCGAACAACGATGTCCCACCTGCGGCCATTTCCGAAGCAGACACTGAGCCGACGCCCGGTGCTCCTATCTGTCGCGATTTGCAAGGCCTATGTAGTAGAGCAGGGTGGCAAGCGAGCCAATGGCCGCTATCACATAGGTGTAGGCTGCCCATTTGAGGGCATCCTTTGCCATAGGAGTGGTCTCGTAGTTGGTGATATGAGAATACTCCAGCCAGGTGACTGCCCTCTGGCTTGCGTTAATCTCGACTGGGAGAGTCACAAAGCTGAAGAGCGTGGTCATGGCGAACAGAGCAATTCCCAGATACAGCAGAGCCGGGGTGATGCTCATCAGAAGCACCCCGAGCAGCAGTACCCACTGCACGGTGTTGTTCGCAAACGACACAAAGGGGACTATGGCAGTGCGGAACTTCAGGGGAGCATAACCCTTTGCGTGCTGTATGGCGTGACCCGTTTCGTGAGCAGCAACTGCGGCAGCGGCTATGCTTCTTTCGTCAAATACGCCTTCGCTCAGGTTGATAACCTTTCTTGATGGGTCGTAATGGTCAGTCAGCATACCCGAAACCGAGCATACGCTCACATCGTAGATTCCGTTGTCGCGGAGCATCTTTTCGGCCACTTCCCTGCCGCTCAGGGAACAAGGTACTGCAGAATAACGTCTAAAACGGCTCTGCAGAACCTGCTGGATAATGAAGCTGAGCACCATTACCCCAATCATTATTGTCCAGATACTCATTTTCTGGTATTTACTTCAATAAGTTCATAATCCCTTGATCCCAGACCTATCTTCTCGGCCTGCTCAAAGCAGGACTTCCAGTCGGACTCGGGATGCAAGTCGTTGAAATGGTTGCCTGTCGGCACAAAGCCTTCCTGATGAACGGCTTCCCACAGGGCACTTCCTTCAAGGGGTTTTGCCGCAAGACAGGCATCCACACAGGCCTGATCAAGGGCAAGAGGGTCGAAGGATGCGAACATACCGAGATCTGGGAGTATCGGAACATCGTTGTCACAATGACAGTCACAACTCGGCGAGACGTCAATTATGAGAGTCACGTGAAAGTTCGGTCTTCCATCGACCACAGCCTTGGCATATTCGGCCATACGCCTCGACAGCATCTCGTTGGCCGTGTCATTCGTAAAGCCTATGGCATCGAAGTTACAGGCACCGAGGCACTGTCCGCAGCCGACACAATGCTCGTAGTCAACCGTCATCTTCCGGCTCTGTTCATCAAAAACCAAGCCGTTATTGGCACAGAACGGAAGACATTTGCGACAGCCGCGGCATAGCGAGGCATCGATGCTGGCCTGACCTGAGGAATGCTGTTCCTTCTTGCCGGCCCTTGAGCCGCAGCCCATACCTATATTCTTTATTGCACCCCCGAGGCTTGCAAAGTCGTGGCCCTTGAAGTGATTCAGGCTGATGAATACGTCGGCATCCATAATGGCGCGGCCTATCCTGGCCTCCTTGACGTATTCTCCTCCTTTCACGGGAACAGCAATGTCGTCAGTTCCCTTGAGTCCGTCGCCTATCAATATGGGGCAACCCGTTGTCAGCGGGGTAAAGCCGTTTTCCCAGGCACACTCCAGATGCTCGAGGGCATTCTTTCGAGAACCGGGATACATAGTGTTGCAGTCGGTCAGGAAGGGCTTGCCCCCCATCTGCTTAACAAGATCGACAACGGCACGGGCATACTGGGGACGCAGGTGCGCCACATTGCCGTGCTCGCCGAAATGAATCTTGATGGCAACGAACTTGCCATCCATATCAATATCCCCGATGCCGGCTGCGCGCATCAGGGACTGGAGTTTCTTCGGAAGACCGTCTCCGAACTCCTTGGTACGGAGATTGGTCCAGAAAACCTTGCTCTTGGGCATTGATTCTATAGTTTTGTTCCTTTTCTGTCGTAGAATTCGTATTGCAGGATGCTGAAATCCGAGACTTCCTCTACCGTGAGTCTGCACTTGTGCTTCTTTTTCCATTTGCGGACATAGGAATTGAATCCGCGTGTAAGATAAGCTCCGAGTATGGGGCTGACCTTCAGGGTAAGGACGGAATGGCCGTTTTCGACAAGGTCCGACAGGGTGCGTTCGACCTGCTCGTCAATGACTACGGTCGATGCGATCTTGCCTGTTCCGTGGCACAGGGGGCATTCTTCGGTTGTGTTCAGCTCGGTGACGGGACGGATGCGGTGACGGGTTATCTGCATCAGGCCGAACTTGGTCAGAGGCAGCACATTGTGCTTTGCCCTGTCCTGAGACATCAGCTGCTGCATATACTTGAACAGCTCGTTGCGATGCTCCACCTGATCCATATCGATGAAATCGACGATTACGATTCCGCCCATATCCCTCAGCCTGAGCTGACGGGCAATCTCTTCGGCCGCCAGTTTGTTGACCTCGAAGGTATTCTCCTCGCGGTCGTTAGACTTGGAACGCGTTCCGCTATTGACGTCAATCACATTCAGGGCCTCTGTGGTCTCGATGACCAGATAAGCGCCCTGCTTCATAGGGACCACCTTGCCAAAGGAACTCTTGATCTGGCGTGTCACCTCGAAATGATCGAAGATCGGGGTCTTGCCGTCATAGAGTTTGACGATTTTCTCCTGCTCCGGAGAGATAAGAGAAATATATTTCAGGGTATCTTCATAAACCTTCTGATCGTTCACATAGACATTTGAGAAACTGTCGTTCAGAAGGTCTCTGAGTGTGGCCGTGGTCTTGCTGTACTCGGTAAAAAGCAGTTCGACACCCTTGCTTTTAGCTATCTTCTTCCACGAAGACTCCCACTTTTCAATGAGGGAGCGCAATTCCGCTACCAGAATCGCCGCCTTCTTGCCTTCGGCTGCCGTGCGTATGATTGCGCCGTAGTTTTGGGGCAGAATGCTGCGGACGAGGGCCTCGAGTCTTTTCTTTTCTTCCCGTGAAGTGATTTTCTGCGAAACGCTTACCTTTTCGGCAAAAGGAAGCAGTACTATGTTGCGTCCTGCAAGAGAAATTTCCGCCGTCAGTCGGGAACCCTTCGTAGAAATCGGTTCCTTGACTATCTGGGAGACTATCATCTGACCCACCTTCAGGTACTGCTCTATGCGCCCCTCCTTGGGAAGTATGGGGCCTAGCTTGATCGACGAGAATAGTGTAGAAATATTCTTGTTCGGATTGCTCTCTCTGACAAAAGTGTCGAAGGCGGAGAAATACAGACCAAGGTCGAGATAGTGGATGAATGCCTCCTTGGTGTCGCCGATATCCACGAAAGCAGCATTCAGTGCCGGCATAATCTTCTTCACTCGTCCGAGGAAGACATCGCCGACGCTGAACTTGTGGCCTTCGGAAGATTCGCTGCTGTACTCGATAAGCCTGCCGTTCTCCAGCAGAGCGAGCCGCACCTCTTTCTCACCGCAGTCAACCACAAGGTCTTTCTGTGATTTTTCGACTTCCATAAGGAATTAATCTTGGGTGTTGTTTCTAAAAAAACTAAAGGTTGGCCGGATCCCCCGCCCAACCTTTAGCGACTTACTTTTTCTTATGTCTGTTCTTGCGCAAGCGCTTTTTACGCTTGTGCGTAGACATCTTATGTCTCTTTCTCTTTTTTCCGCTAGGCATAGTAGGAAATATTATTTGGTCTTGACTTCAGCGACGAACACCTTTGCGGGCTTGAAAGCCGGGATGTCGTGTGCGGGAATAGTAATAGTTGTCTTCTTGGTGATGTTGCGGGCGGCCTTCTCAGCGCGATGCTTGATGATGAAACTGCCGAAACCACGCAGATAAACGGGATTACCGTTTGCAAGAGATTCTTTGACGCTCTCCATAAAGGATTCGACGACGGTCTGGACTGTCACCTTCTCAATGCCTGTTGCTTTTGCAACTTCATTTACGATATCTGCCTTTGTCATGGTTGTGTATAAATTTAAGTATTTGTAGTTTCCAACTTTTTGGGGAGTGCAAAAATAGACTTATTTTTTTTATAATCAAAATCCTAACTTCATTCCGTGACACTTTTTCAGTAATTTTGCACTTGGCACAGAGATTGACTGACGCTCATATGTATTATTGTGCTGACATTTTGACAAAAACCCTATTATGAATATTTCTGACAACGATTTGCTCTACCCCGCCGGAGCCGAAGTGAACATAATCCCGGTAATGCAGGGCGAAGGACCCCTGAAAATCGAAGACAACGAGCTTCCCGACGTGCTTCCGATACTTGCACTTCGCAATGCCGTTCTCTTCCCCGGTACGATATTTCCGGTTACAATCGGCCGGCCTAAGTCCATAAAACTCATACGAGACGCAGAAAGGGACAACCTCTTCATAGGGGCTGTTCCCCAGGTTGACATCTCGGTCGAAGACCCTGAAATGAAGGACCTCTACCGTTACGGAACCGTAGCCCGCATCCTCAAGACCCTTGAGATGCCCGACGGAACTATCACAGCCATCGTTCAGTCGCACAAGAGGATAGAGATTACCGACGTGCTCGGGACCGAACCCTACATCACCGCAAGAGTCCTGTATCTGTCCGACTTCTTCAGCAACGAAAACTCTGCTGACGTAAAAGCTATGGCCGAGTCGCTCAAAGAAAGGGCCATTCAGCTCGTACGCAGTTCGAGCATAGCCACCAAAGAGGCCGTCAGCGCCCTCAAGGGCATAGACAGCTTCCCCTTCCTCGTGAACTTCGTGGCTATGACAGTCGAAGTCGAGAACATACGCGACAAGATGGAACTGCTCCAGTACGAGGACATCAAGATGCGAGCAATGAAACTTCTGGGCATTCTCGACATCCAGCTCCAGCTGATGAAGATCAAGCAGGACATCAACCAGAAGGTCCGCAGCGAGATTGACCAGCAGCAGAGGGAGTACTACCTCAACAACCAGCTCAAGACCATTCAGGAGGAACTCGGGATGGACGAGACTGGCGATTTTGACAAGTTCCGCGAGAAGGCGGCAACAAAGAAATGGCCCAAGGAAGTTGCCGAGACCTTCAACAAGGAGCTCTCCAAACTCGAGAAGTACAATCCCAGTTCTCCCGACTACAGCGTACAGTACAACTACATACAGTTTATGCTCGACCTTCCCTGGGGTGAATACTCCGAGGACAACCTCGACCTCGACCACGCCAGAAAGGTGCTTGACAAAGACCATTTCGGGCTGGACAGCGTAAAGGAGAGAATCATAGAGTATCTCGCAGTCCTGAAGCTGAAAGGGAATATGAAGTCTCCCATACTCTGCCTGTACGGCCCTCCGGGAGTGGGAAAGACCAGTCTCGGAAAGTCAGTGGCAAGGGCACTGGGACGCAAATACGTAAGGATAGCCCTGGGAGGAATGCACGACGAGGCCGAAATCAGAGGTCACCGCAAGACCTATGTCGGGGCACTTCCCGGACGTATTCTCAACGGTATTGTCAAGGCCGGAACTTCGAACCCCGTGATAGTTCTGGACGAGATTGACAAACTATCCTCCGACTTCAAGGGCGACCCTTCATCGGCCCTGCTCGAAGCCCTCGACCCCGAGCAGAATGCAAGTTTCCACGACAACTATCTCGACATCGACTACGACCTCTCGAAGGTTCTGTTCATCACCACAGCCAACAGCACCTCACCCATACAGCCCGCCCTGCTGGACCGTATGGAAGTCATCAACATCACCGGATATCTCGCAGAGGAGAAGTACGAGATTGCCCGCAAGTATCTCGTACCCAAGCAGCTCGAAGAGCACGGAATCGACCGCAAGGCTCTCAGGATAAGCAAGGCCGGAATCCAGTCCATAATCGACAACTACACCCGCGAGTCAGGAGTCAGGGGACTTGAAAAGCAGATTGCCAAGATTGCAAGGGTCACAGCCAGGAAGATAGCCACATCCGAGCCCTACCCCGGCGAAATCAAGCCCCAGCATCTGAAGGAATACCTCGGTCTGCCCACCTCAACCCACGATCTCCAGAAAGGCAACGAAGGTCCCGGTGTTGTCACCGGCCTGGCCTGGACCTCGATGGGAGGCGAGATTCTCTTTGTTGAGAGTTCGGTAAGCAACGGCAAGGGCAACCTTACGATGACAGGTAATCTGGGCGATGTGATGAAAGAATCGGCAACAATAGCATACCAGTACATCAAGGCCCACCCCGAACTTGCCGGAATGGACTCCAAGACATTCTCGGAGAAGGACATACACGTTCACGTTCCCGAGGGAGCCGTTCCCAAGGACGGACCTTCGGCCGGTATCACTATGGTCAGTTCGATGGTGTCTGCCCTGCGCAGGCAGGCCCTCAAGAGCGGAATAGCTATGACTGGCGAGATGACCCTGCGCGGAAGGGTGCTTCCCGTAGGCGGCATCAAGGAAAAGATTCTGGCAGCCAAGAGGGCCGGAGTCACTACCATAGTAATCTGCGAGGAAAACCGCAAAGACATAGAGGACATCAAGGAAATCTATGTCAAAGGGCTCAGTTTCCACTATGTAAACACCATCGATGACGTCATAAACTTCATTTTCTGATGGAAAGGACAGCACTGTTCCCCGGGTCCTTCGACCCGTTCACGGCCGGGCACCTCAACATACTCCGCAGAGCCCTCAGCATCTTTGACAAGGTGGTTGTCGCTGCCGGTATCAACCAGGACAAAAGGGGCTTCTTCGATATGGACAGCAGGCTTGAAATTATCCGTCAGGCCACCAAGGGTATGTCCGGAGTGGTAATAGTCAAGTACGACAGCCTCACCGTGGACCTCTGTCGCGAGCTTGGGATACGTCACATCGTGAGGGGCGTGCGCAATATGCTTGATTTCGAGAACGAAAGGGCCATTGCCGATGCAAACCGTCTCATCGCCCCCGAGATTGAGACCATCATAATCCCAACCGCCCAGGAATTCGCGCACATATCATCGTCGGCCGTACGTGACATCCTGCGTCACAAGGGAGACACCAGCCTCTTCCTTCCCGAGGGGGTGAAGTTGCCGAATCCCTGATATGTTCAGGCTGCTTGTCATACTGTCTCTGCTTCCGGGTATCTCAGCGTCCCGGCCGGATTCGCTTGTTTACGCCCGGCTTGATTCGATGATAACGGAATACACCCTTGCACTCAGGACCGAGGATACTCCGGTCAAATGCAGGGAAGTTGACTTTATGATAAGCAGTTGCAGCGACTCCGCAGCCCGCAGTCACATTGCCATCAAACTGTACTCGAACTATGTCGATTCACCGGTGATGGGCGAGGAAGAGGTGGCTATCCATATCTATGACAAGTGGTTCGCTACCGGTGAGGTGAAGATGAACAGCGAGACCGACCTTTTGAATGCCAGAATCTTTGCGGACTTCAACCGGAACAGTCTGATAGGTATGGACGCGCCTGTTCTTGAGATGGAAAACCTGACAGGTGCCCGAGAAAGGGTTCCCGTCAAAGGCAAAACCTGCCTGCTGTACTTCTATGACGTGTCGTGCCCGAGTTGCAGCACCCAGACCATACTCCTCCCCTATGCCCTGAGCGAAGTCGATTTCGATATCGAGTTCATAGCCATATACACCGGCGCCGACAGAAAAGCCTGGGAGACTTACTGCTCCGAGAAACTTCAGTTCGACAACCCCCACATCAGGGTTCATCATCTGTGGGACCCCGAGATAGAAACAGATTACCAGAGGATGTACAGCATCTTGAGCACTCCCCGACTGTTTATGGTCGAGCCTCAGGGAAGCATCATCGGAAGGCGTCTCAGCGCAGAATCACTGGGGCAACTGCTCATTTATGCCGGCGCAATCCAGAATCTGTACGACAAGTATTTGAAATAGAACAAATTTCGTATATATTTGTCGTGTTATGGCAAAGAAACGCAAAGTTGGAGGGGTTGACCCCAAATATCTTGAAAAACAGCACGATTCGCTGCTTCGCAAACACAGACAGACCATACTCTTCAACCAGAAGGAGATGGAAGCGATAGAAGAGTATTGCAAAATCTACAAGGTCAGCGCAAAAGCCCCCATTATGCGTGAGGCTATAATGCAGCATATTCTCAACGGCCTTGGAGAAGGCCATCCTACCTTATTCTAAGATTTGCTGCGCCTTCCGGGCAAAAGCGACAAAAGGAGACCGGCGAGCAGAAGCAGAGCGGCAAATACAGCAGTTCTTCCTACCACGTCCCCATAACGGACAAATGCCGTAACTTTATCTGTCAAATTGATTTTGCCGCGCAGAGTCTCGGCCCTCCACCACTGGCTTGCGCTCAGAACCTCACCTCTCTGGTTGATAAAAGCTGAGATTCCTGTATTGGCACAACGAGCAATGTCTCGGCGCAACTCAATGGCCCTCAGTGACGAATATGAGAGATGTTGAACGTATCCCGGAGTATCGCCCCACCAGGCGTCATTGGTTATGACAGTAAGAGCCTGCGCACCCTTGCGGACGTAGCCGGTGCAATATTCACCATACACAGACTCATAGCAGATGGCACATCCCAGGGGAACAAGGCTGCCGTCGGAGCGTGAGAAATTTAGAAGCGAAATCTCATCCTGGCCCACACAACGGCCTATCACCCCTCCAAGGGCATTGTCAATGGGAGCAAAAATCTTGGGATAAGGCATCAGTTCGGTTCCAACGACGAGCTTGCTCTTGTGGAAGATTTCGGTGCGGGCTGTCCAGTCCTGAATAAGGGCACTGTTGTGCGATTCGACCCAGCCCCTGCCGTAGGGACGCGCCAGAAGCGAAGGAGGGCTCAGGGTATTGAAGATCTCGTGGCTTGAGGCTCCGTAGAGTATGTTCACTCCGGGGTGGGAGCGAAGAAGGGTATCGAAGCAGCGCCAAGTCTTTCCTGAAGGAATGCTATTAACAATCACATCGCCGGTGAAGGTCTCGGGTGCGAGCAGAAGCAAGTCAGCGGAATCGCTGCGCTCGGACAGGGGCTTTGAGGCAAGAGCGAGGAGGCGCTCGTTCTGCTGGCTCTGGCTGAGGGACTCGAACTTCTCGTAAGGATCGAGATTAGGCTGAAGGACAGCTGCTTCAAGGCATCCGGCATCACTCGCCTCGGAGTAGTTATTCCAGATACAGAGGGACAGAACCATTGGCGCAGCAATGAAGAGTACGGTCCCGGCGAGAGTGGCAATCTTAAGGCGCATTCGGCTGCGGTCAGAGTCCCTGAAGAGGTTTAGCAGTGCAAAAATTCCAAGGTTGGAGATCCAGACCCAGAGGGAACCGCCAAGGCTTCCGGTGTATTCGTACCACTGCACAAGAGAGATACTGCGGGCAAAGGCATTTCCCAGAACCAGCCAGGGCCAGGATATCTGCGCATCGAAGTAGAGCCTCTCCCAGGCTATCCACAGGGCGGCGAGTAGCACATACGGGGCTGCTCCGCGAAGGTGAGAGCGGCTGAAATGGAAGACTCCGAAAATTACGGACATCTGCAGGGCGTTCGCGAAAATTGCGAACAAGCCTCCTCCTACCGTGGCATTGCATACCCAGAAAGTAGTGAACGCATTCCAGAGCACGAACACCGCATAATGCCATAGCCAGAAGTGGCGTATCCTGCTACGGAAGGCAATCTGCTCGAGGAGCAGAAGGGGGACGAAGGCAACGAGGGCTGCGATTCCTGCGTGTGGAACAAGCCAGGGAAGGCTCAGCAGAGCTGCCGAGAGCCCTCCCAGGATGGCCATCTGTGTCTTGCGTCCCATATCAGATTACATTTCGGCCTCTTCGACGGCCTTGAAATACTTGTATGAGTTGAGTTTGAGTTCTCCGGCTGCAGCCTCATCAATGACGATGATGCCGTTTTCGTGGGCCTGAAGTGCCGACACCGTTACATAATGCGAATAGGGGCCCTCGATTGCAGCCTGAATGGCGCGTGCCTTCTTTGAACCATAACCCATAATGATTACCTCGCGAGAACCGAAAACAGTTGCAACGCCAACCGAAAGGGCCTGCTTGGGAACCTTGTTGAAGTCATTGTCGAAGAAACGGGAGTTGACGACACGGGTATCGTGAGTAAGCGTCACCACGCGGGTTCTGGAGTTGAGAGAAGAGAAAGGCTCGTTGAAGGCGATGTGGCCGTCCTCGCCTATTCCTCCAAGGAAAAGGTCGAATCCGCCTGCCTCTACGATTGCCGCCTCATAGTCGGCAGCCTCCTTTGCGAGGTCAGGGGCATTGCCGTTGAGAATGTGAATGTTCTCTGCGGGCTCGTCGATGTGGTCGAACAGATAACGGTGCATAAAGGAGTGATAGCTTTCGGGATGATCTTCGGGGAGGCCCACATATTCATCCATATTGAAGGATATCACGTTCTTGAAAGACACCTCGCCGGCCTTTACCATTCTGATAAGTTCGGCATAGGTTTCGATGGGGGTTGACCCAGTACAGAGACCAAGGACAAAGGGCTCGTCGGTGCGGGCGGCCTTGGCGTTGATTTTTTCAGCAATGTAATGCGCAACCCAGAGAGATGCCTCGGATGCAGTGTTTCTGATGATGACTTTCATATCCGTATTGGTTTTAATCTTCTTCTTCGGCAGGCATATTGCCTGAATACTTCCTCCATTTGTCGAGGAGTTGAGCCATATCGTCGGGAAGGGGCGAGTCAAAGCGGAGCCATTCTCCGGTTACGGGATGCTCAAAGCCCAGGGTCTTGGCGTGGAGGGCCTGTCTGGGGCATATTGCAAAGCAGTTCTGTATGAACTGACGGTACTTGGCATAGATGGTCCCCTTGCGTATCTCCGAGCCGCCGTAGCGCTCGTCGTTGAACAGGGGATGGCCTATCGAGGACATATGGACCCTTATCTGGTGGGTGCGGCCGGTCTCAAGACGACATTCTACGTATGTAACATAGCCGAAGCGTTCGAGCACACGATAATGGGTAACGGCGTGCTTTCCCTTTTCGGGATCGTCATACGGGCGGAAGCGAAGCCTGTCGTTGGGGTCGCGGCCTATGTAAGTGTCAACAGTGCCCTCGTCCTCGCGGATATTGCCCCATACGATAGCGTGATACACACGCTCGATATCGTGCTTGAAAAAGTGCTTCTGCAACTTCACGAGAGAGGGTTCATTCTTTGCGACCACAAGCAGGCCTGATGTATCCTTGTCGATTCGGTGAACGAGAATTCCCATCCTGTCGTCTTCGGCCTGGGGTCCCTGGCTGATTCCCAGATAATGGGCAAGGGCATTTATAAGGGTGCCCTCGAAGTTGCCGTGCCCGGGATGCACGACCATTCCGGCGGCCTTGTTGACCACCAGCACGTCGTCATCTTCGTACACTATATCCAGTGGGATATCCTGCGGGATGACCTCGACCCCGCGTCTCTGATAAGGCATCTCGAAGGTTATCACCTCGCCGGGACGGACCACATAGTTTGCCTTCACGACATTGCCGCCGACCCTGACATAACCGCATTTGATAGCCTGCTGGATACGGTTGCGTGAGGTATCCTCCATGTGCGAGGCCATATAGCTGTCGATGCGGACAGGTGCCTGGCCGGGATCTACGACAAAGCGGAAGTGCTCGAACATTTCGGGCGTATTTGCCTGGGGCTCTGACATTGCTTACTGGGCGTTCTGCTTGGGAAGGTCAAGATACAGGGTAACCGACGAGCCCATAGGGAGAGGGGCTTCGGTCTCGGCGGACGGCGACTGTCTCACCACTACAGCGTTCAGGGAATCGCTATAGTTGACAATCGAAGGGGCAAAGAGCACTCCCCCGACATTGAGAGAGTTATCCTGTATGGCATCTACGGCGCGAAGATACTTAAGGCCCATTACATCGGGAATGTAGGTAACGTTGTCGGTGCTGTTGAGCCCTACCACGAGGTCGATGGAGGTTCCGCTCTCAATCTCGGTGCCCGGCTCAATCTGGCGGTTGTGACACAGCTGCCTCAGCACGTTGTTGGTAGCCATATCGTTCACATATATCAGTTTGCCGAGATTCAGCCCCCTCGAAGAGAGTTCCGCCTTGGCCTGACGCATCGAGAATCCTACCAGAGAGGGCATAGTAACCTTCTTGGGGAGCACGGAGTTGATTGTAAGAGAGACTTTGCGCCCCTTCTTAACCTCGGAACCGGGCTTGGGGTTCTGGGAGAAAACAGCCCCCCTTTTCATCCTTCGGACATAAACAGAGTCTGCTACATCGACCCTTAAGCCGGACTTGCCGGCAATGGCCCCTGCCTCTTTGACGCTGAGGTTAGTCATATCGGGGACTGGGTAGGTCTTGCCGTGCTGGGTGAATACAGCAAGTATGATATTGACCACAAGAACCAGCCCGAGAACGAAAACTGCCGCGCCAAGGATGTTCCTGACTATCCAATTGCCAAAGAAACGATTAGCCATAATCAAAATAAGCTTACAAGGCCCCTTGCGACAAGGACCAGACCAAATACTATTACGCCGGCGCCAAGGATGATTTTCACTTTCCGAACGGCATCGGGACTTATCCGGCTCCCTGCCATACTCACAAGCCGTGTCAGAAGAGTCCACCAGAGCATCTCGCCACAAGCCACCCCAAGTACGCATCCCCATTCAGGGATCCCGCTCTCGTTGGCCTTGAAGATAGTCATCAGAGCAATCATCACGGCAATGGCGGCAGGGTTTGCCAGGGCGCTGAAAAAGGTTTTGACCGCAGCGGCGACTGAAGAAGCGGCACTGAAATCAAGTTTCTGCGGGTCAGAGGGCTCGCTCCTGCGGGCATTGATGAACATTGCAAGCCCTATCAGGGCAATCACGGTTCCTCCTATGAGGCATATCCAAAGGCTGTTACGGCTGATGAAGTCGTTAATCATTCCTAGGGTCAGGAGTGCGGCAAGGGCATAGAGAGAATCGGCGCACATAGACCCGAGACCCGTCACAAGCCCCTCCTTGCGCCCCCTGTCAAGAGTCTGCCGGGTCACCAGCAGAGCTACGGGGCCCAAGGGAGCGGCGGCACAAAAGCCGACAAGCAGAGTCTTCAGGATATTCACGACTATCATAACTCGCAAAGATAGCCAAAATCCCGCTAATAGAAAACAAGATCGACCTTAGCGTCGTTTTCTTCGCAAGGGACCTCATCTACAATCCTGTACGGAAGGCAAACCCCTGCCTTCAGGCAGCGAAGTTGTGGAAGCAGTCTGTCATAGAAGCCCTTGCCGTGCCCCAGACGCCTGCCCGTCGTGTCAAATGCGACTCCGGGCACTATCGCAAGATCGATTTCTTCAGGCAGAATCCTCTCCGCCTGGCAGGAAGGCTCCCGAATTCCGAGATATCCGCTGCCGAGGTCTTCGGGAGAGTAGGAGTACAGGGTCAGGAACTCTCCTTCTACCTTTGGAAGGGCGATACGCCGTTCGGGGAACCATTCCTCAAGCCACGGGAAGGTATCCACTTCTCCCGGAACGGAAGCATACAGAAGCAGGGTGCGGGCCTGCCTGAATTCGGGAAGTGCCTCCACCATACACCTGATTCTTAGCGAGGCCTCAGAGTCAGAGATATTCAGGGATGCGTACTGCTGCTGACGGATGCGCATCAGGGCACGCAGAGACTGCTTTTGCTCGCCAAGCTTGCTCATAGGGGCCTGGGGCCACGGGGACCGCGAGGACCTCCGGGACCTCCGGGACCTCCCGGGCCGCGCATCTTCGAACGGTCGAAGGTTCCGAAGCGGTAGGTGAAGGAAGCCACGATGTATCGGCCGAGAGTGTTGCTGACAGATTCGCGATGGTAGTTGGCATTATCGGTTACCGAAAGGCTGCGGGCCTGGCCGAAGATATCGTAGGCCTTGACGGCAATGGTGGCCTTCTTGCGGAAAATGAGTTTGCTCAACTCGGCATCCATCACCATCTCGGAAGGCTGCTCGGTCGAATAACCGTTGTACCAGTTGTAGTTGAACTCAGACTTGAGAGTCATCCCTATGGGTTCGATGGTCCAGTTGAGCGAAGTCCTTATCTGATTGTTCCATGTGGTTGTGGTGCTCTTCTGGTCGCCTACGCTGTACCACGAATGATTCATCCTCGTACGGGGTCCGACTTGAATCTCGAGATTGTCGAGACGGTAGTTCAGGCGTATCCTCTCTACCAGACTGAAGGAGTTGGTGCTGTTGTCGGCGATATGGGCATTGAAGTAGGCAGGATCGCGGAACTGCTCTATGAGCCAGTCCATAAACTCGTAGTAACCTTCGGACTGGTACTTGCTCATATCGATATTGGTTCCGACATAGGAAGATGAATGAGAGTAGCTGAGCCTGAAGACATTGGCTATCGAGAAGTTTGACTTTCCGATTCCGAAGTTGGCGAATGAGTTGGCCGACAGGTTATAGCTTGCAGGGCCGTTGAAGGGCATCGAATATTGCGCCCCACCGTCGCCGTACCATATCAGGTTGACTATAGGGGCATTGACCATTGAGCCTTCGAAGTTCATATTGAAGGCCGAGAACTTCTCTCTGTTGGATACTCGGAGTTCTCCGTGGAAATTGTGCGAGAAGTAGGGGCTCAGGCTCGGATTACCGAAGTTGATGTCCAGAGGGTCGGTATTGTCAGGAACAGGCATCAGCTGCGAGGTCGAAGGCTGGGCTGTACGGCCCCTGTAAGCAAAGTGCACGTTGGAATTGTTATTGAAATCCCACCAGGTCATCACCCTCGGCGAGAAATTCCAGATTACACCCGGATCGTACTCCATAGGCTGGTATGTACCCGTCACAGAGTTGTACTTGGTGGTTCTGTTGTAGGTATGGTTAGGCTCGGCAGCAAATCCCAGCTGAGCCCTGGCCTTGCCTTTTTGATACATGACGTTGGCTCCTATCGACTGGGTGACGCTCCTGTTCTCTATCTCATTTGAATAGGTATAGTCCTGAAGACCGGTGAGCTGGTTGATGGTAGTCTTGTCTGAAGAAGAATTGCTCCAGCTGTAGGCGTAGTTAGCCTCGAGATAGAAGTTGTTCCCCATAGGCTCGGTGTAGGTGACACGGCCGGTCACTGAAGAACTGCGCTGTCTCGAGTCGAAGGTCTGATCGACAGAAGTACCGCTTTCCTGCAGGCTGCCGTCGTCGTTGTAGAGACGGGTGCCGTTCTTGTTGAGCCCTTCGAGCTCGTTGTTCGAGAAACTGTAGCGGGCCATTGCGGTAAGGGTTCGGCCGGGTATTCCGAGTCTCTGACGGAAGAGGAAGAAGCCGCTGGTAGAGATATTGCGGTTGGAGCCCGAAGATGTGCTGTAGGCATCGTTGAGTTTGCTTACCTTGCCGGCCTTGTTGTCGCTGTAGGTTGTGTCGTTGCTCACGTCGGCATACGAACCAATACCGAAGTTAAGCTGGGGTTCGAATAGGATAGAAGTGTTGTCCGAGAACTTGTGCTCGAGCCTCATCCCCATACGATGGCCTCCGGAGGTGTTGCTTCTTAGGCTGTTTGACTTATAGACAAGTTCGCTGTCCTCGAGGTAGGTACGCTTGTAGCTGCTGTTCTCGACATCCTTGTCGGTGTAGTTGTACAGATAGTTGGCTCCAAGGTCCATCCTGCCGTCGAAGAGAGTGAAGGCCCCGTTGCCTCCTCCCATATAAGAAGTCGTGATACCATTGTTGGAACCGCCGCCTCCTCTTCCGCCGCGCATATTGCCCATCATACTTCCTGAAAGGTCGTTGAAGCCACGGTTGTTGGTGTTGTTGGCATTTGCGACAAAACTAATCTGGGTCTTGTCGGTAAACTTCCCCACAAAGGCTGCGCCCTGGTAACGGGGATCGCCCTTCAGACCTTCGTCGGCGGGAACATCGTGTCCGGCTCCGGCCATAAGGTTTCCGAACATACCCTTCATCATTCCGGGCTTGACACCCAGATCGATTACGGTCTCGCGTTCGCCGTCGTCAATTCCGGTGAACTCGGCCTGCTCTGACTTCTTGCGTATGACTTTCAGCTTGTTAATCATCTTGGCAGGAAGGTTCTTTGATGCAAGCTGGGGATCGTCTAGGAAAAAGGTCTTACCCTCGATGGTTATCTTCTTGATAGTCTCTCCGTTGAAGGTGATTGCCCCGTCGTCGCCGATTTCGACTCCGGGGAGCTTTTTCAGAAGGTCTTCAAGAACATCATTTTCTGTGGTTTTGAATGAAGTTGCATTGTATTCGACGGTATCCTTCTTTATTATAATGGCATTGCCGGTGGCCGATACCTGGGCGGCTTCGAGCTGCTGCTTGTCGGTCTTGAGCTTGATGGTGCCGAGATTGAGGGCACCCTTTATCGTCACTTCCTTCACGAAGGTTTCGTATCCGAGGAGTTCGGCCTTGACGGTATATGTACCCTCACGCAAGCCCGAGAGAGTTGCCTTACCCTTGTCGGAGGTCAGCGAGTAGGCAGCCGGTTTCTTGGCTCCCTTTGCCTGAAGAGAAACGGTAGCAAAGCCTACGGGCTCACCGGTAGATTCATCCACCAGAGTGAGACTCAGAGAGTTGCCACTCTGGGCAAATAATGACACTGATACAAGAAGAAGGCCTGAAATGGCAGCAAGGATACTTTTGAGATACTTCATACTGTTTTTCGAATTCCTAATTGAGACACCTTGTAGGGCTTGAAGTTTAATCAGGTTCTATTTTATTCGGCCAGGATTCTCTTTTATGAAGGCCTCCCAGGAAGAGGCCGAGCGGGATGCCGACGAGGCCGGATTGGAGAGCGTGTAATAATGGCACATCGCCAATGCAATTGCATCGGTGGCATCGAGGAAACTTCCTTCTATCTTAATGCCAAGAGTTTTCCCGACCATCAGGGCAACCTGCTCCTTGGATGCAGCTCCGTTTCCGCAGATGGCTATCTTGGCCCGTCGGGGGGCATACTCGTGGACGGAGATCCCCTGCTTTGCCGCTGCGATGATGGCCGCACCCTGTGCACGTCCGAGTTTGAGTATGACCTGGGCGTTCTTGCCGTAGAAAGGGGACTCC
Organism: Bacteroidales bacterium; assembly: GCA_029009115.1. GTDB lineage: Bacteria > Bacteroidota > Bacteroidia > Bacteroidales > UBA932 > Cryptobacteroides. The sequence goes on along the minus strand of JAQXJU010000058.1, from coordinate 6,860 downwards.
ACTGCCAGATGGTCGGGTTTATGGACGGCAATCAGTTCCTCGACTCCGGCGTTGATATTGGCAAGCTTGTCATATGGGTCCTTGAGTTTGCGGAGGTCAAAGACTCCCATATCCAGATAGCGGGGCTTGCCTGAAACTACAGATACGACCCCGTAACCCAATATGTTGGTTCCGGGGTCGATTCCGAGTATTGTACAATCTTTAATCAAGGTCAGTCAATCCTGTCGAATCCGGTGTATGGACGCAGGACCTCAGGAATGATGATTCCCTCGGGGGTCTGATTGTCCTCGAGCAGAGCTGCAACCACTCTGGGCAGGGCCAGTGAACTTCCGTTCAGAGTATGGCAGAGCTGGGTCTTGCCAGAGGCATCCTTGTAACGGAGGTGCAAACGGTTGGCCTGATAGCTGTCGAAGTTGGACACCGACGAGATCTCGAGCCAGCGGCCCTGTGCAGCCGACCAGAGTTCGAAATCGTAGGTAATGGCGGAGGTGAAGGACATATCGCCGCCGCAGAGGCGCAGTATCCTGTACTTGAGTCCGAGCTTGTTGACGAGGCTCTCGACGTGTGCAACCATCTCGTCAAGAGCGGCATAGCTGTTCTCGGGCTTCTCGACGCGTACAATCTCGACCTTGTCGAACTGATGCAGACGGTTCAGCCCCCTTACATCCTTGCCGTAGGAACCGGCTTCGCGGCGGAAGCAGGGAGTGTAGGCGGTAAGCTTCTGGGGGAAGTCCGAGTCGGAAAGAATCACGTCGCGGAAGATGTTGGTGACGGGAACCTCGGCAGTAGGTACAAGATAAAAATCGTCGAGACCCACATAGTACATCTGGGCCTCCTTGTCGGGGAGCTGGCCAGTGCCGAATCCAGAAGCTGCGTTGACCACGACGGGAGGTTCGACCTCGCGATAACCTGCAGCGGTGTTGCAGTCAAGGAAGAAGTTTATCAGAGCCCTCTGGAGCTTTGCTCCCTTACCCTTGTAAACGGGGAATCCTGCTCCGGTTATCTTTACACCGAGGTCGAAATCGATGATGTCATACTTCTTGGCAAGGTCCCAGTGAGGAAGGGCATTCTCAGGCAGATTGACCTCGGGGCCACCCATCTTTACAACCTGATTATCCTCGGCACCCTTTCCGGGTACGACAAGGTCGCAGGGAAGGTTGGGGAGAAGAACAAGATTGGCCTGAGCCTCTTTCTCGGCGGCTTCGCCACGGGCGAGGAGCTCACTGCTCTTCTGCTTGAGGGCTGCGACTTCGGCCTTGATGGCCTCGGCCTCGTCCTTGCGGCCCTCTTTCATCAGGGCACCAATCTGTGAAGCTTTCTGCTTCTGGGCAGCAAGCAGTGCGTCGCTCTCAGTCTGGCAGGCACGGCGCTCGGCATCGAGACGGAGCACATTGTCCACTATGGGAGCGGCATCGAAATTCTTGATTTTCAACTTGGCGACCACTCTTTCCCGGTCGTCTCTGAGTGTCTTTAAAGTAAGCATAGCTTTGTTAATGAAAAAAGAGACTCACACCCTTTCTCGAAGTGTAAGTCCCCTGTAAACCTTGCTTCCTTCGAGACTAGTTCTCAAAAGGAACAACTGATACGAACGATTTGTCCTGTCTCTTGCGTGCGAACTTTACAGTTCCGTCAACGAGAGCATAGAGAGTGTGGTCCTTGCCCATACCAACGTTGGTGTCGGGGTTGTGGACTGTTCCCCTCTGGCGGACGATGATGTTGCCGGCCTTTACGACCTCACCACCAAACTTCTTGATACCAAGACGCTTCGAATGTGATTCACGTCCGTTCTTTGAACTTGATTGACCTTTCTTATGTGCCATAATTCAATTCGTTTTTGGATTAAGCGATCTCGTTGATACGGATCTTGGTGAGTTTCTGGCGATGACCGTTGAGCTTCTGGAAGCCCTTGCGGCGAATCTTCTTGAATACGAGCACCTTGTCTGCCTTGGCACTGTCATCAACGACAGTTGCCTTGACAACGGCACCCTCTACATAGGGGGCTCCGACACGGACCTCACCCTCATTATCGATGAGGAGGACCTTGTCAAACACTACATCTGCACCGTTTGCAGCCGCGAGGCGGTTGCAAAAGATTTCTTTTCCAGCTTCTACCTTGAACTGCTGGCCTGCAATGTCAACGATTGCGTACATAAATACTACAAAACTTATTTAAAGTTTGAACCGCAAGCGTCCGTTCTCAAAACGGCTCTTTATCAATGGCTTGACGGCTATCTAAATTTTCGGACCGCAAAGTTATGAAAAAAGATTCTCAAATCATAATATTTTCCTAATTTTGTGAGCGAACAAAAATGTTACAAACATGGACGCGCCATTCATATACCATAAATACGTTACCGGAAAATCTTTCATAGGCCGCAAGAGCGAAAGCACAGCCCTGGCCAACCTGCTGAGGCAAGGCGAGAACATAGTGCTCTATGAGCCCCCAAAGACAGGCAAGATGTCGCTTCTGCAGCATACCCTCATGGAGATGAAGATGAAGGGAGAGCAGTTCAGTTCCACCTCAATCTCTCTTTTGAACATACGCGAAACGGCCGACCTGCTCTGTTCGCTCTGCGATGCCGTTCTCAAAACAGCCGGCAACAGCGCCCATGAATTCAGTTCGCTTGCCGGCAGGCTCCTCGGCGGCAGCCACTTCGTCTTCGACCCCGATCTGTACGAGCAGGAAGGGCGCCTGTTGAGGCTCAACGCCGAGCCGGACAACGAGGACATCCGAATCGCATTCACCCTCCCCTACCGAATTGCCTCGGAGAAGGGCGAGGCTCTGATAATAACCATCCACGAGTTTCAGAACGTTATGCAGACCGAAGACGGCGACAGAATTTGCCGCCGGTTTGCCGAAACGCTCCGCCAGATGCCGCAAGAGCTGAGACGCAGCTGCCGGTTCATATTATCAGGCTCCTGCGTCAATGCCATGAAGGATATCTTTCAGTATCACAACTACTTCAACAGGCTGGTCGAAAGAATTGAACTCCTGCCCATCGACGACAAGACCATCATCGAACACATAGTCAAGGGCTTCCTCAACGGAGGCAAGGTCATTGACAGGGAACTTCTGCTCGGGGTAAACCGTCTTTTCAGGTGCAACATTTGGTATATCAACCATTTCTGCGCAATCTGCGACTCGCTTTCCAAGGGTTACATAATGGGGCCCACCCTGGTGGAGGCCCTCGAAATGCTCATTTCCATTCACGAGCCCCGTTTTCAGGCTGCGATGAACGACCTCACGACCTTTCAGGTCAGACTGCTCAGGGCCATTGTTGACGGCAATCTGAAGTTCAGTTCCTCTGCCGTCATCAAACAGTACGGGCTGAGTTCGTCGGCCAATGTCCGAAGGCTCAAGGATGCCCTGTGCAAGAAGGAGATAATCAGTTTCAACGAACACGACGAGCCCTACTTCCTCGACCCGCTTCTGGAATACTGGGTCAGGACCAGATTTTTCGCGCTCAAAGCTGAATAGCCGGGGGCGGACCAGCAGGGGCGACGGGATGGGCTCGGGGCGACGGGATGGGCTAGAGGCGACGGGACGGGCTCGAGGCGACGCGATGGGCTCGAGGCAACGGGATGGGCTATCAGAATGATATTTCCGCGCCTATCTTGACGGCGAAGTTCGGGGTTCTAAGGTAGCGCAGGACCTTTGGCGGGCGGGTCCCTCCGCCAGAGGCAGTCACTCCCGCGGGGGCGAGTTCGGAATCTTCATCCACAATCAGCCTCTCGTCACGGTGGGTCATACGCCAGAAGAAATCTATTCGAAGGACCTTCAGGATATTGCTGATTCCGGCACCGAGCTCGACATAGGGGATGCTTCCGATCTGGGAAGTCCCGTTCGGCAGGAGTACCGGTGCGATTATGCTCTCCGAAGGCAGCGTCCTGTCCCCGTTGTTTTCCGACCTGAGCCAACCCCAGGCAAGCCTTGCAGTAAATTGCTCACGCAGGCCCAGATTGCGTATCAGAGGAATTTTCCCGAGGAAGAAACCATTGAAGCAATGGTCGTAGAACATCGTTATCCAGGTGTCGGATGCAAACTCCATAAACTCCATACAGGCAAAGGAAAAACGGTCGTAAAGATAGGTCGAGTTTCCTTCGTGGATATGCAGCAGAGGATATGGCACCTGTCCGGTGATGGTTCCGGCGTTAAAGAAGAACTTCGCGGTCCCGAAGGGCGGGATGCGGGGATTCCAGCGAAGTGACAGTTCCGGGCGGAAATAGCCGAAGTCATTCTCGCGGAGCCCATCGAGGGAGGCTGCAAGGGAGAGAGTCACGGCCGGATAGCGCGAATGGACATATTTCTTGACAAAGTGCCCCCGGTTTACGGTTTCATCCTTGGAGAAACGCATCGAGAGATAGAATTCGTTGGCAGCGACACTCGAAACGGCATTCCCGTCGGGAGCAATCAAGGGCACGTGGAAGCGCTCCCCTACCCAGGGCAGGCTGGAGGGATAGTAGCGCTTGAAGTCAAAACCAGCCTCTGCATTCAGGTTCATCGAGAACTCGTGCTTGTAATTAACTGAATACGAGCTCATTTCTGTCAGTCGGCAGGTCTTGCTCCCTCCAAAGACAGTTGCCAGGATATTGCCCTCGGCAAGCGGGCTTGAACTGCGTCCGAGCTGGACCACATCCCTCTTCGCAGAGACGGTGAGCTTGCGCTCAGGAACTCGGCTGAACATATGCTCCCAGGTAGCGCCCCCTTTCAGCCGGGTGTCTCTGAAACCAAAGGCGGCATATGCTCCGATTCGGTCCCTGCGGCTGAATTCAGGTGAGGTCCTGAGTCCGAAGTGAAGCCTCAGCCCTTCGTGAGTATTGTGGCTCAGAAGTTTGAAGTAGGGGCCTATGCCTATCTTGCCATAGTCGTAGTAACCATTGACAAGAGTCTCGATAACATCATACAGTCCGTTGAACAGAGGAACCTTCTTGACCCTGTCAACCATCTCATATACAGATTCTTCCTTGGGACTGAGAGGTCTGGGACGGACTTCTGCCCAGAAGGCATCATCCTTCAGGGAAGCATCGGAGGACACGTCCACGATTCCCGCTTTGCGGTCCGGAATGCGGGAGGGGCTGAAATCAACGTTCGAATAGTTGAGTTCTCTCTTCCCGATGAATGACATCATCTTCGACGAGTCCCTGAGGGTCAGGGACAGGTCGGCATACAGCTTATCCGATTTGTAGAACCAGGTAGAGTCTGGACAGCGCACATACTCGGCATCAAGTATGAAGTCACGCATCCAGTTTACGTTGGTGGTATTCTTCATCCGGGCGTGTATGCTTCTGAGGGCAAAGTCCTGTACGTCGATGCGCATCTCGCCGTCGAAGGTGGGTGACGATACGAGAGGCTTGGGGTGGAAACGGACAAGAAGATTCTTTCGCCCGTCGGTCATCACCGTATCTATTATATAATAGTTGTAATACAGAAGTCCCGCCTCCTGGATGGGAGAGGGAAACTGCATGTCGAAGGCATCGATAAAGGGGCGGTAGAAGTTGGTTTTGAGATGCATAGAGCCCGTAAACTGGCTCAGAAGGTTGTTCCCCTCGGGATTGATTCCGGAAACGCGGTTTGCTATGACTTTCTCTGAATCGAAATCCGGAGAACTGCTGCGGGTGCGTCGGGCTATCGTCTCGGACATCATCACAGGGAGATACGGCACGCCCGAAACCGAGGAGGTATCGACATAATCGAAGACAAAGCCGAATTCCCTGAGGAAAGTCTTGCTGCGAAGCTGTTCCTGGGGGTGGGTAAGGTCTAGTTCTATCTTGCTGTAGATATCGCAGCTGTAATTCTTGTGCCGGTCGGGGTCGTTGCGGTCGCGATGCTTCTGTATATTGGCAAGCAGCTGGGCTGCCTTTCTGTTGTCAGCCTTGACTTTGGCTCCGGACAGAAGGTTGTCGGTAAGATGGAGTGTAAAGTTAACTGTAGTGAACTTGCCGGCTGATATCTTCTTCTCAACTATATCATAGCCAAGCAGCTGAGCTACAAGGATATCGGCAGAAAGATCGTCGCAAATAAGACTGTAATAGCCGTCGAGGTCGGTGGTGATTCCGGTGGTGGTGCCCTTGAAGAAGACTCCGGCAAAAGGGATTCCTTCGCCGTTCTCATCGGTAACCCTGCCACGGACCTTTGTTGTCTGGGCAGAGCATAAGATTGTGATATGTAGCAGGAACAAGATTCCTACTTTCAGTTCGGGTCGCACGTTGGTCAGAATCGTTACAGTAAGGTGGGGGGGGCTAGGTGTTAGGGGGGAGGTGTCAGGGGTAGGGATAGGCGTTAGGGGTAGGGATTAGGGCTTGGCGTCAAGGGCTAGGCGTCAAGGTTGCAGTTGGGGACCGGGGCAGGCATGTTCAAAGATCTTATTGATACAAATATAGAAATAAAAGAGGTTTCACCCAAAGGTATTTCTATGCATTTGTGAAGATGTTTCATCCTTCTCACCTGCAAACAGGAGGGGATTGTACGCGATTCTCCTTGTTGGGTCAAAATAGTACAATTGGTTTTAGAGTAGTGACTTTCTTATGAAAACTTACAGAGATAATCTATGCGCGGCATCAAAGGCACTTCTGGCAGGGGTTCCCCGTAGCGGTGAAATTCACCTCGAAAAGCAATGTGCCTCTGAGGGCATTCTGAAGGGGGTCGGTCTGAAAGGTGAATTTCACGAGTCATCCCAATCGGCCTCTCAGGCACTTCTGGCAGGGGGTTGACTGGAGCCGTGAAATTCACCTCGCAAGGCAATGTGCCCCAGAATGCCCTGTAGAGGGGGTAAGGCTCCGAGGTGGACACAAAGTCGTTCCACCTAAGAAGGCGACATGCCCCAGAAGCCCTTCTGACGGGGGTCGTCTCTGAAGGTGAA
>JAQXJU010000057.1 GCA_029009115.1 Bacteroidales bacterium | reverse complement strand
TCCTGGTTCTGCTGATCGGCGGTATCAACTACACGACATTTTTCACCGCCCTCGCGCCTATGCGCGTCAAACACATCAACACCAGAAAGGTGCTCGGCAGCGGCAATTCTTCCCTTCGCGCAGGCCTTATCCTCGAAGCTGTACTGTTCAGCCTCGCCGCCTATACCCTTGCTCTATTAGCCATCCCGTATATCAGCTCCCTGCTCTGTTCAGAAGGACTTCTGGATATGCCATTCCGATTCGGCGGGCAGAAACTTCTGATTCTGACCTCTGCCCTTACGGCCCTTCTGATAGGACTTGCAGCCGGATTGTTCCCCAGCATCTTTGTCACCAGTGTTCCTGCGGCTTTCGCCCTTAAAGGGGATATGCAATACTCGCTCTCAGGCAAGCGTTTCAGGACAGTGATGATGGTCCTTCAATACACTGTCTCTTTCGTTCTTCTTGTTTTCGTTATCTCAATCTACAGGCAGAACAAGTATATGCTCGCTTCCGACAACGGCTTCGACCAGGACAAGGTGGCGGTGGTGAAAATCTCACAGACCCAATATGCAAAGAGTGCCGATTGGCTGAAAGGCAGGCTCTCGTCGCTTGCTGAGGTGGAAGATGTGGCCTTCGCCCAGGAATGTATGGGTTCGGGGGATGTATATAACACCACAACCTTCGACTACAACGGCAAGCCCATCAGGAGCTTTATCATCTACTGCAGTCCCAACTTCCTGGATGTAATGGGAATAGGTGTCGAGAAGGGGAGGAATTTCCCACCGACCTTTAAGACAAAGGCCAGCGGGATTGTCAACCGGGCCTTTGCCGACCAGTGCGTGGACATGGAGATGGGAAGCAAGGTGGACGGATTGGAGATTATCGGGCAGACCGGGCAACTGCGCATCAATTCCCTCAGGCAGGACACCTCGCCCATCTGCTATATCGCCCTCCCCCACGGCTCTTTGCCTATGACATATACCTATATACGCTTTGCGGACGGCTTCGACCGCAGGGAATGCGTAAAAAGGATTGAAGGAGTGCTGAAGGAGCTGGACCCCGGCTATCTGTTTGAGGTCAAACTCTATGACAACATTCTCGGGGAACTGTACAGTCCGGAGATCAAGCAGGAAAAGGTGGTTTCGCTTTTCGCGCTGCTTGCCGCGCTGCTTTCGCTTATCGGCATTTTCGGGCAGGTGCTGCTGGACCTGCAGTACAGCCGTCGCAACATTGCAATCCGAAAGGTCTTTGGGGCGGACAACTCGCCTCTGGTCCGGGATGCGCTGCTGAGCTACTGCAAAAAGATTGGGCTCTCGTTCATACTGGCCTCTCCCCTTGCCTGGGTTCTTGCCGGAAGATGGCAGCAGGGTTTTGTCGATAAGGTGGGTCTGAACGGTATGGAGTTTGTCATCGCCTTTGCGCTCATTTCGCTTCTGACTCTCGGGATAGTCGCCGTGATGTCGCTGAAGGCTGTGCGCTCAAACCCGGTAGCGACCCTGCGCAAAGAGTAGATTTCTCCATGCGCTTCGCTTAGTCGAAATGACAAAAAGGCTTCGCTTGGTCGAGATGACCGCTTTGTGTCATTTCGAGCGGAGCACGAAGTGCGGAGTCGAGAAATCTTTGCAGCTCGATATGTCTGGAGGCACTGCTGCAGTCGGCCGTCCCGTTCCTCAGGGACCGCTTTTGCTCGCCTACGGCTCGTATAGCGCTTGCAAAGTCCCGTTCGGAACGGGCAGCCTCCTGCTAATGCAGCGCCTGGGAAATAAGAATAACAAACTACGATAGAGATAAAGATAAAGACAAAAACAAGTTCAAGAACAATGTCAATTGGAAGAATAACGGGAGGAAAGAGTTCAGCCGCATCCAAACTGCTGAACATCATAGGAATGGCAATGGCCTTTGCCGCCCTGTACATAATAATGGTACAGGTAAACTACGACCTGGGCTATAACAAAAAAGTCAAAGACTCAGACAGGATTTACGTCATCTCCATGCCGGACTGGTACAGCCCGGGGAACTGGATGACCACGCTCTCCCGCCCTTTATGCGAATCTGCTATCAACACTGTCAGCGGCGTGGAGTGCGGCGGTATGATATACCTTGCAGGGGCAAGTGAAAGCACACAATTGAGTCTGAGAGAGGACGGAAGCGAAACTATCAGCCTTCAAGCAAGCAGCCTCTCTCTGGGAGCCCTGTCTGTGTTCGGCTTCGAAGCGGTGGAAGGCAGCCTGGAGGGCCTCTCGAAATGGACGGACCTCATCTTCAGCGAGTCAAAGGCCAAAGAACTCGGCCTGCACGAGGGCGACCTTCTGTATCAGAAGCTGGATGACGGAACCACAAGTCCGCTGAGGGTTGCGGCAGTATTCAAAGACTACCC
>JAQXJU010000056.1 GCA_029009115.1 Bacteroidales bacterium | reverse complement strand
TAGTGCCGCTTGGCGATTGGATAAAGGGAGCTGAAGGGGCTTTGGGAGTGGTGGCTTTGGGGACTCGGATGGCTCGGTTGGGCTCGGTTGGCTCGGACCCGTGAAATTCACCTCGAAAGGCAATGTGCCTCTGAAGGCATTCTGAAGGGGGTCAGCTCGAAAGGTGAATTTCACGAGGCCGTGTTGAAGAGGGTTAAGGGCGTTCTACAAGACTGTGGGGAACAACTTTGGAGGAGACTTTCTTTAAGTTACCTTCAGCAGATCTGCGGGGGTAGTTACGCAGAGTGTTTTTCATCAATCTATTCAGACAGTCTGGGGGATAGAATTAGTATTTCGTTTCTGTGTACAAAAAAAGGCTAACAAGGGACCTTGTCCCTGTCAGCCTTGCCATTCGCTGAAAAGGAGGAAATGTTCTTGATTCCTGATGAACTATTTCTCAGCCTCAGGAGCAACCTCGGCAGCAGCTTCGGCAGCAACCTCTTCGGCAGCCTTCGTGGAGTCGCAGTTGCCGCAGCAAGCAGCGCTTTCGGCCTTCTCACACTTCTCACAAGCAGCAGCTTCCTGAGCCTCTCCCTTCTTGCAGTTGTTGCAGCAACAAGATGCCATTGCAAACATCGAAACTGCGATGGCAAGAGCCATAAATACTTTCTTCATAATGTTTAACATTAACCGATTTAACATATTGCCTGTCACCTTCTGACAGAACACGGCAAAACTATAAATAAAAAATTTAATTACAATTAAAAATTTAGTTTTTTTGAGCCCGGACAGATTCTCTGCTTGAGAAAAGAGATGAGAATGGTCTGTTCTCCGGGCGAGGAAGTCAGCGGTTGGCGGGCGATGTTGCCTCAAAGCGCGGATGGAAGGATGGCAGAACTGAGAGAGCGGAGGGACAGAGAGGAGGACAGGATGGCTGAATGGAGAGAGCGGATGGCAGAACGGAGAGGGCAAAGCGAGGATGTCAGCGGTTAGTGATGTATCTTATTGACGGGCAAGGGGGGCGCGGGGTAGTTCGAAGACTTCCATACCGGAAATCTTACCGTCTTTGAGATCGAAGCGCAGGGCAGTGCGGACGAGATGCCAACCCTGAATGCCACAAGCTCCGGGATTTACTGTAAGGCAGTCGAACTGTTTGTCATACATCACCTTCAAGATGTGAGAGTGCCCGCAGACAAAAAGGCGAGGTCTGAGCTGCTTGATTAGAGCCAGTGCTTTGGGGGAATATCTTCCGGGATATCCGCCTATGTGAGTCATCAAGATGGGGATGTTCTCTCGCGTAAAGAACTGATACTCAGAAAAATCGTAGCAGAGGGAACGGGAGTCGCAGTTGCCATAGACCCCTACCACGGGCTTGTATTCTGTAATCTGACGGACAAATGCATCGTCGCCACCCCAGTCTCCGGCATGCCATAGTTCATCCACCGGATCGAGGAATTGGCGGAATGCCGGGTCAAAAACGCCGTGGGTATCAGATATCAGACCAATTTTCATAAAGCATTGCCTTGCTCAAGGTCAGGAATGAACCATATCAGCGCCGTCATTTGAACAAGGCCTTGACAAGGGCGGGGACGTCGGCGACCTTGACGATCGAAATGCCGCCAGTTTTCAACCCCTCCGACGAACCCGATATGCCGCCAGTTTTCAACCCCTCCGACGTACTCGCGATGCCGTCAGTTTTCAGTCTCGCCGACGAACGCGCAACCCCATCGTGTTTCTCATCCAGCGATGAGTAGGAGGAGATGAATATCTTCTTGAAGCCAAGACGCACAGCCTCGCTGATGCGCCTGTCTGTCTGTCCTACCGGACGGATCTCGCCGCTGAGGCCAACCTCTCCCGCAAAGCAGACATCCATTGGAATCGCAAAGTCGAAATTCGAAGAAAGCACTGCACAGATGACCGCGAGGTCGCAGGCAGGATCGCTGACCCTCAAGCCTCCGGCCATGTTCAGAAAGACATCCTTGGCATTCAGATGGAATCCTGCCCTCCTCTCGAGAACCGCCAGAAGCATATTGAGCCTGCGAACGTCGAATCCTGTGGCGGAGCGCTGGGCCGTGCCGTAGGCAGCGGTGCTGACAAGTGCCTGTACCTCAAAGAGAAAGGGGCGTGTCCCATCTAGCATCGCACAGACTGCCGTGCCGCTCAGAGAGCCGTCGTGCATAGGAACGAGCAGCTCCGACGGGTTGAGCACGGGCCTGAGTCCGGTACCGGTCATCTCGAAGACGGCAAGTTCGGAGGTGGAGCCGAAGCGGTTCTTTATGCTGCGGAGTATGCGGTAAGACCCCCTGTTCTCGCCTTCGAACTGCAGTACCACATCCACGATGTGCTCCAGAATCTTAGGTCCGGCAATGTATCCGTCCTTGGTGATATGCCCGATGAGGACTACGGGCACCCCGCTCTCCTTGGCGAAGCGCAGCAGTAGCGAGGTCACTTCCTTTATCTGCGAAACCGAGCCGGCCGAGGATTCGGCAGTATCGGTGTACATAGTCTGCACGGAATCGACTATCATCAAGTCGGGCTTGAGTTCGCGGGCGTGCTGCAGGACGGTTCCTATGTTGGTTTCGCTGAGTATCCAACACTGGGCGGGGTCGCCTCCGAGACGGCTGGCGCGCATCTTTACCTGATGGACGCTCTCCTCGCCCGAGACGTACAGCGTGCGGATATCGGGGCATCCCAGCGGAATCTGCAGCGAGAGTGTGGACTTCCCTATCCCGGGCTCTCCCCCGATGAGGACCAGCGAACCGGGGACTATCCCCCCTCCGAGGATACGGTCAACCTCGGGGATGCGAAGCGACAGCCGCCTCTGGGCAGAATCCTCTATCTCATTGAGAAGCTGGGGATTATTGCTGCTCGGGGATGCATCTCCCTGCCACTGGGACGAAGATTTCTTGGGAGCGGAGGGGGCCTCGACCATAGTGTTCCACTCTCCGCAGGCAGGACAGCGGCCCATCCACTTGGGACTTTCGTTCCCGCAGGAAGTGCAGTACCAGACCGATTTCGTGCTTTTGGCGGCCATTGTGCGCTGCTTGAATTACTTGATGTTGCGAATATGTTTCTCCCAGGCCCAGGCCGATTCGAGGGTTTCCTCTATGCTGCGTTCAGCCTTCCAGCCGAGTTTTTCGTTCGCCTTGGCAGGGTCAGCCCAGATGGCAGTCACGTCGCCGGGGCGGCGGGGCGCGATGCGGTAGTTGAGCTTGAGATGGTTGACTTTCTCGAAGGCCTTGACGAGTTCCATCACCGATACGGGACGGCCTGTTCCTACGTTGAAAATCTCGTATCCAGCCTCCATCTTGTCCTTGAGCATACGGGTCACTGCCGCCACGTGTGCCTTCGCCAGGTCCACGATGTCGATGTAGTCCCTCTGGCAGGTTCCGTCGGGGGTGGGATAGTCGTCTCCGAAGATGGAGAGGCACTCCCTGATTCCGGCAGCAGTCTGGGTGATGAAGGGTACGAGGTTGTTGGGCACTCCGCGCGGGAGTTCGCCGATAAGGGCGCTGGGGTGGGCTCCGATGGGGTTGAAGTAGCGCAGGGCTATTCCCTTGATTCCCGGGTAGGCGGCAACCGAATCGCGAAGGATATCCTCGCACATCTGCTTGGTGTTGCCGTACGAGGAGGTTGCAGGCATCCTCGGAGATTCTTCGGTTACGGGCAGTTTTTCGGGCTCGCCGTAAACAGTGGCTGAAGACGAGAAGAGGACATTGCAGCCGCCTTTCTCCACGGCTACTTCAAGAAGGTTGATGAAAGATTCGAGATTGTTGGAGTAGTACTTCAGAGGGTTGGTGACGGACTCTCCCACTGCCTTGAAAGCGGCAAAGTGAATGACGGCATCGATGGGGTACTTTGCGAAGAGATTGCGTACGGCCTCCTTATCGCAGAAATCCATCCTCACAAAGGGAAGTTCCTTCCCCAGAATAGAGCAGACACCTCGGTAGTTGGTCTCGTCACAATTGGACATATTATCCGCTATCACAACGTCATAGCCTGCCTGGACAAGTTCGACCGTAACGTGACTTCCGATGAATCCGGCGCCTCCGGAAACGAGTACTGTTGCTTTCATAACATTCTTTTTATCTTGTAAATATACGCATTTTTTGCATACTTTGTCTTTGATATGCCAGAGGAATTGAATCTTGTCAGGGACCTTGCCGTCATATTGGTTTCGGCTGGGCTGTTTACAATAATCTCGAAAGCACTCAAGCAGCCGCTGATTCTGGGATACATCGCAGCAGGACTTCTTGTGGGTCCTTACGTTGACTTTTTCCCGGGAATCTCGAGCCACGAGGCAGTCCAGGAATGGTCTGAGATAGGCGTAATCTTCCTGATGTTCGCCCTGGGACTGGAGTTCTCGTTCAAGAAACTTCTGAAGGTGGGCAGCCCGGCTATGATGATAGCAGGCGTGAAGTTCCTCGGAGTATTTGCCGTGGGCTTTCTGGTAGGCAAGGCCGTTGGATGGACCTCGATGGAGAGCATCTTCCTCGGTGGTCTTCTGTCGATGTCCTCAACCGCAGTGGTAATCAAATCATACGAAGATATGGGGCTGAAGGGCAGACCATATGCCTCTCTGGTATTCGGGACCCTGGTCATCGAGGATCTGATTGCCATTCTGCTGATGGTGCTGCTTTCAACCCTGGCGGTATCGCAGCAGTTCTCGGGACTTGAGATGGTCGGGGCTCTGGCGAAACTGGCTTTCTTCATCGTGCTCTGGTTCCTCGGAGGAATTTATCTGATTCCGACCCTGCTCGCCAAGGCGCGAAAGCATATGAGCGACGAGATTCTGCTGATTGTAAGCATAGGGCTTTGCTTCGGGATGGTCACGCTTGCCACTTCGGCGGGATTCTCCAGTGCCCTGGGGGCATTTGTAATGGGTTCCATTCTTGCTGAAACCATCGAGAGCGAGCGTATCACAAAACTGGTAGGAGGCATCAAGAACCTGTTCAGCGCCGTTTTCTTCGTTTCGGTGGGAATGATGCTTAATCCGACGGTCATACTTCAGAACTGGGCCATCATACTGCTGCTGGTAATAGTGGTGATAGCCACTCACATATTGTTCTGCACCATAGGAGGCATAGTCTCGGGCAAGAGCTTCAGCGACTCTTTGCACACAGGCTTCTCGCTGGCCCAGCTCGGAGAGTTCGGGTTCATCATTGCCGGCGTGGGCACCAGTCTCTCGGTAATGCGGGATTCGATTTATCCCATTATCGTTGCCGTATCTGTAATCACGACCTTCACAACGCCCTACTTCATCAGAATGGCAGACAAAGCCGCCCTGATGCTTGAGCCAAGAATCCCCCTCAAATGGCGGGCTCTGATTGAAAGGAACAACCAGAGCATAGAGACGAAGTCCGGGACGGAGAAAAGCGCCTGGATTGCCTTCCTGAAAAGCTGGATACTGAGGGTAGGCCTGTACGGAGTGATACTGCTGGCTATCCTGATAGGTTCGAAGTCCTACGTCGAGCCCTTTGTCGGGAAAGTGCTCGAGTCCTGGAACCCTATTTGGCTGAAACTGCTCTGCACGGGAGGTACACTCCTGGCAATGGCGCCCTTCTTGTACGGAATCTCCGTTATCAGGGTAAACAATGAAAAGGCGAGGGAACTTATAGAAACGAAGAGCAACAACCGTATTCCCCTGCTCGGCTTGATTCTGGTGCAGATTTTTATCGCCATCAGTTTCGTTCTCTTCCTTCTGGCAAGCTACTTCCACCTTTCGTGGTGGACGCTTCTGGCTGTGGCTCTGGCACTTATGGTATTCATCATTGCAGGGCGCAGGTCTGTTGTAAGGTTCAATAAGATTGAGAATCAGTTTCTCCAGAACCTTAATGCCAAGGAGGAACTGGAGAAGAAGGTTGCGCCGGTGGCCACCACTTTCCGCAGCGAATTCAGCGACTACGACGTGCACGTGGCCAGCGTGAGACTGCCCTCAGAATCGGACTTTGCCGGCAAGGCGCTCAAGGACATACCTTTCCGCAGCAATTCCGGGGTTAACGTCGTAAAGATACAGCGCGGCAACAGGAGCATACAGATACCTTCGGGCGATGAGATAATCTATCCCGGCGATTTCATACTTGCCGCAGGGACGAGCAGTCAGAACGAGGCTTTCAAGAAGCTGATAGAAGGCTCGGTGAGAACGAATCAGGGCGAAGAGAGTCACGATTTCTGCATACTTCCCATCAAACTCTCTAATCATTCGAGCCTAACGGGGAAGACCCTTTCGGGGATGAGGCTGCGTGACTATGGGGTAATGGTAATCTGCGTGATGCACGACGGAGACCTCACAACGAATCCTGCTCCGGATTTCAGATTCAGCGAGGGGGATATGGTTTGGCTCGCGGGGGACAAGAAGTCCTGCGAGTGGTTCAAGGGCTGAGCTGGGGGCGCAGAGGCGGCCGGGTCAGCGTTCCAGCGCCAGGGGAGCGGCCTGGATGCCGGGTCTTGGGCAGGTGCCGATTCTAGGCCATGGGATGCCGGGGCTAGGTCAGGGGTGCAGGGTCTAGGCAAGGGATGCCGGGTCTGGGCCAGGGGATGCTCCGGCGGGCAAGAGGAAACTACTGGACTGAATTAATGTCTATCAGGCCGTTGAGAATGGCATATACCGTCAGACCAGCCACCGTCTTGATTCCCGTCTTTCGGGTGATATTCTTTCGGTGAGTAATCACGGTGTTGATTGAGATATTGTGCCTGTCGGCTATCTCCTTGTTCAAAAGTCCCTGGGCGACACTCACCAGAATTTCTTTTTCTCTGTCGGAGAGAGCATCGTCGGGGGCGGCTCTCCTGCGGCTTACCCTCATCTCGGTAAAGAGAGGGTCCTCAATCATACGTACCAGCGGGAGAAGAACTTCGTCTTCGAGCTTCGAATGACGGTCGAGGTCGTTCTGCAGGTCGAACAGGAACCTTAGGAGACTTCGCTTGAGATCGCTGTCGCATTCCTTTGGAAGCGAGGTCATTATGATATTCTTGAAGTCGGACAGGCGGGCGTCGATATCGTCGTGATGGTGAGCGCAGAAACTGTCGATAGTATGATCGATGCCTCTCTGACCTGTCATAAGTTTGCGTACATAGGGAATGGTCTCGCCCTCCTTTTGGCGGAAGTGGTTCTCGAGTTCGAACTTGTAGTCGGTGAAGAACTTCCATACGGCATCCCTCTGGGCGGCCGAACAGGGAGCGATTAGCCGCTCTGTAGTCTCGGCAATCTTGACGAGAGCGTTGTTCATATAGTATTCGTGACATTCGTGGAGGTACTCGAGTACATCTTCAACGATGTCATAAAGGCCTATGGTTTCGTCTTTGGAGCGCATATCAGAGCAAGCCTTCAGGGATATCAAGGTCAAGCACCCTCGAAACAGGATCGGCACTTAGAATCAGGTCCTCGTGCAAAGGGACCATCACCTCGCCGGAAGGAGTATCTACCGTAAGACAGGGATTCCCGGGGAAAGGCTCCACTCCGCTCACTACTCCCACCTTCCTGCCCTTGTCAAGGAGGGTCCATCCGTCGAAGGAGAGTTCCTCGGGCTCCTCGCCGCTGAGACTGTCAGGGCTGAGGATGAGCCTGCCGACAAGTTCCTCGGAATCCTCGAGGGAGAGGATGTCGGTCAGATGCACTACCGCCTTTCCACTGCCCTTGGGACGAATGTCTTCAATAAAAAAAGGAACCGGAAGTCCATCGAATTCGATGAACACCGGTTCCTTGCGATCTATGTCCGAGAAGAAATCAACACCGCGCTCTGAAATCAGCAGACCGCCGTCGGTCCCATCGGACTTAAGGATCTTTGCGATCGGAAGCATTGCTACTCAGCGGGAGTCTCCTCGGCGGGAGCTTCAGCTGCGGCTTCTTCAGCTGCCTTTGCGGCGGCTATCTCAGCAGCCCTGCGGGCGATGGCCTCTGCGCGGGCGGCGTTAACCTTGGCTTCCTCAGCCTTGGCAGCCTTGCGAGCCTCGATGGCGGCCATTGTCAGGCCCTGCTTCTTTGCTTCGATCTTCGCATCTCTTTCTGCCTTCCAGGCGTTCCACTTTGCATCGGCCTGCTCCTGGGTGAGAGCTCCCTTTGCGACACCGCCGTCGAGGTGGTGACGAAGGAGTACTCCCTCGTAGGAGAGAATCCTGCGGCATACGAGAGTGGGCTGTGCACCGACCTTGAGCCAGGCCAGAGCACGGTCGCTCTTAAGCACGATGGAGGCAGGGTTCGTGTTGGGATTGTAAGAACCAATCTGCTCGATGAAACGTCCGTCACGAGGAGCGTGAGAGTCGGCCACAACAATGTGGAAGAATGCGAAATTCTTCTTTCCGTGGCGCTGCAAGCGAATTTTAACAGCCATTGTAAATCTGTTTTAATTGTTTATACCTTAATTCTTCCCTACCCGAGGAAAGCGCCGCAAAGTTACTCATTTTTTGCGGATTTGCAAGAGCTGCCTCTTTCAGTTCCTGTTCGGCTCTTCTTTTAAGGGGGCAAGATTAAGCATGCTCTTGGATAAAGCGGATTTCGTTGGCCTCGTAGAGCTGGTCGTCGGTATAGAAGGGCAGGGGAAAGGCTTCGAGGCTGGTTCCAGCGAGAGTTGCCGCCACGAATCCACGCACCGAATCGCAGCACTCCCTGAGCCTCTGTTCAAGGAAACCCTCCGCACATTCCAGCGTTCCGCCGGCTGAAGGGCGCAGAAGAGTCTGCAGACCCTCCTCCCTGAAGATGATTGTCAGGTCGAGGTCAAGGCAGAGGGAAGATCCGTACTGATACTGGACACTGGCGTTGACTGTCAGGAGTTCTTCGGGAATCCTTGCAAAGCTGCGGGTACTATAGAGTATGCGCAACGAGGACGGCTCCGGTTCAACGGGTATCGAGCTCTCGAAAAGCATTGCCTTGCGGATCTTGAAGCGGGGCCCGGGAAGATAGTTTTCATACGCCTGGAAGGAGGAGATATGCCTGACTGGGGAGATGCGCGTGTATCTTCGCGAGGGCGAATCGTCGAGAAGAACGGTCCCCAACGCCTTTTCAAGCCTTGCGACAGTTTCGAGAGTGAGGTTTTCTCCTCCCTTTACAATGCGGCTTACATATTGGGGAGATACTCCAAGACGTGAGGCAAGTTCCTGCTTGGTCAGTTTGAGTCTGTCAAGTGCGGCATTGACCTTCAACGCAATCAGCGACGATTTTCTGGTCCAGTCGTTGGCTTCCATAGTATGAGATTGAGACTTACAAAAATAACAAATTATCATATCTTTGCATATATGAAAGGTTTGCGTATTTCTTTTATCCCTAAGGAGAATCGCGTATTCTCGGGGATTCGCTTATTTACAGCTGGTGTGTTATTGGGATTTGCCGCTATTCTGACTGTCGGCGGATGCTCCGATGGCAGGGAAGCAGTCCGCATAAGAGCAGTCTCAGATGTCCTCAGAAGCGAAGTCATAGCCATCGCAGACTCGGTATGCTCCCTTGAGCCCGTTACCGTCACGGCATCCTTCTGTCCAAGGAGCGAAGGCGGGCCGCACGACTTTTATTCCGAGGGGGATTACTGGTGGCCCGACCCCGAGAATCCCGACGGGCCCTATATCCGCAGAGACGGCGAGAGCAATCCTGATAACTTTTCGGACCACAGGATAGCTATGGAGAATCTCAACGATATGGTCGGAAAGCTTTGCTCCGCGTGGATTATGACGGGTGACGGACGTTATGCCGAGGCCGCCGAGAAGCATCTGCGGGCGTGGTTCATCGACCCGGCGACCAGAATGAATCCGAGCCTGAACTATGCCCAGGCTATCAAGGGAAGGGCCTCCGGGAGGGGGATAGGGATAATTGACACCATCCACCTGACCGAGGTGGCAAGGGCGGTGATGCGCTTCGACGAGAAGGGAGCCCTGAGCGAAGAGTGTGCCCGTGGATGCCGGGAGTGGTTCAGACAGTATCTCGATTGGCTTCAGACGCACCCGTACGGACAAGCAGAGAAGGCTGCACGCAACAATCACGGAACCTGGTGGTTCGCACAGGTGGCGGTATTCGCAGCACTTACCGGCGACGAGGCCGTGATTGGGGAGTGCCGGACTGCCTACAAGGAAAGGTTCCTTCCTTCGCAGATGGCTGAAGACGGGTCGTTCCCTGAGGAACTGGCAAGGACAAAACCATTCAACTACAGTTGCTTCCAGCTTGAGGCGATGGTGTTGATGTGTCAGGTGCTGTCAAGTGCAGAGGATAATCTTTGGGAGTTCTGCCTCGAAGACGGAAGATGCATACGCAAGGCTTTGGACTTTATGCAGCCCTATCTTGCCGACAAAGACAGCTGGCCTTACGCTCACGACGTGCAGCACTGGGACGAATGGCCTCTGGCACTGACTTCTTATGCTCTTGCCTGGACTCACTGGGGCGAGAAGAAGTACTTTGATGTGTGGGCTCCCCTTGGGCACTTCCCTGAAGAGAAGGAAATGCGGAGGGTGCTCGCCCTGAAGAACCCGTTAATCTGGTTGTAGAAGATGGGGAGGGATGAAGGCAGGGATTTTGGGGCAGGTTGGGAAGTTCTGTGAAATTCACCTTCGCGAGCTACCCCCTTCAGAAGGGCTTCAGAGGCACATTACTGTTCGAGGTGAATTTCACCGGTCGGGGTACCCCCTGCCAGAAGTACCTCAGAGGCCGATTGGCTGGACTCGTGAAATTCATCTTTCGAGCTGACCCCCTCCAGAAGGCCTTCTGGGGCACATTGCCTTTCGAGGTGAATTTCACCGGCCGGGGATACCCCTGTCAGAAGGGCCTCAGAGGCAGGTTGGGAGCCCTTTTCAGCTAAACAAAAGTAGATGACAATTATGAAAAGAAAGACAAATTCAAAAGGAAGCGAACAACCGCCGCACAAAGAAGGGAACGACATAAAAAGCCATGTCATAATATGGCAATGACAAATGGGAGAAGCTTAGCATTTTGCGCAACAATGCCAGAAGATGGAATTACGTCTCCCGCCAAAGACTTAACTTACAGAGTGGAGACTTCCTCAGGCGAAAGTCCGGTAATCTCTGCGATTTGCGCCAGCTCGAAACCACGCTGTTTCAGGGCCAAAGCTATTGAAAGGGATTTCTGCCTGGAGCCCTCTTCTAGACCTTTCTCAAGGCCTTCTTGAAGACCCTCCTCACGACCTTGCGTGAGACCCTTCTCAAGGCCTTCCTCAAGACCCTCCCGGCGAATCTGACGCTCACGGTGCAGAGCGTCCCTCTGTGACTTCATTCCCACGATATAGTTGTCGTATTTATCCTTGGTGAAACTCGCTACGTTGCACGCCCTCACCAAATCCCCCAGAAACTCCTCGTCCTCCAGCTGGTTCGGCTCTTCCTTGTACCTCCATCCGTTCTTGAACCAGTAGAACAATTTGTCTTCCGTCCCGAGACAGTCCCCGATCTCTTTCGTGAATCGTGCCAACTCGGCAAATATAACGATAATAGTCGAAGGAGCAAACTCCCCCGTGCGCGTCTCCACCATCGTGTATCTCGATACGATGTTGTCCGTATCCCACTGACTCTCATCAGAGTGGGCGATGTTGAAGCCGAGCAGCGCGATGATGTACACAGGCCTCAGTTTCTGGTAATCATCACCGCTCAGAAGCTGTTCGTGGTACAGGCCGCTCCCGTAATAGACGCACCTCTCGAAGAACTCTCTGTCGAGTTCGCTCTGCACCTCCACGTTGAACAACTCGCCGCCATCTCCCTTGCAGACGAGGTCCAGGATGGTTTTCTTGCCCCCGAGGTAGTCTATCGACTGCTCCCTGTCAAGATAGCTGACGATGTCACGGACTCGAACACCCTCCGGCAGAAGACAGTTCAGAAGGTGGATAAGAAGAGATTTGTTGTTCCTGTCACAGAATACAGCCTTGAAACCTGGGTCGCTGAGCAGGTTCACGAAGCCTTCCCGCCGCCAGGCAGCTTCGTACATTATTTGAAAGTCATTGTTCATAACGATAAGTGTTTAATGGTTATGAACTGCAAAAGTATAGGAAGAAATCCGGGAATCAACAGGAGGACAGGAACTGCGCGCGAGAAATACCTGTTTCTTTACCTGAGAACGAAAAAAATACACGTTTCTTTAAATCAGGATGAAGACACAAAGAAAAGTTGTTGAAGATTTTTTGTAAAAGCGAAGCTGGGGTGCAGGAGCTGGAGGAGCTGGTCACCCGCGACCGTAAGCGGGAGGCACCAAACCGACGGATGTCCAAAGGAGCATCCGGAGGTTTGGGGGGATGAGCGAAGCGAACTCCGACGGCCCGCACCCCACAAAGCCCTATGCGCCGGCGGCAGGAGCAACCTCAATACTCCCCGAAGCGACACGCACCGACCGGCTGCTACAGGGACTTTAGCGATGCAATATCTTCTTGAGACTCCAACTGCCCATACGATTCCCGTTGTATTCGAACTCTCGCTCGTCAAAGACCTCGTATCCACGTTTCAGATAGAAGTTTAGATTCTTTTCCGAGTTGGTGAAGAAAACCAGCTGCTTGCCACCGTTCTCAATGACATAATCCTCCCAATACTCGATAAAGCGCGTCCCGACACCTGTACCCTGGAAAGCAGGATCCACGGTCAAGGAACTGGCGTACCATATACCCTCACCAGTCTTCTGGTAGTTGTGACAGGCTTTCCCTGCGGCAGCATCCATAGCCAGCCAGTCGTCGATACGCTGCTTGTCACCGGCATTGTAAACCCTAAGCCATCCGTGCAGAAAATAACATAAATCCGACGGCTTGCGATAGGACGGCGGATTGAGCTGAGCTACAGCCGCCAAGACACCAGCCTCCTTTGCGACAAGGTAAGTAGCTACGCCGAAGTTGGTCTTATACTCGTGCCAAATGATGGCAAACTGAACCCGGCTACGTTCCTCCTTATCCGGAAACCAGTTCGTAAAATACTCATAGTCGTCAAATGCGCGCGTTGCGAGCTCCGCTGCCTCTCGGATCTCGCCCTTGTTCATCTTTCTGAATTCAAGTGACATAATTGTTCTCTTTCTTCTATTGCAAAATTACAAAACTAAAATTGTCTTTTACATCCCGCCAACTCTCGTTGTGTTTGATTTACGCAGCATCCCCACAAGTATAACAGTTGTCTAATCCGGAACAAAATCGTATATTGTTCTACCATTACGCTTCCACGCGCGATTCACCCGGAAACAGACAACTACTTCCAACCAAAAGATAGATAATGAATAATATGACCGCCCAAGATATTTACGAAGAATTTCCAATCCGTTCTTCCGACAGTATGGAGCGGATAATCCGGGACTTCGGAATAATTCCTCTCACCAGAAGTCGGGTGAAGGGATGGTCGATAGAAGAATTGACCCACCCGGACTGGTGGTTTGCATCCTCCGACGAACTCGGCCCCTGGGACTGGAAGATCGATGCCGTCAGGCAAGGATACATATACGGGAAATTCATTTCCCGGCAATCGACCTTCGCCACGCGGCAGATGTACGTCCATCTGATGAACTGGAGGCGCTCTCTATCCGAATACAAAGTTGCAGAGGGCGGAGCAACAGATGCCACCACCATTGACCGGAGGCTACAGAAGTACCTGTCCCCCATTCTGTTATCGGCAATCCGCAAACGAGAGTTGCTGGATTCTTCCGAAATCAGGCTCATTCTCGAAAACAGTGTTCCTCAGGAAATCCGGCGCAAGGTTGGCGGCCACATTGAGAAATATCTGATCCCCAAGGTCAAGAAACAGGCTGTGGACTTTATCCTGTCATTCCTTGATATGGGAACCTGGACCGTGGTTGGAGATATCACGAGGATATACCGCGGTCCGAACTGCGAGTACAGAGGTTGGCAGCGGAATAGCATAACGACGCCAGAGGTAATTCTGGGTCTTGCGGGGGAGAATCTTGGGATTCAGAATCGCGGCATCCAGGCAGGCACCGCGGTGACTCCGCAGGCGCTTCCGGGAGTCCGTCGGGAGTCCGGCAATACACCTTCGTGGGCAAGGTTCATCAAAGACGAAACGGATGTGCCCCTCCGCGCAGAATGTTCACCGGAGGAATCCCGCATGTTCATTATCGACCACTTGTCGGGAATGTTCCCCGAAGAACGGGCGATGTTTGAGAGAATCATCTGACAGTGCCTTCAACGGCCCCAACATCCAGGATGGTGACTCCGTATGCGCTTCGAAATGCCGACTTTACAGACGGCCGGGAGTCCGGCGGGAATCAGTCATCCCCTCCACCGCCTAGGGCGCGGTACAAGGAGATGACTCCCTGGACCATCTCGAAATGATCGGTAACCTGCTGCAGCCTGGCCGAAAGGAGCGACTGCTGCGCCGTCAGGACCTCCAGATAGGTCGATTCAGAATGGCTCATCAACTGCCGTGTGCTTTCTACGGCCCGGGTGAGAGATTCAATCTGCCGGATGCGGATATCTTTCTTGCTTTCTGCAAGGTTGCAGGAAGCTATCGCACTGTTAACCTCATTCCCAGCCTGGAGAAGAGACTGCCTGAAGGCAATCAGAGCCTCCTGCTGACGAGCCTCG
>JAQXJU010000055.1 GCA_029009115.1 Bacteroidales bacterium | reverse complement strand
GATGCGAAGCGGACCTCTCCCTTGAGGAAGTCCTGGAACTTGGTCCAGTCAGGTTCCTTGCTGTCGAGGCTGAAGGGATTCTTTCCGCTTCCTTCGAGGGCAGGGTTGTAACGGTAGAGATGCCAGTATCCGCATTCGACTGCCAGCTTCTCTTCCTTCTGGCTGAGTCCCATTCCGGCCTTGAGACCGTGGTTGATACAAGGAGCATAGGCAATGATGAGCGAAGGTCCGTTGTATGCTTCAGCTTCCTTGATGGCATTCATATACTGAACAGGGCTTGCACCCATTGCCACCTGGGCTACATAAACGTAACCATAGCTCATTGCCATCATTCCGAGATCCTTCTTGCGAATCTTCTTTCCGCTGGCTGCGAACTTGGCGATTGCTCCTGCAGGGGTTGACTTTGAGGACTGTCCGCCGGTGTTGGAGTAAACCTCGGTGTCGAGAACGAGGATGTTGACATTCTCGCCGCTGGCAAGCACGTGGTCGAGTCCACCGTATCCGATATCGTAGGAGGCACCGTCACCACCGATTATCCACTGGCTTCTGGCAGGGATGTAGGACTTGAGTCTGAGCAGGGACTTGCAGGTCTCGCATCCGCACTCTTCCATCATAGGAACGAGGGCATCGCAGACCTCGCGGGTAACTGCATAGTCGCCGCGGTTGTCGAGCCACTTGGTAAAGAGGGCCTTCATATCGTCGGAGCAGCACTCGCAGGCGAGACCCTTGGTCATAAGGGCGGCGACAGTATCGCGCATACGCTCGGAGCCGAGGTGCATACCGAGTCCGAATTCGCAGAAGTCTTCAAAGAGAGAGTTCTGCCAGGCGGGTCCGTGTCCGGCTGCATCGGTGCAGTAAGGGGATGCAGGGAAGGAGGCACCGTAGATAGAGGAGCATCCTGTAGCATTGGCTATCATCATATGGTCGCCGAAGAGCTGGGTGATGTTCTTGATGTAAGGGGTCTCACCGCATCCGGCACAGGCACCTGAGAACTCGAAGAGAGGCTGGGCGAACTGGGCGTTCTTCATATTGGCCTTGGGATCGAGGACCTTCTTGTAGCCAATCTTGGAGTTGAGCCAGTCGAAGGACTTCTGGTTCTCGACGTTGTCGATGTAGGGCTTCATCTCCAGGGACTTGTCCTTGCTCAGGCAGACATCGACGCAGTTGCCGCAACCGGTACAGTCGGCAACGGATACCGCAAGGGCATACTTGTACTCCTTGAGGTTGGCCTTTCCGTCGGCCATCTTGACGGACTCGGGAGCTGAGGCAGCCTCGTCAGCGGTCAGAAGGAAGGGACGGATGGCGGCGTGAGGGCAGACGAAGGCACAGGTGTTACACTGGATACAGGTGTCGGGGTTCCATACGGGAACGTTGACTGCGACACCGCGCTTCTCGAATGCGGCAGTTCCGTTGGGCATAGTTCCATCGGCATACTTGACGAAAGCACTGACGGGGAGGGTATCTCCGCACTGGGCATTCACGACGTCGGCTATCTCCTTGACGAAAGGAGTGGCAAGACGGTCGATGTTGGGATTGACGAACTTGGCGTTGATGTCGGCCCACTCAGCGGGAATCTGAACCTCGACGTACTCACCTCCGCGGTCGATGGCGGCGTAGTTCATATTGACAATGTGCTCGCCCTTCTTGCCATAGCTCTTGAGGGCTGCATCTTTCATATACTTGACTGCGTCGTCAACGGGGATGATGCCGGAGATGCGGAAGAATGCAGACTGGAGGATGGTATTGGTCCTTCCGCCGAGTCCGATTTCGGCTGCAATCTTGGTGGCATTGATGATATAGAGGTGGATGTGCTTCTTGCCGATGACGGACTTGACGTTGTCGGGGATTCTCTCGAGGGTCTCCTTCTCGTCCCAGAGGGAGTTGAGCAGGAGCGAACCGCCTTCCTTGATTCCCTTGAGGACATCGTATTTCTCGAGGTATGAAGGAACATGGCAGGCAACGAAGTCGGGAGTGTTGACAAGGTAAGGAGCCTTGATGGGTGACTCACCGAAGCGAAGATGCGAGCAGGTGTATCCGCCCGACTTCTTGGAATCGTAGTCGAAGTAGGCCTGGCTGTAGAGATTGGTGTGGGAGCCGATGATCTTGATGGTGTTCTTGTTGGCACCGACGGTACCGTCTGAACCCAGTCCGTAGAACTTGCACTCGGTTGTGCCGGGCTTGACGATAGAGATTTCTTCCTTTACAGGGAGGCTCTTGAAGGTAACGTCATCAACGATTCCGATTGTAAAATCGGCCTTGGGGGTATTGCGCTCGAGGTTGTCGTAAACTGCGACAATCTGGGCGGGAGTGGTGTCCTTGGAGGAGAGTCCGTAGCGTCCGCCTATGATGAGAGGCGCGTTTTCCTTACCCTGGAAGATGGAGCGGACATCGAGGAAGAGAGGCTCGCCGGGTGCTCCGGGCTCCTTGGTGCGGTCGAGAACTGCTATCTTCTTTACGGTCTCGGGGAATACCTTGAGGAAGTACTTCTCTGAGAAAGGACGATAGAGGTGGACGGTTACAAGTCCGTACTTGCGTCCCTGACCTGCGAGGTAGTCGATAGTCTCCTTGATGGTCTCGGTAACTGAACCCATGGCGACGATTACGCACTCGGCATCCTTTGCACCGTAGTACTCGAAGGGACGGTACTCCCTGCCTGTGAGCTCGCTAATCTCACCCATATAACGGGCTACGATATCGGGAATGGCTTCATATACCTGATTGCGGGACTCGAGAGCCTGGAAATAGACGTCTCCGTTCTGGGCTGTACCGCGGGTGACGGGTGCCTCGGGGGTGAGGGCACGGGCGCGGAACTTCTCGAGCGACTTCTCGCTGACCATCTCGCGGAGATCGTCCTCATCGAGGGCTTCGATCTTCTGAATTTCGTGAGAGGTGCGGAATCCGTCGAAGAAGTGCAGGAAAGGAATGCTGCTCTTGATGGTTGAAAGATGAGCAACGGCTGCCATATCCTGAGCCTCCTGGACCGAACCGGAAGCAAGCATTGCAAAGCCAGTCTGACGGCAGGCCATCACGTCCTGGTGGTCTCCGAAGATTGAAAGGGCGTGCGATGCGAGGGCACGGGCCGAAACGTGGAAAACGGCGGGAAGCATCTCACCGGCAATCTTGTACATATTGGGGATCATCAGCAGAAGTCCCTGGGATGCAGTGAAGGTGCTGGTGAGGGCGCCTGCCTGGAGGGATCCGTGAACAGCTCCCGCTGCGCCGGCCTCACTCTGCATCTCAGTGACCTTGACGGTCTCTCCCCAAAGGTTCTTTTTCCCGTGAGCAGCCCACTCATCAACATTCTCGGCCATTGTGGAAGATGGCGTGATAGGATAAATGGCAGCGTGCTCGCTGAACAGGTACGCGATGTTTGACGCGGCCTGATTACCGTCACAGGTAATGAATTTCTTTTCTTTTGCCATAATTTTTATTGATAGATTTTGGAATTAATTTGCGGTTAAAACACAATCGAACAAAATTACTCAAAAAAAATGAGAAGTGGAATAATTACGAAAGGTTTGTGATGATTTTAGGGAGGGATGGTGGTATTCAGAGGCATATTGGTCTCAGAGGTGAATTTCACCGGTCGGCGCTACCCATGCCAGAAGTGTCTCAGAGGCCGATTGGGCAGACTCGTGAAATTCACCTTTCGAGGCGACCCCCTCCAGAAGGCTCTCAGAGGCACATTGGGTTTCAAGGTGAATTTCATCGGTTGGCGCAACCCCCGCTAGAAGTGCTTCAGAGGCCGATTCGGAAATCTCGTGAAATTCACCTTTCGGGCTGCCCCCCTTCAGAAGGCTCTCAGAGGCACATTGATTTCGTAGGTGAATTTCATCGGTTGGCGCTACCCCTGTCAGAAGGCTTTAGAGGGTAGTCAGGGAGTGGCATTCCGGGTTGAAAGGGCGAGAATTGTCAACTGCGGCCGGAGATTGTGACTGGGGGCTCTTGAGATGAAGCTATGCGGCGGATTAATCCCTGCAAGACATTCCCGGGGCCGAATTCTATGAACTCGCGGGCGCCATCTGCCAACATCGACTTGATCGACTGAGTCCAACGTACGGGGGATGTG
>JAQXJU010000054.1 GCA_029009115.1 Bacteroidales bacterium | reverse complement strand
TGCGAGCAAACCGTCATCTTATCGTGTGAGGCTTAGCAGATTTGAACTGCTGACCTCTTGCCTGTCAAGCAAGCGCTCTAAACCAGCTGAGCTAAAGCCTCATTCTTTTTTTGCGATTGCAAAGGTAGTAAAAAAATCTGTATATTTGTATGTTTTGCAAAAATTATTTGAAATGAAAATAAGCCAGCGCGCAATCAATATGCCCAGTTCGCCTATCCGCAGGCTTGCTCCCTATGCAGATGCGGCCAAGCGAAACGGCATTCACGTATATCACCTTAATATCGGCCAGCCCGACATCAAGACCCCCAAGTGCGGGATTGACGCTTTGAATCATATCGACAGGGACATTCTGGAGTACTCCCCTTCCGACGGCTATCTCAGCCTGAGGACCAAGATGGTCGAGTACTATGCCCAGTACGGGATCTACCTGTCCCCCAATGAGATTATCATCACCACTGGAGGTTCCGAAGCCGTGCTGTTCGCATTCCTTGCCTGCCTCAGCCCTGGCGACGAAGTGATTGTCACAGACCCCTTCTATGCCAACTATATGGCATTTGCAATCTCTGTCGGAGCTGTAATCAAGTCCGTAAAGACCAGAATCGAAGACGGATTCAGGCTTCCCTCCGTAGAGGCTTTCGAGGAGCAGATTACCGACAAGACCAAGGCCATACTCATCTGCAATCCCAACAATCCTACAGGATACCTATACTCCCGCAAGGAGATGAACCGTCTCAGGGACATAGTCAAGAAACACGACCTGTATCTCTTCTCTGACGAGGTGTACCGCGAGTTCATATATACCGGGATGCCCTATATCTCAGCTTTCCACCTTCAGGGGATAGAGGAGAACGTAGTCCTGTTCGATTCTGTGTCAAAGCGTTATTCAGAATGTGGAATCCGAATCGGAGCCCTGTGTACCAAGAACAAGACCATACACGATGCGGTTATGAAGTTCTGTCAGGCAAGGCTCAGCCCTCCCCTGATTGGCCAGATAGTCGCCGAAGCCTCGCTCGGAGTTCAGAAAGAATACCTACAGTCGGTATATGAAGAGTATCTTGACAGGCGTAACTTCCTCATCGACGGACTGAACCGTATCCCGGGAGTTTACTCGCCCATCCCTATGGGGGCCTTCTACACCGTGGCAAAACTACCTGTGGACGATGCCGAAAGCTTTTGCATCTGGTGTCTGTCGGAGTTCCAGTGGGAGGGTGCAACAGTTATGCTGGCCCCGGCCTCCGGCTTCTATACCGAGCCGGGCGAAGGCCGTCAGGAGGTCAGAATTGCATACGTCCTCTGCAAGGAGGATCTTGCAAAGGCCCTCGTATGCCTTGAAAAAGCACTGGAAGCCTACCCCGGGCGCATCGAAGAATGACAGTGCATAGAAGAATGATAGCGCATCGAAGAATGACAGTGCATCGAATAATAACAGCCCTATGAAGTGCATAATCCTGGCAGCCGGTTACGCCACGCGTCTATATCCTCTGACAGAGAATTTCCCCAAGCCCCTGCTCCCCATCCACGGGAAGCCTTTGATAGATCATCTGTTAGACGACATTGCCCCTGAAATCGACGCTACAGTCATTGTAAGCAACCACAAATTCGCAGGCCACTTTCAGAAATGGGCCGAAGGACGCCAGGGTGTCAGCATAGTAGATGACGGAAGCACAAGCAACGAAGGCCGCCTGGGTGCAGTGCGCGACCTTGCCCTCGCTGCCGAAAGACTATCTTCGCTTGAAGCGGAATCAGGGAATCCAGCGGCTAAAAAAAGTTCCGTCGGAGAAGGAGTCCTCGTAATGGCGGGAGATAACCTCCTGGAGTTCAGCCTCAAAGAATTCATACGATATTCCAGAGGCAAAGCCACTTCCTGCATAATGCGCTACTTCGAAGCCGACAGCGCAAGGCTCAGCCGCAGTGCCGTTATCGAGATTGACGACTCCGACCGCGTCCTGTCAATGGAAGAAAAACCCGCCCAGCCCAAGAGCCACTGGTGCTGCCCGCCCTTCTATTACTATACCCCCGAAGCCCTTTCGCTGCTTGGAGATGCGCTTGCGAGCGGAGCTTGCGGGACCGATGCCCCCGGAAGCTTTGCCGCGTGGGTATCAAAACGCCTGCCCGTTCACGCATTTCTGATGCCAGGCAGGCGAATAGATATAGGTACTCTTGAAGACTATCGGAAGTTCAGCTCCACCGAATAAGCCTGACTCAGCCCTTAAGAAACTGCCAGCCCATAGGCTCTCCTGTCAGAAAGAAGTTCAGAGGGCATAGAGTTGCTGCTGAGAGGCCCAGCTTTCCTGAATGGAGAATTGTCTCCAGGGAGTACGGCAGCCGGTCCAGCGCCCGCTGTCTTGTTGGAATGACCACATAGCTCCCACGAAGTATTCGACACTCTGCCCGCTCTCAACTTTAAGAAGTTGCAGATGATCCTTGCCCAGATGCATATAACCTACTGATTGTGAAGGGCATACCAGCACGGCCGAGCCCATCTCCGAGCTATAGCGGGCAATACCGCCGTCACAGCCTATGCCGACCCTTTCATTATGGTCGAAGGACTCGATAATGAAAATCTTTCCATCTTCGTTACAGAGAACCTCGTCGTTGCCGAAGCCCTGTACTCCCACAGCCAGAGTCAGCGGACTACCGTCGGAAGTGCTTAGTGTATGAGTAACCTTGTAGAACGAAGTCTCGCATACCATCTCTATTCTCTTGGTCTCGGTAACTGTCACTCCCCCAACATCATACGGGTCATAGGTGAGGGTAAAGTCAATCCGCTCCGGCCCTGAGGATGCGAGTTCGACCGATCTGTACAGCGACGGGCATACAAGCTTCTCTCCATCCCAGACTCCCGTTCCACCGACTCCGCGTCCTGTTCCCATATTGTAGAAATCGCAGCCGCTGCCGCAGTCGATGTGATAGCTGCCGCCCTCGCGGTCGCGGGCATACCATTCGTCTATCACAGGATAATCCACAGTCTTGGCCCAGAAATCGACTCCGCTTGCCGCCTTGTTGGCAACCTGCTGGGAGTAAACCCTGAAGGCTACCCTGTCGTTCTCCCAGGCAAAGTCATTCTTCCTCTCGGTGATAAGACGGGCGTAAGCTCTGGGGCGGTCGGCAGTGTTGCTGCTTCCCATAGGAGAGTCGAGCCTGACCTTTCTGATTCCGAGTTCAAGGGCCTGTGCAAGTGCAAGCACAACTGGACCGAAGACGTGATTTTCGTTGTAGTACCAGTGTATGGGAAGAAGGTCTTCTATCTTACCTGTTCCGGGGACAAGGTTCCCGCGGCAGCAATGGCCAACCGATCCATCGGGATCCACCCAAGACAGAAGGCCCTTCAGCCCTCTCTCGAAGCAGGGCATATACTTCTGTCTGTCTATGGCACCCGAAGAAATGGCGGCACCTATTCCGGCCAGAAGCTGTCCGCTGCCTGAAGTCTCGACATAAGATGAAAGGTCGGTCATCTCCTGATGCCACATTCCGTCTTCGTCCTGGTACCTGCAAACTGCCTCGTAGAACTTTTCGCTCCACGAGAGTATATCCTCCCAATAGCGGCCGTCGCGAGGATAATCCCTCAACAGACATCCCAGAGCCATAGACATCCAACCGTTTGCACGGCTCCAGTGGGCCTCGTCAACACCTTCGGGGCAGTTCTTGTGCCTGTATCCCTGATGAAAGAGTCCGCAGGAAGGGTCATAGAGATCTTCGCACATCTTCAGGGCCTCGAATGCCGCAAAGTCAACATACTCGGTATTTCCCTCCAGAAGTCCGGCATACAGGAAGAAAGGAGTTACAGTAAAAGCAATGTCAATCCAATATGAGTTGTTGGCAACGAAATAAGGGTCAGGACCGGTCATCACCCCGTCGGGGGTGCGGGGCTGTTCTGCCCACATCTTTGCGGCACACTGCTTCACGGCCGGCATAAGGCTTTCCTGCCCCTTGTATGCGAGCAGGGCAGCCGACTGTCCTCCTATCTCATAATCTATGAATGCCTTGTACTTGATGGGTATCTCGCCGCTGGCAATGGCAGAGAGTATGTTCATCACCCTGTCCATATCTTCCTGCCGGCCGCTTGCCAAGGCGAGATCGGCCATTCCGTGATACAGACAGGTCCCCATATAGTGTCCGAGATCGGTGCGCGAAAGGCCCTTCTCCGAGACCTTTACCGCAGTCTGATATACATCAACGGTATTCCCAGAGCAGGAGCAAAGCGCAAGGGCTCCTGCCAGAACTGCATACAACGCTTTATTCATATCGGAGGAATATCAGAAGTTTCTTTCCTTGAGGCATTTCTCAAGCTGTTCTCGGGTCATGGGAAGCTTCCCGGGATAGTTGCGAACCCATTTGACGAAGGCTTTGTTCATCTCCTCGTTCCAGTTGCTGTCTATCTGGCCAGCTGTATAGACGCCCTCGCGAATCATAGCCTCGCCGAACTCGTCGGAGAGTTTGGTAAACTCGGCTGTAGTTACGATATGCTCCACAAGATGCGGAGGAATGAAGAGCACGGCTCCCGGTTTGGCAAGCACGGCATCACCGGGGAGCACGGTCGCGTGCCCTATGCGAATGGGTACATTGTAGTTCACGAGTATGGTCTGACGCATATAAGAAGGGTCATAACCCTTCATCCATATATTCAGCCCGGGGACTTTGCGCAGACGCTCGATGTCGCGTATGTGACCGTAGGTGATAAGGCCGTTGCCCGTGGCATTGAAGACCCCGTTACCCAGATTCGAGCCTACCGCCGTTCCGAGGAACTCCTTATTATAGGTATCGGCAACATAGACATCTCCCTTCACCAGAGAGTTGATTACCCATGAAACGGTACGTTTCTGCTCCCACATACGGCCTTCCTTCTTGCCCTGCTCTATGATTTCGTCCTCAAGGTCAGGTCTCATAGGCATAAACTGGGCCGTCACCGCCCTTCCCGTCATTACTGCATCCTCTGTCTCGTGAAGCAGTTCCCAGTCGCCTTCGTACTGGTTCTGGTAGCCGAGTTTCATCAGTTCAGCCCAGGCTTCTTCGATTGTAACCTTTTTTAGCCTTTCAAGAAGGTCGTCCGATACCCTGGGGCGTCCGTCTTCGAAGCGCTCACCATCCCATTTGGCAGTGAGAGCCTTGATGTATTCAGGCGAGCCGGCAATGTTCTGCGCACTAGCGAGTGGCGCAGCAAGCAGCATTGATGCTGCCGAGAGGATTAGAAATGCTTTATTCATGGTTATTTGTCGAGTGTTATTGTCTTTCCGTCAACATTTATCTTTTCTTCAGAGAGAAAGCGGATCCTTGGAGCCTTCGCGCCGGCTTTCTTGGGATATATAACGGTCACAAGGTCGAGCTGCCCAGATTCCTCCCTCCAGCCGAGTTCAATGGCGCTGCCCTTCTTCCCCTCCTGGGGTCCGCCGGGATCATAGTCTCTTCCTGCAGGTCCGTGGAGATAGCCCTCTCCCTGGAAGAGTTCGGGTTTCCCTTTGCTGCGGACTGCAAAGTAAAGGTCGGCTGAGGGCCTTTCTATCTTCAGTGACGAGGCCCCTCCCCTTACCCGGCTTGCAAAATCGCGGTTATAGATATGCATATAAGATTCGAAGCAGTGATTCTGTCCATCTTCGGGTACAAGAACGTCCCTAACGACGAAAAAGCCTTCTTCAGGGAAGAAACGCACGCTCCTGTATGCCTCCCGCATAGGGATATGATATAGTTCCCTTACCTCGTTTCTCATATACATACTCCCGTCGGGAAGGGTTTCGAAGGCTGTGAGTTCAGATTTGGGTTCACCTCTGACCACCCAGGGTTCCTTTGACTTGAAAGGATACTTCTGGTTCATCCCGTCAACCGTAACGGTATTTGCCGCCCGGGTACGCAGGTCGTAGTTCGTGCGTATGGGGCTGCGATATGAGGAGCAGCCCGAGGTAACTATCAGGTACTCTCCGTATGCGCCAAGGGCTATCGAGTTGATTTCGGGACGGTTATGGGGATGATTCTTGGCTGCGGCCCCATCTCCCACTCTCATACTCAGGCAGATGCCGTTATCGTCCCAGCCGTTGCGCATAAAGCAGTCGCCGCAGTCGAAACTCTTCATCAGAGGGAGGCCCAGTTCCGCAGGTCCCTTGGGGGCGGGTTCCGTTGCGGAAGCATCCCCCTTGCGCAGTTTCGCCCTGAGGAGCACTATGTTGAGATTGTCCTTCTGGCCGAAACGGGTGGCATACCAGGCGGCCAGAGGGTCGGAGAACACAAGCCTCGAGAAGGCCGCAGGCTCATCGACTCCGGTCATAGTGTTATCCATATAGTGTCCGTCACAGAATGACAGGCGGGCCTTTTTCTGACGGCCTTCAGAATCGGTGTCGAAAAGCTGTCCGTAAACTCTCCATATCATCGACCCCCTGATGGGCGATTCTCCGAAAGTAGCGTTGATTTCTTCGGGGTCCATAGCCAGCGCCGCCTTGAACAACTGTCCGAGGGGATACTGGTAGTAGGGATAGCCTTCGCCGCAGGAACCATCGGGATAAAGGGCTTCACAGGCATAGTACTTGAGTCCCTTGAGAGCGAGCGCACGTGCATCCTCGTCGCCGAAATACTTCGACGAGCAGAGCACTCCTGCGGCAATTACCGCGGTAAAGTTGTGCAGGGTCATCAAATCCTCAAGCCAGTGGACTCCGGCCAGATGGCCTTTCTGATACCAAGCCTTCTCGATGGTCTCAATTTCCTCAGGGCTCATATTGCGCCTGACGGCGGTGATGGCCGTTGGCAGAGACTGGTTGATATAGGCTGTTTCGATGAAGCCGTAATACCGGCCTTCTTCTTTCTTTGAGAAGTAGTTGGTCCTCAGTTCGGCGTGTGACCAGAAGTCCTGCGGGAGCGATGCCATCTTTGCAAGATGACCGCGGATGAAATCCGACACATGCTCGTTCCCGGTGAAGATGTACACCCTTGCCAGCTGTTCCAGATATGTGACGGAATATACGTATCTCTTATGAATCAGCTGTTCCATATCCCAGGACGATACCGCCGTTATGGCTTTCGACTGGAGATTCTGCCACTCCTTGCATCCCTGGGGGTCATTCTTGTAGTAGTTGTACAGGGTATGCAGGCCCTCGTTGTCGGCAATGGATATTCCGTCGGGATAGAGAGGCAGGAAACGGTCTGTGAGCACAAGGTCGCCGGCATCTATGCTCGCGGGCTTGCCTTCGGGTATGGGTATGGAGTAGTCCTCGTAAATCAGATTCCCGTTTTTCGCCCTGCGTTGCTGCGAAGAGGACGCATCAAAAGCCGGAGAGTTCCCGCACAGGAGAAGGCCGGCAAGAATCAGAATTGAAGATAATCGCATAGTATGGGCAGCTATTGTTCAAGACCCTTCTGAAGGAAGTTCAGAAAAGCCTCTACGTCAAGGTCATATCCTCTGGAGGGGACTTTGTGTTTTTCTGTGGCAGGGTCAAGTATGGCGTAATAGGGTTGGGCGTTTACATTGAATCTTGTCATTGCGAACCACGAATTAATCTTGCCCAGACTCTTGAGCACCTTGCCGTCGGGAGTGGTTACCCAATCCTCGCGAGGCAGCACCATCTTATCATCGGCATAGAGGGCGCAAACCACATAGTCCTGCTTCATAATGCTGAGCACACGGGAATCGGACCAGACTCTGGATTCCATCTCACGGCAATTCACGCAACCGTGTCCTGTGAAGTCAATGAGAAGGGGCTTGCCCTCTCTCAAAGCTGCCCTGCGGGCCTGGTCATAGTCGAAGTAGGCTTCAATTCCATAGGGAAGTTCCAGAAAATCAGCATATTTCCTCGCTTCACCGGCAGATTCGGTTTCGGAAGCAATGAATGCCCCTCTTCCCGGAACCCCGCTTTCGAGCCTGAAATCCTGGGTTGTGATGGGTGGAAGATAGCCCGAGAGGGCCTTCAGAGGTGCTCCCCACATTCCAGGAATCATATAAACTACGAAACTGAAGTCTATTATCACGAGTATCAGCCTGAATACAGAAAGATGTTTGACCTCAGAATCGAGGGCGAAGCGTATCTTGCCAAGCAGGTAGAAGCCCAGAAGAGTGAACACCACTATCCAAATCGCAAGATAGACTTCCCTGTCGAGCAGGCCCCAGTGATAGGTCTGGTCCGCAACGCTGAGGAACTTGAAGCCTAGTGCCACCTCAATGAATCCAAGCACCACCTTCACACTGTTGAGCCATCCTCCGCTCTTGGGAAGCTTCTTCAGCAGAGACGGGGCAAAGGCAAGCACGGTGAAAGGCAGGGCAAAGGCTATGGAGAATGCCAGCATCGTGACAATGGGCTCCCAGAACTGGCCCTGTGTCGATTTGATGAGGACAGAACCCACTATCGGGCCTGTGCAGGAGAAGGAGACCAGCACCAGGGTAAGGGCTACAAAGAATACTCCCACCAGTCCTCCCTTGTTCGACTTTGCGTCGGACTTGTTCACCAGCGAGCTCGGAAGGGTAATCTCGAATGCTCCGAAGAAGGACGCTGCGAAGAGCATGAACACTATGAAGAAGAGGATGTTGGGCAGCCAGTGTGTAGCCAGGAAATTGAAAATGTCAGCCGTAACCGAGGCTCCTCCCGTAATATAAGTCAGAAGAATGACAATGGCAATCGGGAGGGTGTACAGGGCCACTATCGAGAGTCCGAACACCCCTGCGAGAAAGCGCCCGCGCCCCTTGCCGGCATTGCCCGAGTTGTCGTTCTGCTTGAGGAAGAAGCTCACGGTCATAGGAACCATAGGGAATACGCAGGGAGTCAGAAGAGCTACAAATCCCCAGGCTATTGCTTCGAGAATCAAAGCCCAGAGCGACTTCGAGGGCTGAGTATCATCCACAGTTCCTGGCTGACTTGCTTTCTCTTCCAGCCGAGCCTCCTCAAAGCTGCCCGTCGCAGTGCCGAGTTCAATGGTGAATTCTTCCTCTTCGGGGCTTATGCACTGGCCTCCCCTGCAGGCCTGCCAGGATATGGTGATTCTTGCCACAGGTGCTTTCCCGGGGATGGGAGCGACCTTCTGCTCTATCACTACCGGATGGGTGCACTCACCTGACAGAACCTCGGAGACTATCTCGGCCTCAGAAATATTCTCGACCCCTTCTACCTTGAAAACGGTGGCATTGGCTCCCGTGCTGAAGTCATAGATATGCCATTCAGGAGATGAGAAACTGCCAGTTGCCCTCAACAAAAATGTTCCGTTTTCGAGTTCCGATGAAGTAACTTCCCATTTTACAGGTTTTAGAATCTGAGCCTGGCACAGAACTGAGACTGCAAGCAGAAGGAGTGAGAGTATCTTTCTTTTCATAATTGTCTATGCTAAAATAATTCCTGCACGGGCGCATTCGGCGCGCATTTCCTCGGGCCAGATGCTGCACTGGATTTCTCCGATGTGTGCCTTGCGCAGAAGGAACATACAGAGTCTTGACTGGCCTATTCCTCCGCCTATGGTCTGGGGAAGTCTGCCTTCAAGTAGGTTCTTGTGGAACCAGAGCGATTCTTTTGCGCTCTCACCCTTGATGGCAAGCTGCCTGCGAAGGGACTCGGGACTGACCCTGATACCCATACTCGAAACCTCGAAGGCCGACTCAAGTATTGGATTCCAGAGAAGGATGTCTCCGTTGAGCTGCCAGTCGTCGTAGTCGGCTGCCCTGCCGTCATGAATGGTTCCGTCGGACAGCTTTCCGCCGATTCCGATTACAAACACGGCCTTGTGGAGACGGCATATTTCTGTCTCACGTTCTCTTGGAGAGAGTTTGGGATAGAGTTGGAGCAATTCTTCAGAACTGATGAAGAAGATATCATCGGGCAATATGGGCTCAATCTGGGGAAATTCTACATAGAGTCGGTTCTCAGTCACCTTAATTGCCTCGTATATACGCCTGACCGTTGCCTTGAGATAGTCAAGGTTGCGGTCTTCGGGGCGTATTACCCTCTCCCAGTCCCACTGGTCAACATAGATGGAATGCAGGTTGTCGAGGTCCTCGTCGGGACGTAGTGCATTCATATCGGTATATATTCCCCTGCCGGGCTTGATTCCCAGTTGAGAGAGTTTAACTCTCTTCCACTTTGCAAGTGAGTGCACTACCTCGGCCCTGGCCTCGCCCATACTCTTGATGGGAAAAGACACGGGACGTTCGACTCCATTCAGGTCGTCATTGATGCCTGTACCATTAAGAACAATCATCGGAGCAGTTACCCTGAGGAGAGCGAGCTGTGCCGAAAGATTCTGCTGAAACATGTCCTTGACAGCCTTGATGGCTCTTTCATTGGCTTCCGGGCTACCCAGAAGGTCCGTGTAGTGTTTTGGATAGAACATAACTTAAAGATTGAAGTGTAAGGTACAATCATCAAGACAAGGACTCCGAAGGTCATCGTCCTTTATGGTCATATCAGTTTCAGTGATTATCCAGTCAATTCCGAGCGAAGGATCAAGGGGGTGGATTCCTTCAGCAGCCTCGGGATGGTAGTATTCGTCGCACTTGTAATGCACGAGGGCATCGGGCGAGAGTACGACAAAGCCGTGGGCAAAGCCCTTGGGCACAAATAGTTGAAGCCTGTTTTCATCGGAGAGAACAACACTCACGTTCTTTCGGAAAGTCGGGGAACCTTTGCGAATGTCAACTACAACGTCAAGAATACTTCCTTTGATGCAACGCACGAGTTTTGCCTGGGCGAATGGAGGTCTCTGGTAATGCAGGCCCCTGAGTACTCCGTAAGTCGAATAGCTTTCATTGTCCTGCACGAAAGATACGTCAAGAAACTTCTTGGAGAAAACCTCCGAGAAGAATCCTCTCTTGTCAAAAAACTGCTCGGTCTGCAGTATCTTGACCTCGGGTATCTGTGTAGATATCAGTTTCATAGATTGTCGTTACGGGGTATTAGTGAAGCAATCTTTTTGGGGATACGGCTTTGGCTCACAGTATCGAAAGCCGATATACGGTGAAGGTCGGTTCCGCTGAAGTCGTACATCCCGTTCTTAAGCATCGTCTCGGCCTTGATTCTGACAGAATTCCCGTACGCTCCGGTTAGGGACAAGAGGTTGAGCTGGAAGAGTATGCCTTCATTCTTCAAAGGGGGGTAATCTTCCATCTTGAGGTACATATATCGTTCAGGATGGGCCAGAACAGGGTTCAGGCCGGTGGCACGTATGCGGGCAAGTATGGAATGCAGGTCGATTGGAGGGTTGAAGTATGAAGTCTCAACCAGTATTCTGTCTCCCGGAAGAGTCAGAAGGTCGTTCTCGCGGAAACGATTGTCGAAGACAATGTCGAGCATATTTTCAGCGGCAAGATGAAGCTCGACACCTCCCTTGTATGATTCCTTGAGCATAGCGAACACATCACGCAGATGCCCGGTGCTGTTGGGCATCTCTTCCATAATGTGAGGGGTAAGCCAGACCTTGCGTATCCCGGCTTGGTAATAGATATCAAGAACTTCGAGCGAGTCTTCCAGGGTCTTGAAGCCGTCATCCACTCCGGGCAATATGTGACAATGGCAGTCGGTGTAGCCTTCAAAAAAGCTACACCTCTCCAATGAAGTCACAGGAGTGAATATCGACATCTTCCTGACCCTTTTTAATCGTCATTAGTATAATAGTTCTTGCCGCTTGTGGCATTGTAGTAGCCGTAACGCGAGCTATATCTGCTGCCGGACATATCAGTTCCGTTGAGCACGATGCACATATTCTTGAAACGACGGTTATCGTAGAATCGTTGTATTTCAGGAAGCATACTGCGTTCCAACACCCCTGACCTGACTACGAATAAAGTCCTGTCTGCAACTCCCTGGATAATCTGGGTATCTGTCACAATGTCAACGGGAGGACAGTCGATGAAGACGTAGTCATAGCAGGACCTGAGCTCTGATATGAGGGATGTGAATCGGGGATTTGCCAGAAGTTCAGAAGGATTCGGAGGCAGGGTGCCGACAGGGATAATGTCAAGCCCCTCGGTATCGAAATTGCGTACTATCAACTGCTCAATATCCTTCTCGCGTCCAGAGAGAAAATCGCTGATACCTCTTGAGGGGGACGACACTATCTGTGACAGAGATGCGTGACGGAGGTCACCGTCTATACAGAGTACCTTCAAGCCCTTAATGGCAAGGGATACGGCAGTATTGATGCATAAAAAGGTCTTTCCTGAACCTGGATTGCAGGAGGTGACAATCTGGATCCGGGCACCATCGCTGACATCCTGGCTTATGAATTCGAGGTTGGTGCGAAGAACCCTGAACGCCTCATTGATAACATCTCTCTTACCTTGCCTGATCACTATCGAAGACTTGTCCAGATTCTTGGAAAGCATAGTAGCGAAACGGTGGAACCTGCTTTTCTTTCTTTCTTCGGGGGAAAGGTACTGGGGTATCTCTCCGAGGAAGGGAATGGTCAGGTTTTCAAGGTCCTTGCGGCCGCGAAGCCTGGTATTTGTAACCTCAAGCAGATAGATGATTCCGAAGGGGATGCACAGACCCAGAACGAAGGCTATCAGAAGTATATTCCTCGAAATGGGGGCAATGGGCGTAAGGCTGCCGCCCGGAGGGGTGATGATTCGGGTATTGTAGGCAGTGAAGGCCTGCGAGAGTTCGTTCTCCTCCCTCTTCTGGAGAAGGAACAGGTAGAGCGACTCCTTGACTTTCTGCTGACGCTCGACCGTAAGCAGGTATTTGGCCTGCGAGGGGCTTGCGGCTATTCTCTCGTTGGTTTTCTGGTCTTCCTTGCGGAGAATGTCTATCTGCGCTTCGAGGGTCTCGATCTGATTGTCTATGGCGCTGACGATTCCGGTGCGGAGGGTCTTGAGCGCATCGCTGAGACTGATGGCCAGAGGATTCATCTCCGAGGAGTTGGACACCAGATTGTTGCGCTTCAGAACAACATTGTTATACTCGGTAATTTGCGCGGCAATTCCGCTGTGCTGTATGCTCGAAGCCATTGGAATGAGCTGGGAGATGTCATTGGAGTTGCCCTCCAGGTACGACCTCACGAACTTGGTCACATAGAGCTGGTTTTCGATTTCCTGAATCTTGCGGGCAGTCTCCGTGCTGCGGCTCATATACATCGAAGATACACTCTGCACGTCAGGGAGCAGGTTCTTCGACTTGTACTCCGATATCGATTCGTCAACCGTACCGAGTTCTTTCTCGATAACCTGAAGACGGTCATTTATGAACCTTGAGGTGCTTATGGCCATCTTGTTCTTGTCATCGACCCAGTTCTCGTTGTACACGTTGATGAGCATATTGAGAATGTTGTCGGCGCGGTTTATGTTGTAGTCCTGCAGTCTCAGGACAAGCACGTCGCAACGCTTCTTTTCATCGACGGAATCGGCCGAAAGACGGGACGAGAAAAGTCTTGTGGCAGAATACATCGAGCGGCGGGTAACTTTCAAGGGATGCTTCCACTCTCCCGTGAAGAACTGAGCCGGACTGACAACAATTCTGGCTATACCTATATCCACGGTGTCTCCCATACAGTGGTAAGTGGGAGTTTTGACTGTCACCTTCTTGCGGGTTTCCTTGTCAAAATAGCTGAGTTTTGAAATGGAATATCTTCCTTCATCCGCGGAGCTGATTAAGAACTTGACCGACACATCGCTGGGATTATCGACGAACTTCACCTCAAGTGGCACCTGGTCTCCGTACAGGATTGTAGGGTGAAAATTTCCTTCGACAGAATACTCGGTCTGGAGTCCGAGCCTGGAGACCACCTCAGTCATAAGCGCGGGAGACACGAATGCTATCACCTCGTTTGCAAGGCGCGAAGCCATACTGTTGGCACCTCCTGTGCTCAAAAGCATATCCAAGTCGTTTCCCGAGGCACGGCGGTTCAACTGTTCCTTGATGAGAATGGTACTGCTGCGCTCGTATAAAGGGATGGTTTTCAGGATTTTCAGGCAACCGATACTCAGGGTCAGTACAAGCGAAAGGGCAAACCAGTACCATTTACGGAGGCAGGTCTTCAGAATCTCGAGTATTTCGACATTGCTCTGGGACTGGTCCTGAGAATTGGAGTTTGAACCGTAGGTATTCTGTTTATCCATCTGGAGAGGAAGAATCAGGGCTTGAAGAAGTAATAGGAAATGGTGGTTGCAAGTGATGCGACCGAGATCCAGAATGAAGTGCTGACGAGATTGTTGCCGTTGACGGTTGACTGCCTCATTCTCATCTCGTTGGGCTCAACGTAGATGATGTCACCCTGCTGGAGATAATACACGGGGGACGAAATGACTTCCTTTCCGGAGCAGAGGTTGAGCATATAAGTCTTCTTGGCACCGCCTTCGGTACGGAGCACCTTGACGTTTTCGCGACGGCCGAAGATGGTAAGGTCGCCGGCAGCGCTGAGGGCATCGAAAATGGTGTACTGGTCCTTGTCAATGTTAAAACGGCCGGGACGGGTGACCTCGCCCATAACACTGACGTGGAGATTGACGTAATCAACCGTCACAATCGGGTCCTTGACCAGATTGTTGTCTATGAGCTGCTTTTTGATATACTTGGATATCTCGGCGCGGGTCATTCCGGCGATGTGAAGGGTCCCGAGTACGGGGAAGTCGATATTTCCCTCGCTGTCAACCAGATATCCGCTTATTCCCTGCGAATAGGAGCTGTTGTACTCACTAGGCTGGCCAATTGTCCGGGCAGAATAAGGGAGATTGAACAGGTTAGACAGTTCGTTGTCTCTGCAGTTGACTATGATTGATATCTTGTCGTCCGGTTTGATGGTGATCGACGATACGGACGTGATGGTATCCAAAGACGCGGCATCAAGGTCCTGGAAATAAGGGATGGCATCGACAGATGCACAGGAACTTGCGAGGGCAATTCCGAGAGCCGACGCGAGAAGTAGTGCTTTGTATCTCATATTGTACTTCACTTGCAAAAGTTAATCTTACAAATATATAAACAAAAAAGCAATATTAGAAGGCCTTCGGAGCAAACAGCAGAGCCAAATCACGCTCGATGAAAGGTCGGACTTGTTTCTCGGGTATGAACGACCAGTTGCCAAGAAGTTCGGGGTCGGAGATATTCTGCGGAGTAAGAGTCCCGCAGTCTGTGATGTATCTGCTGATAAGTTCGCGTATTTCGGGATAACGTCCCGTAATCTGAAGTTCATCCGTATTGATTCCGGCGCCCTTGCCGAGCATATCCCCGGCCCCGCTAGCTCGATATGAATTCATTGCAACAGAATAAGTTGCATTTTCATCAAAGGGCAAACCTCCGGCCATTCCAGTAATACATACCCTCTGACCCTCCTCTTTGGAAAGATCGACAGTGTAAAATATGCCGGCGGCGGAATCGAAGTTAAAGGCGGGATGCACGAAAGACCATCGGAGGCTTCCGTCTGACTTATTGCTGCGGGAACGGATTTGCAGGGCGTGACCTTCGCTGAAAGGATTGCAGACCCATTTCGAGTATGAATATTCGAGATAGGAGCGAATCTGCGCACCTGTCATTTCCAATGAATAGAGGGTATTCTCAAAGGGATATATCGCAAAGAGATCATTGACTGTCAGCTTTCCTGCAGGGACCATGGTTCTCTGCGACAGAGGGGCGGCAAAAGAGACCTGCGCCCCCGTCGTCTTGAGCTGGACGGTGTGTACAAGGTCGGTCATAGCGCATCGCCCACCGAAGGCCTCACTTGCCGAGAGAGCACATTCGCTATAGCCTATCTCCTTGACAGTAAAAGCTCTGACTGCCTCGAAGTCTTCGGCAAAAGCCTCCTTCATAGTGGCATCTGCGCGCGAGGGGTCATTATCCACAAGACTGGCATCAAATGACTTTGAGCATATCTTTCCCCTTCTGACCTCGGCCTTTACAACGGCGTGGGCAAGTTTGCCCGCCTTGGAGCCTGCATTGACGAGAACCATATGGGGGGCAGACTCTACTCTGGGACTGTGGTCGTGTCCGCAGATGAGCACATCAACTCCCTTAAGGGACTTGAAAAGGTCCATACCCTGGCTTTCGAGGACAGTTCCATCGCCGGGACCTGCTCCGGAATGCACGGCAGCGACCACCACATCCGGGCGATACTTCTTCCTCAGGACATCGACCCTCTCCTGAACTAAGGGCAGAAGAGACTCGAAATGCATACCCTCCCAAAGCGACTGTTTAAGCCAGGAGGAGATGTTGGGATTAGTGTATCCGAGTATGAGCACCCTCATCCCCGAGCGGCGCACAAGGCGGAATTCAGGCCAGTAGGGGGTGCCGTTGCTGTCGGAAATGGCATTCCCGGCAAGGAAAGGAATGCGGGAAGAGGCAAGCTGACCTGTTACCCTGTCATACACCTCGTGTCCTGTCTCGATGTCGTGATTGCCCACAACTACGGCGTCATACCCAAGATACGACATCAGTCTCGGGAAAAGGTGAGGTCTGGATGTCTC
Source organism: Bacteroidales bacterium (assembly GCA_029009115.1). GTDB lineage: Bacteria > Bacteroidota > Bacteroidia > Bacteroidales > UBA932 > Cryptobacteroides. The sequence continues at coordinate 5,934 of JAQXJU010000054.1, read as the reverse complement.
TACGTAATTATAATAGTAAGCGGCGTTGTCGCCCTGAAGGCAGTCGCCGGCATCGACGAGAAGTACATTTGCGGGTCCATACACCCTGCGTATGCTGTCAAGGACAGGCTTAAGCGACATCAGGCTCGGACTTGCCGATCCTCCCGATATGTAAGGAGTGTCAAACCAGGCACCGTGAACGTCGCCAGTGGCAAGGATGTGGAGTTCGTGCGAGCCGTTTCTGGGGTAGCAGGAAACCGTCAGGAATAGCACTGAAGTGATTGCTACTGCAAGGATTGACTGGCTTGCCAGCCATATGATCGAATTAGTATTTTGGGTCATCTGAAAATATTTTTGCAAAAATAGTGAAAATAATTTGGTGGTATGGATTTTTGCAGTATCTTTGCAGTGTCCTATTGCACTAATACGCTATGATAACAGTCAACAATCTGAAATTCAGCTACGGCAACAATACCGTCCTGAACAACATCACAATGACTCTGGAGCCCGGCCATATCTATGGTCTGCTCGGAGAAAACGGAGTCGGCAAGACGACTCTGCTCACCCTGCTCTCCGGTTTGAAGAAGGAGCAGGAAGGCTCAATCCTCATCGAGGGTATCGCTCCTTACAAGAGGCTTCCCTCCACCCTTGCAGACATCTTCTACCTCCCCGACGAGGTTGTGGCAGTTAACGACAAAGCTGTGAACTTCGCCAAGTCAAGCGGCAGCCTTCGCCCCAACTTCAGTCTTGAGGAGTTCCTTGCAATAATGAAGGAGTTCGAGACCAACCCCGAGCAGAAGATGACCACAATGTCGGCAGGCCAGCTCAAAAAGACCTACATCAGCTTCGCCCTTGCCTGCAGATGCTCCTACATCTTCCTCGACGAGCCGACAAACGGACTTGACATTCCCTCCAAGGCTCAGTTCCGCAAAGCCATAATGACACACACCAGGGAGGATTCGACCATAGTAATCTCTACCCATCAGGTGCGCGACCTCGAGAACATCATCGATCCTATCATCATCCTCGACAAGCAGAGCGTTCTGCTGAATGCCACCCTTGAGGAAATCGGAAACAAACTCTACTTTGACTACGGGACGACCCTCCAAAGCGACTCCCTGTACTCCGAACAGACACCTGCCGGTTTCATCCAGGTACGTCCCAATACTGAAGGGCTTGAAAGCAAGATTAATGTCGAAGCCCTGTTCAACACCATCCACAACCATAAAGACCTGTTTGCAAAATGAATCAGACATTCAATCTAAAGAGATTCGCAACCTATCTGAAATACGATCTCGTCTCGGCACGCAACAACTTCGGCCTTTCGCTGCTGATTATTTCCCTGATGCCTCTCTGGTCCCTTATATGCTACGAGATGATAAGCATAATCTCGGGGCACGGTTTCTCCGAAGGAAACGCCGGTCTTCAGATTTCAAGCGTCATGGTGGCTATGATAATGCTGGTTCTCACAGCCCCTGTCAAGCTCTATGGCAAAGTAACCGACAAGAAGGAAGGAAGCGCATTCCTGATGATTCCGGCATCTACTTTTGAAAAGTTCTTTTCGATGCTCCTCATCAGCTGCCTGATCCTGCCTGTGGTTGGCGGAGTCATTCTTCTGGGTTCGGATGCGCTAATCTCCGCTATTGTCCCCGGATACGAAAGCCCTGTCATTTCAAACATCAGCAGCGCAATGGACTACCTGACCGATAGCGAAATATATATTTCTCCCTCCCTGCTGTGGGTAGGCTGGTGCCAGAACATCCTCACCTTCACTCTCGGAGCAATCTTCTTCAAAAGGGGCAAAATAGGCAAGACCTTCCTCTGCGTAATGGGGCTGGGTATGATTCTGGTCAGTCTGATGGTTCTCATCTTCAGCTCCACCAACATTTCGACCGAGCAGCTCATTGAATGGTTCGGAAATCCCACCCCCGAGAAGTTCCAGCAGATCATAAACCTGACAATCAGCATTATCTATATCGTCGTGTTCACTATCCTGCTCGGAGGCATCTATCTGAGACTCAAAACCTTGAAACATTGACATCATGGAATTTGACAGCAACAGACCCATTTATCTCCAGATAGCCGATTCGTTCTGCGAAAGGATACTCGTCGGCGAACTCTCCCCCGAGGACAGAATACCTTCCGTAAGGGAATTCGGAGCCCAGATAGGGGTCAATCCCAACACGGTCGCAAGGTCCTACGAGAGACTCACCGAGACTGGGGTCATCTACAACAAGCGGGGAATCGGATTCTTCGTAGCGCCTTCTGCCAGGGAGATAGTTCTGGACTCTGAGCGTTCCCGCTTCTTCGGAACTGAGCTGCCGGCCTTCAGGCGCAGAGCAGAACTATTGTCAATCACCACAGACGAACTTATCAATCACCTCAAATAAAATGAAAAAGACTATACTTGCAGTTTCGGCTGCACTTGCTATCCTCAGTTCAGCCACTTCCTGTACCTGGGTCAGGGTAAATCCCAAACTCTTCGGAGAAGACAGTCAGAATTCTGTCAGAGGAGTGGCAGTAGAGCAAATCAGCCAGGCGGACTCCTTCGTGGTCAACATCCCTGTTGACATTGAATACATCCAGACCGAAGCTGAGCCTTTCCTGACCATTGAAGCCTCTGAGAAAGTGCGTCAGAAGATAGAGGTACTTCAGGACGGCCGCACCGTCACCCTCAGGGTGAAACCCGGTGAAAGGCTTGGCGGCGGTATCGGAGACATCAACGTAAAGATAGGCACCTCCACCCTCAGCAGCCTCACCTTCAACGGTGCAGCAGAATTCTCCATAGAAGGCGGCCTGGCTACGTCAAGGCTGATGATTCAGTCAAACGGAGCCTGTGAAATAGACATCGATCATCTGAAGGCCGAAGAAATCACCGTCCTTGCCAACGGGGCGAGCGAAGTTTCTCTAGAAGGACTCGATTGTGGCGCCGTCAACGTCTATGTCAACGGAGCCGGAGACGTCACTCTCGAGGGCCGTTGCACCAAGGCCGATCTGAATATTGCCGGTGCCGGAGACATCGATGCCTCACGCCTTGTTTCAGAGAGCCTGACTACCGACGTTCACGGACTCGGTACGGTCAAAAGGCCCTAACGGACACTGGACACCCATTCAGAGGGGCTCATACCGGTGACCTCCTGAAACTGGCGCCGCATATTTGAACGGTCATTTATTCCGACGCTTACCGCCAGGTCCGACAACGAAAGGCCGGGTTGAGAAAGGAGCAGCGCTTTCGCTTCGGCGATGCGTCGCTCCTTTCGCCATTTCAGGAAACTGGTGGAGTGGTAGGTATGGAAGAAATACGAAAGCTGGTCGCGGCTGATACCCATATCGTCAGCAGCCTGCTGCATAGTTTGAGGAAGAAGGTAGCGCTTCTCCTCTATCCACGACTCTATTGCCGAAGCTATTCGGTAGTCGATTATCTTCTTTACTCTCGTATCATTCTTTGAGAAACAAGTACTTGGCTGAAGGAAAAGCAATCCCCTTTTCATCACCCTCAATCCGTCGAGGAATCTTCTATACAGGCTTTTCATACTCACGAATCCATTCCGTTATCTAAAAGTAGTATTTTTTAGTTACTTTTGCACTCCAATACACCGAATTATGTTTGAAAATCTCTCAGAAAGACTTGAAAGGTCCTTCAAAATACTCAAGGGCGAAGGCAAAATCACCGAAATCAACATCTCAGAAACCCTGAAAGACATACGCAGGGCCCTGCTTGATGCTGATGTGAGCTACAAGGTAGCGAAGGAATTCTGCGACCGCGTAAAAGGCAAGGCAATAGGAAGCAATGTTCTCACTGCCGTCAAGCCTCAGCAGATGATGGTCAAGATTGTCCACGACGAGCTGGCTCTGTTTATGGGCAGCAATGCCTCGGACATAGCTGTCAAGGGCAACCCCGCAGTGATTCTGGTCGCCGGACTGAACGGTTCGGGTAAGACAACCTTCTGCGCAAAGCTGGCCCTCAACCTCAAGAGCAAGAGGGGCATGAAGGTGATGCTGGCTGCCTGCGACACCTTCAGGCCCGCCGCCATCGACCAGCTCAAGACTCTCGGAGAGCAGTGTCAGGTTCCTGTATTCAGCCTCGAAGGAGAAAAGGACCCTGTCAAATGCGCACTCTCGGCAATCGAGAAAGCCAGACGCGAAGCTGTGAGCGTGGTCATTGTCGATACCGCAGGACGGCTTACCGTTGACAAGGAACTGATGGAGGAGATTTCGACCCTCCACAAGGCCGTCAAGCCCACCGAGACCCTCTTTGTAGTAGATGCAATGACAGGACAGGATGCCGTGGAGAGTGCCAGGGCATTCAATGAGGCGATAGACTACGACGGTGTGGTTCTGACCAAGATGGACGGTGACACCAGGGGCGGTGCAGCCCTTTCCATCAAGGCCGTGACAGGCAAGCCCATAAAGTTCGTGTCGATGGGTGAAAAAATTGAGACTCTCGATGTGTTCCACCCCGAAAGGGTTGCCGACCGAATTCTCGGAATGGGTGATGTCGTGTCACTCGTCGAAAAGGCTCAGGAGCAGTTCGACGAGAAGCAGGCCCGGGAACTCAAAAAGAAACTCGCAAAGGACCAGTTTACCCTTTCTGACTTCTACGACCAGATTCAGCAGGTAAAGAAAATGGGCGACATCAAGGACCTGGCCGGGATGATTCCCGGTATGGACAGGGCCATAAAGGATGTCGATATCGACAACAAGACAGCATACAAGTCAACCGAAGCCATCATTCAGTCGATGACCCCCTGGGAGAAGGAGCATCCCGAGGCTCTGAACGGCTCACGCAAGGCCCGAATAGCCAAGGGGTCAGGTACTTCTCTTCCTGAGGTAAACCGTCTTCTGAAGCAGTTCGAGTCGTCAAGAAAAATGATGAAGATGGCTATGAACGGCTCACTTGCCGCCCGTATGAAGAACTTCAGGGGCAGATAGAATGCTTAAACTCCAGACTTCTGTAGAAATAGCCGCGCCCGGCTTCGATGTCGGTTTCGGTCATTCTGCGCTGATGCTCGGAAGCTGCTTTGCAGACTCGATAGGATCAATAATGATTGAATGTGGTCTGGATGTCTGCGTAAACCCCTTCGGGACCCTTTACAACCCGGCATCGATTGCTTCTGCCATAAAGAGGCTTGAAGAAGGCCGCCCTTTCACTGAGGAAGAATGCGTCGAAATGGGTGCCGGAGCCGGCAGGATATGCTCTTTCAGCCACCACACCCGCTTCGCACGCAAAGATCGCGAGTCTTTTCTGGAGAATGCCAACAGGAGTCTTGGCGAGGCCTGCGCCTTCTGGAAAAGATGCGACACCCTCATCCTCACCCTCGGCACTTCTATGGTATGGAGGCGTGCAGACAACGGGATGGCCGTTGCGAACTGTCTGAAAAGGCCTGCTGCAGAATTCACTCACGACAGGCTTACTCCAGATCAGGTAAGCGAACTTCTGGAATCCGTCATCAAGATGAGTTCGCCAAGACGGATTATTCTGAGCATCAGCCCTATAAGGCACCTTTCGTCGGGAGCTCACGACAATAGCCTGAGCAAGGCCTCGCTCCTGCTGGGAGCCAATCAGGCAGTACACTCATACCCTGACACATTTTACTTTCCCTCATATGAAATTGTTCTTGACGAGCTGAGAGACTACCGCTTCTACTCCGAGGATATGGTACACCCTTCGGAACTTGCCGTCAAGATTATCTGGGAGCGCTTCGTCGAGAGTTTCATCCCTGCCTCAGAGAAAGGTCGCCTCGCAGAAAACGAAAAGGCGGCACGCCGTGCCGCCCATCGTCAGTTATCGATCTTGTAGAATCAGTCTTCTGAAGGCTTGAGAGTCGTATAGACGTTGGTGACATCCTCGTCATCCTCAAGCAGCCCGGTAAGTTTGTTTAGAGTAGCCCTCTGCTCGGGAGTCACGTCCTTGAGTTCGGTGTTGGGAATCTGCTCGAAACCTCCGGAAATGAG
>JAQXJU010000053.1 GCA_029009115.1 Bacteroidales bacterium | reverse complement strand
CAGCTTGCTCAAGCGACAGTTATTGACAGTATTTCAATGAACTTTTATATAGTGAAACCGGATAGCCGGCTTCAAATGTTTAACTTTTATCGCGGTAAATTTTTACCGAAGTATTGATTATGAAAAGATTATTTTTATTGCTAATTCTATCTATCTCTCTCTCTAGCAATTTGTTATCCACTTCTTCTTATTCTCAATTTTCTCAACCTTATGAAAGAACATCATCTTATACCTCTAATGAAGTCATAATTCAATTATTGTCTGGTGAAACAGTATCTGGGTTGCAAGTCTATAATCCCAAGGGTCAGTTGATAGTTACACTTAATCAGGTATCAGTTATTGATGATAGAATTATTATCTCTACTTTGAACTGGCCTTCAGGTGTATATCATCTTCGTGTTATTACAAACCAGAGAACAATTAATCAAACGATCATCATACCATAACTATTATTCGATGTCGTTAATGTCTGACAAGTCAGCAATTCTTATGCTGATTTTTTTCTGCTTTTCGTTATCGGTTTCAGCGCAAAGGATAGAAGAAGTCTCTCATACTGAAGGCAGGTGGATTAATGTTCAAGTGTATGATCAAGATACAAAAGCCAAGATTCCCGGAGTGGCGGTTTCTTTCTCCCAAAAGAAGAAGTATCTTGAGTTAGAGACCGGTGAATCTGGCAATTGTTCTTGTCAGAATCCTTTTACTAAAGACAGCATACTTGTCTCTACTCACATTCTTGGTTATCACGACTTTTCAGCCAAAATTAAGTTTAAGAGCCTTGCTCCCATAATAGATATCTACCTCAAACAGAAGGCGGATACTCTTACAACATTGATATTTAGAGATAAAGCTATATTGATGGTGTCTCGAGGTGACACTCTTGTCTATAATGTAAATCTTCTGGAACATCAGGAAGGCGATAACTTAGGATCAATTCTAAACCGACTTCCTGGGATTTCTGTAGATAATGGCGTTGTTATGGCCGGTGGTCAACCGGTAAGCAAGATGCTTGTCAATGGAACTATGTTGTTCGGTAATAATCTAGAGGCAGCGATGAGTCTTTTGTATGCCGATGAAGTTACTCAAGTAAGAGTATTTGATGAACACGATAGAGAGAGACTTATTGAAGCTGATACTCTTGGACGTAAACAGAGGGTAATCGATGTTACGACCAAAACTAAGATTGACAAGATTTTATCTCTCAATATGGAAGGAACGGTCGGAGCTTATACTGAAGAAGACCTCTCAGATGGTTTGATAGCAGAGGGCTTTGCAAATGTCCGTAGATTTGATGCTAATAATCAGGAGGGATTTGTTGCAAGGGCTATGTATGGGAAGAATATCCTACGAATGGGGTTGCTTAACAATCCTCAGTTCTCAAAGCAACCTAGTCAATATGCCAATGCAATGGTGTCAATACAAAGAACGAAAGAGTTTGATAGTATCTTGTCTCTTACGGCTATCTTTGATTATGACAATCAAATTAGTAATTCTTTTGTGTCAGAACAGTATCTACCTGGTTCTGAACTTGAAATGTGTACATACGAAAATTCCATATATGGGAATACTTCAAATAATAATTTGAAGGTCACCGGGAGGTATTATACCCGCTTGTCTGACAATTCTTCTTTTTATGTACTTGTAAAACAACTTGGCTTCAAAACAAATAGCAGTAGTCAAGAGAGTGGGTCAATCCTGTGGAAGGATGGAATAGCTGCAAGAAGTCAGTTGCTTCAAAGAGGCCTTCAAGGCTGGTCTGTAACAGAAAACGTAGTATCAGGTTTGACGATAAATGCCGCCAAGGATAGCAGAAAGCCTTTTATTGCTGAAATCGAAGCATCATACAAGGGAAGTCAGTCACAAGGAATCGATAGTCGTATAGATACACTCAACATACTGTCTCCTATTAGATTACTTGCAGATAAGAGGCAGATTAATCACAATCCCGAGATTCGCCTGTCTGGAAGCCATAAGTTGAGCGAAAAAATTACAATGAAATCAGATATCGTGACCGCATTATTGAACTCTCATACTGTATCTGAAGCAAATGACCTGATTCTTAATGTGGTGGACGATGTGAACACAATGGATTACTTTGAACGGAGAATTCATGGCAGAGCCGGTATGCTTATTCGTTATGAAGATATTCGTTCTGGAATCAATGCAGACGCATCTGTTGCTATAAATGACGAATACCTGACATTGACCGATATTATTCCTCAAAGGCAAATCGTTGAAAAGAAAAAATTGTCACTTGATTCTCAAATCAATTTGGATTTGAAATTGACCGACTGTAGCATTAAAGTCAATTATCTTAATGAAAACAGAATCCCATCGGCTCTTTTATTGAGAAACTGGTTGGATAACAGCTCGTCAATGTTCCTCAATGCAGGAAACCCTGATCTCAAGCCTCAAAGAAATCATAAATTTGAAGCTGAGGGTTCCTTCCCTCTGTTTGGCTCAACCTACCTGATTGTTTCGGCTGATGGAGTCTTGTCATCAGATTTCATATGCAATAGCGTCCAGGTTTTTGAAGAAGATGTCCTGCTCGCTGACTATCAATATAATGCCAAGGCGGGCTCAACACTTTCGCGTCCGACAAATGCCGGGAATGCCAGTAAGGCCAATATCAATCTGATAACATCTTCCTCATTTCTTTCACAGGGAGGGAATCTATTTCAATCAATAGGTTATTCAATTTCAGATACTCCATTTGTATTGTCCGGAAAATCCAGGAGGAATAGGATAGACAATTTGAGGTTCCTGACCAAACCATCTATCTATAGAGGAAATTTTGATTTGGATCTGACATATAAGTACACATTCGGAAGACAGCTTTCTGATGATAATCTGATTTATTATTCAAATTCGCACGATTGTCTTCTTCACTGCTCGTTTGTTATGGGCAAACACTGGAAGACCACGATGGATTTGAGTTATAGCAATATGAAGACAGATCGAGGGTTCAGTAATGAGATGACTAAGGCAGACTTCAGCCTGATGTATATGTTTGGCCCCAAGAACGCCTATAAAGCCGAATTGCTTTTATCCGATGCTTTCAATGATGCCAAATCTAAGTCGGTTTCGCTGACAAACCAGTACATTCGGACCTGTCTTGAACCTGTTTTCGGAAGGCTTGTGGTAATGCGGTTTAGCATTGATATTAGATCTTAACACCTAATTATTATGAATAAGGGATATAGACTGTTTTTGATCCTTGTCGCGCTTGCGGCATCGATGGTTCTGGGACTTCAATCCCGGGCACAGGATTCCGACAGGAAAGCCGAACTTCTTTCTCAGGTAGGGGAGGTGAAACTCATTGACCCATTTGATGTTCATAGCTGGCCTCTAACTCTAGGCGCCGAACGCCCCGAGTCCGGCTCTGCCTCGAATACCAGCCAGACCTCTGGCCCAGCTAGGGAGAACCCCAAGCCCGCCACAACTCCCGGTTCGAATACCAGCCAGACCTCCATCTCCAAGAGAGCCGACGAATCGGACAAGCTCGAAGGCAGTGCCTCCACCGTGTTCTCATATAACTTTGAGGGGGCATCTACCGGTGAACTAGTGTATATCCTTCGCCGCTTCGGTAACTGGAGATGCGATTTCAGCTTCCACCCTCTGGGCATCTCTCTCTGGGTAAAGGGGGCGAAGGACAACCCTGGCGAACTGCGCCTTACCCTCCTGCAGGCCAATGATCTCTCCGTCGTGAAGCCTCAGGTAAGTCAGATGTTTACTTGCACCGACACTTCGGGGGCCATTCGGTGCGATGGCTGGACCCGTGTCATCTTCCCCTTCTCTGACTTTGAGCCGATGGTCGCCCCGACGAACGCCCCAGCGGATGCTGAGTTGAGGCCTCTCGACCTGTCGAGTGTCATAGGGTATCGCATCGAGCTAGTCAATAGCACGGCAGTGAGCGGGGCAGGGGAGTTTCGCCTCGACAAGATGGAACAGCTGACTTCGTTCCGTCCCCAGTGGAACAAGAATGCTAAGTTCAGCAGCCTTTTCATTCAGATAGGTCCCACGTATGCCGATGCCGACTGGGATAAGATTTTCTCTGCCGGAAAGAGGGTCGGAATCACTACATGGTTCCTGCAGTACTGTGTGGGCCACAAGAAATTTGAACACTGCGCATACTACAAGAACTGCTCTTTGCCTTGGATTACAGAACGTTACGACATTGTTGACAAGATGTTCGAGGCGGCGGAGCGCCTTTCGTGCAAGATAGTAGTAGGCCCTTATTTCCAGTATTGGGGCGATACCGATATCACCCAGCGTACCCGTTATGCCGAGATGCTTACCAACAACAAACTGGTCATAGACGAGCTGGCTGCCAACTTCGGTTCTTCCCCAGCCTTTGCAGGATGGTATATCGCCGACGAGTTCCACGACGGCAGTGCCAGGGTCAATGCAAACTGGTATCCCCAGGCTGCAACGGAGCAACTGGCCTGGTATCTCGAAGAGAATGCCAGCTATATGAAATCGAAGGTCAATGCTCCGGTCTGCATAGCTCCGGCCCTTTGGAAAGGGCATCCGGCCCGGATGACAGGCGAATGGTTCGGGCGTCTGTTCTCGCTGACCCCTTCGATAGATGAGCTCTATCTTCAGGATTGCTGCGGGCGCGGTCCCGATACGGTGATGTCAGTCGGGGTTGATCTCGCGAACTACTATACCGAAATCAAGAAGGCCTGCGATGCCAATGGGGTAGCCTTTGGAGTGGATATCGAGTCTTTCTTCCGCTGCAGTATGCTCAAGATGCCCCGCCGGCAGAAGACCTGGAAGGAGCTTGCTCCCCAGCTCTGGATGGCGGGAGCCTTCACCGACAAGATAACCAACTTCAGCTGGGCCACTTTCAAACCCGGATACTACACCTACGAAGGATACAAGAAGTACTTCGACCAACTCGGCGAGTAGCGATTTAACCATTTCTTTGCAGTCACTTAATAATTAGATAACAATCCCCCCATACTTTTGCAGCCAGAAACCAAAACGTAGTGTTTGTGAATAGAATGGCTGTAATTCTGACTGTACTGTCAGTTTTCTTTGCCCTGCCGCTTGGGGCTCAATCTGAATTGAGGGGGTGTGTGAAAGACAAAAGCAACTCTGAACCGCTCGTCGGTGCTGCAGTACTGTACCAAGGGACTCTTGAAGGAACCGTAACGTCTGGAGATGGCAGTTTTTCACTCCCGGCCAAAGAAGGTGAGCTTGTCCTGGAGTGCGTATATCTGGGATATCTTCCGGCCAGAATAATCTTATCCATAAAAAAGGGCGAAATCGCTGCTATCGGTGCAAGCGATTCAGAAGTTGCGCTCTTTGAAGGGATTATACATATCTCATTGATTGAAGATTCAACCGTTCTTTCGGAGGCGGGAATCTCGGCAAGAAAGAATCTGGAGTCGCTGCAGAGCCTGACAGGCGAGAGGATGCGCAGCGCATTCGCAATCGAAAACCTCGGTGCATCTGAAATGTCGCTTAAAGGACTCTCGGATGCACAGGAGAGCGTATCCAAAATATCGGGCATTTCAATAGCAACTGCAGGTCAGCTGATAGTGCGCGGTCTGGGGGACAGATACAGTTCAACTACCTTGAACGGTTTGCCTATCGCGTCGCCGAATCCCGAGAACAAACTGATTCCCCTGGATATATTCCCCTCATCCACAATCAGAAACATAACGGTCAGCAAGGTCTATGAAGCATCTTCTTATGCCGATTATTCAGGAGCTCACATCGAAATCGGGACCAAAAGCTCGACGGAAGACATTTTCAATATTTCATTGGGCACTGGCGGGAGTTTCAATACCGTTTTCACGGACTCATGGAATATGGTATCGCCGTCAATGCTGTCTTCCAACAGGATCGACCGAAAGGCCGAGACACTCGGGTACTCCGATTTTCAGGAATATGCTGCATCAAAACAGCTTTTCGACAAGAGTCCTTTCAGCGTAGTGCAGCGGACGGCTATGCCGGATCTGGATTTCTCCGCAGGTTACGCCAAGACAATAGCCGTCGGAGACCAGACAATGAGCATCACTGCAAGCGCCTGCTCAAAGTATTCTGAACAGAATGTCAAAGATGGCTTTCAGGATGTCTATGAGGCATCGGGGACCAGGAAGAGCAATTTTACCTGGGAGAGCTACTCACGCAAAGAAAACATTGCGGCACTTCTGAACATCGACCAGAGTCTCAGGCGTGAGGATGCGGTAGCATTGACTGTTTTCTTTGCAAGGAATGCATCCCGCTCCTTTTCTGCCCGCGACGGGGTAGATTATGAAGACAGGATACTCTTCGGAGAAAGTCAGACCGACCATATCTATCTGATGACAGACGCGCAACTCACCGGTCACCACAGGTTTGGAAAGTGGACGGTCGATTGGGGCGCCTCCGCCTGCCTGACATCGAGCAGCGAACCAGACAGAAGACAGATGCTTTTCCAGATGGGTGATGACGGGCTTTTAAAGTTCTTCAAAAACAATCTCGAGACTTACAGATATTTCGGATCATTGTCTGAGACAGAGTACTCGGCCGACTTCAAAGCCAGATATCAGATAGATGAAGGCTCAAGTATGCGTTTGGGACTCTCTGCCAGGGATAAGTTCAGGAACTTCTCCACGACAAGATTTCTGTACGACGTATCGGCTTTGAACAATACTTTCCAAAGAGAAATGGCTATGGACATAGAGTCTCTGATTGGATTTGAAGCCCAGAAGAGCGGAAACGTTTCTATGATGCGCAAGCAGAATCGCAGAGACAGTTATCAGGCATACAATCTTATCGGGGCGGCCTTTGCCGAATACGACAAGACTTTCGGCCAGAAGTGGAATATGAATGTAGGACTCCGTCTTGAGAGCGGAGAGTGCAGGGTTAATTATAATGATGACGTTGAAGATACCTCAAGAATCCTCCCGTTCTGCGATCCCTTCCTCGCGTTCAACTTGAAATACAATATTAGCGGAGCTCACTATCTGAGGTTTTCAGCATCGAGGACGGTCACTAGGCCTTCGTTTCTGGAGATGGCTCCTTTCCTGTATCAGGAGAGTTACGGGGGGACGATGCTCAGGGGAAATGCATCGCTCAAGAATGCGTACAACTACAACCTTGACCTCAGATACGAGCTCTTTACCGATTCGGCCAAAGATATGTTCTCCATAACGGGCTATTTCAAATGGCTGCAGAATCCGATAGAGAGAATACAGCGGTATTCAGGGGGAGCTCCTGAACATTCTTTCCAGAATGCAGACAAGGGGATGGCGGCAGGTATAGAGGCTGAGATTCGCAAGGAACTGCTCAAAGACCTGTGCCTGAACGTCAATGCCTCATATATGTACACCGACGTTGTCCTGCCCGAAGGGGGCGTATATACCAATCCCGAGCGAGGTCTTCAGGGCGCATCTCCCTACCTTGTCAATGCCGATATCACTTATTCTACCCGCATGAAGAAGGGCAGCAGCCTGTCGCTGGCATTGCTTTATAACCTGCAGGGACCCAGAATCCATTCAGTAGGATTGTCGGGGCTCGGGGATGTGATTCAGATGCCCTTTCACAGTCTCGATTTCAATGCGGGGTGGACATTCGATTCCGGAATTTCGCTTCGCATAGGAATGTCTAATCTCCTGAACAGCGGAATGCTGTTCCGGCAGGATATCCCACAGACAGGGCAGCAGGTCTATGTTGAAGGATGGAACGAGGGAAGGAGATTCTCAGTAGCTGTATCTTGGAAACTATAACCTTTATTTACAATATATTATGAACAACAAAATCATTTGTGTGGCTGCAATGGCAGCTGTGTTGGCGAGCCTTTGCTCTTGCAACAGAATTGAACAGGATGAAACAAAGAAAAATGATTCGGATCTCAGCGGAAGGCTGACTGAGAATCTTACTCTCAAATCAGGAAGTACATACAGGCTTGTCGGGAGTCTCCACGTGGTTGCTCCCGCAACTCTGACAATAGAACCGGGGGTGACCATATCTGCCGCAGACAATGGCGAAATCAATTACATTCTGGTTGAACAGGGTGCAAAAATCAATGCTTGCGGAACTGCTTCTTCGCCCATTGTTCTCACTTCTGACGTGAAGAAGACCGGTTCCTGGGGTGGACTGCACATTTGCGGCAAGGCTCATTCCAACAAGGCATCTGAAGCGGGCAGTTCACTGACATCCGAAATAGGGAACGCATTCTACGGAGGGAATGTCGAAAATGACAACTCCGGGGTGCTGAAATATGTACGTCTCGAATATACCGGATATAAGCTTGATGCCGAGCACGAGGCCAACGGGCTTTCTCTCTACGGAGTCGGAAACGGAACACAGATTTCTTATGTAGAATGCTATATGGGCTCCGACGACGGTATTGAATTCTTCGGAGGGTCGGTGAATGTCGATCACTGCGTTGTGGTTGATTGCACTGACGACAGTTTCGACTGGACCGAGGGCTGGAACGGTAAGGGCGAGTATCTTGTCGCCTACCAGACCGATCCGAACTGCGACTGCCTGATGGAGTGCGACAATAACGGAGATGATTTCAATGCCAAACCTGTTGCTCACCCCACTTTGAAGTATGTTACCCTTGTCGGAAATAATTCCTCAGATAACAAGAGGGGTATACGTTTACGTGCAGGAACCGAGATTACTCTTCAGAATGCTCTCGTTTCCGGCAAGCCTCAGGGAATTACGGCTGAGACTGCTCAGACCCTAGAAGCCCTTGCCAGCGGAAGCTCCATCCTCCGAGACATTTATGTCTCATCAGTATTCAATGAGATAGTTGAGTCCGGACAGAGTAGCAAATATGGCTCAGCACAGTTCCTTGCCGATGGAACAAATAAGGAGAATGCCTCCTTGAGCTTTACTGACCGCTTTGTAGGCACCGTCGACGGCAATGGCGCAGTCAGCGCTTCCGACAACTGGACTGCAGGCTGGACCAGATAGAGCCAGATTTGTTTCAAGAATACCTGCGCTATAGGCACGTTGTGATTCAAAAAGAAGATGACGACGGAAAGCTAAGCTGTCCGTCGTCATCTCTGGAATTATTTAGCGGTGAGTGAGGGATTCGAACCCCCGGTACGGTCACCCGTACACCTGTTTTCGAGGCAGGCTCCTTCAACCACTCGGACAACTCACCCTCAAACGGACTACAAAAATACGATGTTTTTTTGATA